>CAKTOT010000021.1 GCA_934590135.1 uncultured Muribaculaceae bacterium
GGTATGGAGTTGATATACAACAAACTGGTAAAGCATCTCGGCGACAACGGCGTTAAAGCCATGGAATCCACCGGCGCCGATTTCAATGCCGACATTCACGAGGCTATAGCCACCATTCCCGCACCGGACGAGGCTCAAAAGGGCAAGGTCATCGACACCACCCAAAAAGGCTATACAATCAACGACAAAGTACTACGCCACGCCAAAGTCGTCGTAGCACAATAATTTGAGAGGACGCACACGAGCATCCGATTGCACAATACAAAACAATGGATAAAAGAGACTACTACGAAGTACTTGGCGTGAGCAAAACTGCCACAGCGGACGAAATCAAAAAGGCATACCGCACACTCGCCATCAAATACCACCCCGACCGTCACCAAAGCGACCCCGAAGACAAGAAAAAAGAAGCTGAGGAGAAGTTCAAAGAGGCAGCCGAGGCTTACGATGTGCTAAGCGACCCCGAAAAACGTCAAAAGTATGACCAGTATGGCCACAATATGGGTCCGCAGGGATTCGGCGGCGGTGCCGGTGGATTCTACCACGCCGGCGGCATGTCCATGGACGATATATTCTCGCAATTCGGCGACATTTTCGGCGGACGTATGCACTTCGGCGGCAACGCCGGCACACGAGCTCGCCGCAGCGTCAACCGCGGCTCGGACCTACGCATACGCGTCAAACTGACACTCGAAGACATCGCCAAAGGCGTCACCAAGACGCTTAAAATACCTACAGACGTCAAGTGCAGCCACTGTAACGGCACAGGAGCAAAAGACGGCACGGCGACAGCTACTTGCCAAACCTGTCACGGCACCGGGGTGGTCACTCGCGTACAGCAAACAATACTCGGCGCTATGCAGACCCAGACAACCTGTCCGTCCTGCCACGGCTCGGGTAAAGTCATCACCGAAAAATGTCCGTACTGCCACGGCACAGGCGTACAACGTCAAGACCGCGAAGTAACTTTCACCATACCCGCCGGTGTCACCGACGAAATGGTACTGACACTGCGCGGCGAAGGCAATGCTGCGCAAAACGGCGGTGTCAACGGCGACTTGCTCGTAGTCATCGAGGAGCTGAAACACCCCGAACTGATACGCGACGGCAACGATGTGATATACAACTTGATGCTTGACCTTCCCACAGCCATACTCGGCGGCAATGTCGAAGTACCCACCATCAGCGGACGCGCAAGACTGAAAATAGCCCCCGGCACCCAACCCGGCAAGATTCTGCGTATGCGCGGCAAGGGCCTACCCGAATATGACAGCCGAAACGTAGGCGACGAGCTCATCAACGTAATGGTATACATCCCCGAGACTCTCTCTGCCGACGAAAAAGCCGCCATCGAGAAACTACAAGGCTCGGCCAACTTCAAGCCCTCCGAGGAAGACAAGCAGCGCCTATTCTCCAAATTCAAACACATCTTCGAAGACTAAGCCACTGCGATACAGATATGAGCGTACACAGCTCGCATGACGCCCCCGTATGTGGACGGTTTGCTCCGTCGCCTACGGGGCGTATGCATTTAGGCAATATCTATACCGCCATACTATCCTGCTATCACGCTCGCCGCAATGGCGGCCGCTGGATACTACGTATCGAAGACCTGGACCCTCAGCGGTCGCGCCCCGAGTATGCCGACATCCTAATGGACGACTTGCAATGGCTGGGATTGGAGTGGGACGGCGAACCTCAATACCAAAGCCGTAGACACGACATCTATGCCGAGGCACTCCGTCGGCTATCCTCCCTCAGACTTGTCTATCCATGCCGGTGCACACGCGCCGACATTATGGCAACCCAAGCACCGCACCAAAGCGATGGCCATATCGTCTATGCCGGCACCTGTCGTCCGAGTGAACCGGTATATGACGCTGCATCCTTGTCCGAGACTTTGCGCATAATGGTACCGCCCTACCCTGAATTCTTGCAAGAAAGCAGAGGCACAAACGTCGCCTTTGACGATATGATACACGGCCACATAGACATAAATCTCGCCGAGACCTTCGGCGACTTCGTGCTACGACGACGCGACGGCGCCTGGGCATACCAATTGGCTGTAGCCGTAGATGATGCATTGATGGGCATAACTCAGGTAGTACGCGGCGAGGACCTACTACTGTCCACCGCCGTACAGCGGTATATCCAAGACCTACTTGACCTGCCTATGCCTACGGAGTATATACACCTGCCACTGCTGTGCAACCAAGCCGGGCAACGCCTATCCAAGCGCGACGGAGCTATGGCCATGGATCAACTGCGTATGCGATATACGCCCCGACAAATCTTTGAAATGATATGTCTGCGTGCCGGACTGGACACGGATGATGTCCTGTCCGTCATACACCCAAAGTAGTAAGGCAACTACGTACGATTCAGCAAATCACCCCCCCCGAAAAAGCAGCGGTAATACGAGATGTTACGGCATTATTTCCGGCGATGCCGCACGTATTGCTCGTGCACAATTGTCGCCGTCGGCACACCGTCAAGCCAACGGCGCAAAGTAGGCATATCCAAGCTGTCCGTTTGCGAGTAATAGTCCCCCAAGCGCAGCCCGATGACATAGCCAATGGACGCATCAAACATCGCTTCGCGACCACTATACGATGCAACCTCCGTCAACTCGGACGCCCAATTATCCAAATCGGTGGTCGCTTTGGCGCTTAGTGACACCGATTTGTCACCGCGACAGCGTTCCATCCTACGCCAAAAGTACAGCCAATCGCGCGACAACGGATTGAGAAACAGCAGCGTGCCACCATCCACATAGTATTTGAAAATGCGCTTCATCTGCGACTCGGACACCGTATCCATCATCCCGCGCGGTATGACCACTGCCTTGACCCCGGATGCGTCCGGCGAACTCACACAACGGAAGTCGCCGAGTATCGTTTTTTCAGCAGCACTATAAGATGCCGTAGGCACGCACAACGCCGGAGCGCTTCCCGTAGCTATGCTATCCTCCTGATTTTCGCTACGTTCGTCACTCTTGCCTTTGGTACTGCATGCAGCCATAGCCATCAATAATACGACAATCACAATTGCCGCGCTTTTGCATCGTAAATTCATATCACTTTGAGTTTTTTCAGTTGAACATAGCAGTCGTGCACCGCACGTACATCCGCAGCGCCGTTGTGGGCATTCTCAAAATCGTGACCGAAAAGAATGTAGTATAATTCGGATAGTCGCGGCCATTTGTAGACATACACAGGATGCGGTATAGCGCAAAACGCAGTTGACAATTTCATTGTACACACCATCGGCATACCATCAAGCACATCGGCACGTCCCAGCCGACGACATTCGGCTCCAATGACATTACGGTCAAACCAAATATTATGACCCACCAGACGCGCACAACCCTCAGCATCGGCTGCAAATACTTCGAGAGCATCGGAGAGGTCCACACCCTCGCGCATAGCCGTTGCAGTATCGATGCCATGAATATCAACCACCTCCTCAGGTATAGCAAATCCGCACGGACGCACTATCAAATCGCCGTCGCGCACTATAGTACCCGAGCCATCCACTACAAGCCAACTGAGGCGCACCATACGCGGCCAATTCTCGGGGCACTCGGAACATGGCACCTCACTGTTGAGTGCCAGTCCCGTAGTCTCAACATCAACCATTAAAACCTTTTCGGTATGCCCGGGTGCTCCATACTCAATATCCGTTTCACCGGCGACAGCATCAGGATCTTCCGTTGCCACGTCATACTCCCGCACCGGCGGCACACGTCGTACCGACTCAGCCAATGACCTTTCAGGTTCGGATGCAGCATCCGCTTCGGACAAGTCTACAGACGCTCGTCGATGCCGACATCGACGCCACCGACGCCATATAACAACAATAGCAAGGCACACAACTGTGGTGCCCAATATCAAAAAATATGCTGTGTCGTTTTCCACTGCTGAGACGTTTGGTATGACACGGGGTCTTGGCTGCTATACTATTGAATACCAAAATACAAAGAGAGCCGTCATCGCGTGGTGACAGCTCTCTGCATTCGGCGAGTAGCGAATTCGGGAATCGAACCCGAGTCTCCACCTTGAGAGGGTGGCGTGCTAGGCCACTACACTAAATCGCCGTGGTTTTATGCCACAAAGGTACGGCTTTTTCGCGACACGGCAAGGGGCAAACACATTTTTCGCCCCGTTTTAAGATTTTTTTTGAAAACAGCGAAGCATCTGAGCATATCTTTTGGATGATGAGTAGCAAAGCGTATGACAGCTTTCACACAGCGTCCGATTGACATCTAACATAAACTATACAGCGATGCACCTCTCGCCAATCGCAAGTGCAACTGTCTCGAATATTTGGTTGAATGACACTATCTGAGTAATTTTGCATTACCGAAGAAACACTTCGCACTATAAGCATAAACACAATGCACATGGACAAGCAATACCCCAAAGGGCTGATGGAAGCCCTGACTTCACTACGCGACTACTGCGCCAGAAACGACTATAAAGGCTGGGATCCCTACGATGGACTCAACTCCAAGGTATTTCGCGCAATTCCTTTGATAGGACACAGCGCTATCATACGCCTGTGCTGGATACAGCTTTTCAAGCGCTCACCGCTTAACCTGCGTCCTCTATTGCTTGTGCCCAAACAGCACAATGCCAAAGGCATAGCCCTGGCCGTACAAGCGCATTGCGAATTGTATCACGCAGTCGAGGCCGACCCGTCATTAGCCGAAGTACTCGGGGACAAAGACACTATTAAAGCCGAAATCAGCCGCTTGTCACAGTTGCTTGTATCACTGGCCACGCCCGGATTCAGCGGTCCGGCATGGGGCTACAACTTCCCCTGGCAATGCCGCCGCGAATTCCTATTTCCGGCAGGACAACCCACCGTTGTCGCCACCAATTTTGCCGTATGGGCACTACTCGATGCCTACGACATCACCGGCGACGAAACGCTTAAAGACACCGCCTGCGCCGCCGCACGCTTCGTTACCGATGATCTTCGACGCACCCCGCACGCCGGAGGCGTCATCCTATCCTACTCGACCATGGCGGGCAATGACACCATATACAATGCCTCGCTGCTGGGGTCACGCCTACTTACACGCATATATACCTACACCAAGGACGAGAGCCTGCTTGACTTGGCCAGGCAGTCGCTGAAAGCCTGCGCCGCCGAGCAGCGCCCCGACGGCTCATGGACCTACGGCTTGAAACCGGTCACCGGATGGGTAGACTCGTTCCATACAGGCTACAACCTTGATGCATACGCCGATTACGCACGACTGACCGGCGATAAAACTTACGATGAAGTATTACAACGCGGACTCGCCTACTACACCTCGACGTTCTTTGATGCCTCGGACGGCACACCGTCATACTATAACAATAATCGATATCCCATTGACATCCATTGTCCGGGGCAACTTCCGGTAACATTAGACACAACAAATAGTTACGATGAGTATCGTCCACTGGCACTAAAAGTTCTTCGCTGGACATTGGACAATATGCGCCAAAGTGACGGCACCTTTATATATCAGAAAAAACCCGGCATATCATCACGCATTCCGTACATGCGGTGGTCACTCACCTTCGAGTTGCGTTCGCTGGCCGTCACCCTTCGTCGCGAGGCACAGCGCCGCGCTACGGCCACCGCCCGAACCGAAGACTAAGCTGTCGCCACAGACATCTAAACGTCGCAAATTCGTTTCGCGGAAAGACAAACAAAACAAGCCGGAACTGCCATCAAGCGGTTCTTTCGCAACCTTACCACGAAAAAGCGGCAAGACAATACCACTATTTGCAGAAATTTCAGTACCTTTGCACGATAAAAACCACCGGGTCGCACAACACCTCGGTCTAAAAACATTTCTCAGCAATGAAGCAACGCATAGAGAACCTCAGCAAAGAAATACAAGCTCTGACAGCCTCCACCCCGGCAGAGGTAGAGGAACTGCGCATCAAATACCTCAGTAAAAAAGGCCTGATTGCCTCGCTTTTCAACGACTTCCGCACCGTCCCGGCCGACCAAAAGAAGGAAATGGGACAGCTGCTCAACCAGCTTAAAAACCTTGCGACAGACACCATCAACAATCTTCGTGACGCCCTATCATCCCAAGACGAACTGCCGGCAGGACTTGACCTGACACGCACACCCTCGCCTATACCCATGGGCACACGCCACCCGCTGAGCCTCGTGCGCGAAGAAATCGTTGACATATTCCGCCGCTTAGGCTTCACCATCGCCGAAGGACCGGAAATCGAAGACGACTGGCACGTATTCTCTTCGCTGAACTTTGCGCCCGACCACCCCGCACGCGATATGCAGGATACTTTCTTCATACAGCGCAGTCCCGACGTGCTGCTTCGCACGCACACCTCATCGGTACAGACTCGCGTAATGGAGCATACCCAACCACCCATTCGCATCATCTGCCCCGGACGCGTCTATCGCAACGAGGCCATCTCGGCACGTGCACACTGCTTCTTCCACCAAGTCGAGGCATTGTATGTGGACAAAAACGTCAGCTTTGCCGACCTACGTCAGACACTGCTGTACTTTGCTCGCGAAATGTTCGGAGCCGACACCAAGATACGCCTGCGCCCCAGTTACTTCCCCTTCACCGAACCATCTGCCGAAATGGACATCAGCTGTGACCTGTGCGGAGGCAAGGGCTGCAGCTTCTGCAAAGGCAGCGGATGGGTCGAAATCCTCGGCTGCGGTATGGTGGACCCCAACGTCCTCGAAGCCTGCGGCATAGACTCGAAAGTATACTCCGGCTTCGCACTGGGCATGGGCATCGAACGCATCACCAACCTCAAATACCGCGTCAAAGACCTACGTATGTTCTCCGAAAACGACACACGCTTCCTGGACGAATTTGCCGGCGCACACTGATACGCCGACTACGTCCATACAGGGTGCAGCATTGACTTCGCGACAGCCTGCAACACAGCGCAATGTCATGACGCCTATTTGATGAAAGCCGCAACCAATTCCCGTCCAAATTAAATCCAGTTTCCGCCTATATTAATTCCAGCATCTGACGCCATGTTTCACTGCTTGTTAGTTTTTCTCGGAGGCGGCATAGGTTCGCTATGCCGTTACGGAATACAGCACATCTGCACCGGCAGCGCCACCTATCTCTATACACTGACAGCCAATATCTCGGGATGTCTCGCCATAGGCATAATATGGGCACTACTGAACACATGGCACGCAGACAAAGCTTGGAGCCTGCTGCTGATTACCGGATTTCTGGGCGGATACACGACCTTCTCGGCATTTTCGCTGGACGTGGTACATCTTGTTCAAGTCGGCAAGACACTCACTGCCGCCGCTTACGCGACCGCAAGTGTGCTCGGCGGCTTAGCGGCTTGCGGCATCGGGCTGTATGCCACCCAACACATATTACGCTTTTTCGTATGACCACAGACGAAAGATACCGCCAAGTCCTCGAAAGGCTAAACCGCGAGATTCCGATGCCGGAGACCGAGTTGCATTATGCCAACGGTTACCAGCTGCTTACAGCCGTGATATTGTCGGCCCAATGCACCGACAAACGCGTGAATATGATTACCCCGGCACTCTTTGCAGCCTACCCTTCGGCCGAAACCTTGGCCGAAGCGGACATTGCCGAAATATATGAGTACATCAAATCAGTATCCTACCCCAACAACAAGGCCAAGTCCTTATCCGGAATGGCCAAAGCGCTCACCCAACGCTTCGAAGGTAATGTCCCGGACAATATGGACGATCTGCTCAGCCTGCCCGGTGTAGGCCGCAAAACAGCCAATGTCATTCTGGCAGTTCTCTACGGACAGGCCGCCATGGCGGTAGACACCCATGTGTTTCGCGTAAGCAATCGCATAGGACTGACCGACAACTCGCGTTCCCCAATCGAAACCGAACGCACACTTATGCGCCATATCCCGGCACAACTGATACCCAAGGCTCATCATTGGCTCATACTACACGGCCGATACGTCTGCAAAGCCCGACGTCCGGACTGCGGCCACTGCTACCTCACCGATTTATGCAAATACTACGCACGCCCGGACCAAGCAAAAGGCTAAAACAACAGCTAAACCGCACACCATGGAACCCGTAGAAGAAACCACATTCATCGTCATTATCGAAATTCTGGGAACGATATCGTTTGCGATCTCAGGCATACGATTGGCAGCGGCCAAGAACTTCGACTGGTTCGGCGCATACGTCATAGGCCTGGTCACGGCCATAGGCGGCGGAACATTACGCGACGTTTTGATTCAAGCTCCGGTATTTTGGATGGTATCATGGCATTACCTGGCCGTCACCGGACTATCACTGCTGACGGTGCTGATATTCAAAAGAGCTCTTGTCGGCGGATTTCGCACGCTATTCCTATTTGACGCCATAGGCCTTGCCTTATTCGTGGTCATAGGCATCGAAAAATCGCTCACTTACGACTATCCGATGTGGGTAGCCATCACCATGGGCATCATCACAGGGTCATTCGGCGGTGTATGCCGCGACATACTCATCAACGAGGTCCCGCTATTTTTCCGCAAAGACATATACGCCACAGCCTGCCTCGCCGGCGGCATCGTATATTGGCTGATATGGCTGACAGGACTGCCATCTATTGTTGCACAAGTGCTTTGCGCCGCCACCGTCATCGGCCTGCGCATACTTGCCTTCAAATACAATTGGTCGCTGCCGGCACTCAAAGTCAAATCCGAGTTCCTGCCAAAGGACGACAACCTCGGCACAGGCGATTCATCACTAAAATCGAACGACAATGACAATTAACCACGACAAAGCCATGATACAGCTGGCCAAATACGCCATTGTCGGCGTAATGAATACGCTGCTCACCTTGGCCGTCATCTTTATCTGCAAGTCGCTATTAGGCGTCAATCCATACGTATCCAACGCCTTAGGCTACATAGTTGGACTCATCAACTCCTTCCTATGGAATCGCTCATGGGTATTCCGCCGCCGCGACGGCAAGTTGTCACGTCAGGCAATACTATTCCTCATCGGGTTCGCCGTATGCTACGGACTACAATTACTTGCCGTTTGGAGTCTCAACCAATCCTCCTTCGGCGAAATCGAAATTCAGATTTCGAGCTTCACGCTTTCGGGATACGGCATAGCAACACTCATCGGCAATGTGGTATACACCGCCTGCAACTTCATATTCAACAGACTGTTCACCTTTAGCCGCCGCAAATAATACGGCTCTAAATATATCACAACCCCATACTATGCAACAACTCATCAAAAAACATCTGACACTGCTACTGGTGCTCCTCGTTTCAATGACCGCATTCACCTCCTGCGATGAAGACGAGGGCTACCCTATCGATCTTCGCGACCTTCCCTCTCAGTCATGGGACTTCTTGGACTACTACTATTATGACATCCCGGTCGTCGAAGCATTCTACTATGGTAGCGGCTCGGACGGCTATTACCGCGTCAACCTCGCCGACGGCACAAGTGTCGGCTTCGACGCCTGGGGCAACTGGTACTACGTGTCCGCCCCCTGGGATTCAAGCGTCCCGCTCGACATCGTTCCGCCGCGCATCGCCAACTTTGTAGGATACTACTATCCCTACGAAGCCATCGTCAGCATCACCATCACCGGATACGGATACGACATAACCCTATCCAACGGCATCGACTTGTCATTTGATACATACGGCGAAGTGCTTGATTAAACGCTCTTTACGCTCCGCTTCAAGTCGCATAACGATACGCACAATAAGCACATACGACATACACCCGGCAGTCGGAATGTATGTCGTATGTGCTTGTTATATGTGTCGCCGTAGACTTACCGACACAAAATACCTGCGGAAGATTATTGCGCCGGTTCGTCGAGGCCGACCTGTCGCGTAAAGGCCTCGTCAAAACATATCAAAGTCTCGGTCTGCGAGACAAATTTGGCGTGAATATTAGATTGCAAAAGTTGGAACAAATGCTCGTTGTCTCGGGCCATAATGCGTATCAGCAAATCATAACGTCCGGACGTCACATTGCAGCTTACCACCTCGGGGATGGCACGCAATATTTCGATAACCTCGCGAATCTTGGAAGGCTCCATAAGGTGAATGCCTACAAATGCCGAAATCTTGTAGCCCAAAGCCTCGGGGTTGACTATACAATCCCAGCGACGTATCACACCGTTGGCCACAAGTCGCTTGATACGCTGATGTATAGCAGCGCCAGAAAGGTCACATACACGCGCTATTTCCTGGAACGACTCACGAGCATTGGTCGCAAGCAGCCCCAAAATCTTCAAGTCCAAGCTATCAAACTGTCTTTCCATAAATGTTCTTTCTGAATGTAGTAAAAGGATTACACAAAAAAGCAGATGTAACTGCAAATGTAACTGATGTGTCGATAATTGCTCTGCAAATATCGAAACTTATCCGTAAATCACAAAAAACTTTTAGGCACTTTTGTACAATTCTTAGCATTTACACACCAAAATAAGCAAACTTTAACATCATTCACGATCTCTTTTGAGCCCAAGACGCATCTACAACAACGCATAACGCCGTAAAACTCCGACACAAAAGCAGCCACCCGGACAGCACATACCACCATTGCCGCAGGTCAATCACAAGAAAAAAATCATATTTCAGCAAAAATGTTCGTCAAAACCAAAAATGATTTACTAATTTCGCATTGTCATTTGACGAGCATCCGCAATTAGGACGCACCGCAACGACACAACAATTCGTAACCAATAGACTTAAAGCATATGATTTTCAATTTTCGCTTAGTTTCGGACGAAGTAGACAACTTCAAAAGAGAAATCGAGATAGACGCCGACGACACCTTCCTCGACCTCCGCAACGCCATCTGCGATGCAGTACATTACGACCGCTCGGAGATGTGTTCGTTCTTCCTGTGCGACGATAGTTGGGAAAAAGAGAAAGAAATCACGCTGGAAGATATGGGCACAGACAGCGATGAAGACACCTACCTGATGGACGAATGTATACTCAGCGACTACATAGACGACGAAGGACAAAAGCTGATGTTCGTATTCGACTATCTCACCGACCGAGCCTTCTTCCTACAACTCAAAAAAATCACAACCGGCAAGTCGCTCAAAGATCCCGTATGCACACTATCCATGGGCAAAGCCCCGGACCAGCATATCGACATGAAGCGCTTCGAAGCCGACATCGATGCCAAAGCCGCAAAGCAGGCTTCCATCGAAGACTTCGGCGAAGACTTCGATGAAGAAGGATACAACGACGACGAATTCGACCCCAATGGATTCTCCGATCTCACCTTCGACGAACATTGATTACACACTTAAGCTCAGCCTCACAAAGCCCGACAGTTATACGCTGCCGGGCTTTGACGTTTTTTGAATGCTATTTCACTGTATTTTAACGTATTTTATATGTGTTATACCAACTTTTAATTTTATCTTTGTCGTATAGATACAAGACGTCGTGCGAATGCAACCTCCGCACCACGTAAGTACTTACACCTAAGAACATTATCCTAAAAAACCAACACCGACATATAACTTCATCAAACGTTTGTACATGAAGAATTTTACCCTAACCCTATTGGCCGCCGCATCAATGGCCACGACGTGCTACGCCGAAACCGTCACACTAAAAGACACCGAGTACCAAATCACGACGCTTCAAGATCGCGAACTGGGTCCGGGCGTACGATACACCCGCATTCGTATACCCGAATATCCCCTCAATGTCAACATCTTGCGCATAGATGCATCCAACCCATACAACAGCATCGAAACCACGCAAGCCTCCGACAAGCTCTACGGCACAGAATCATTGGTCAACGCCGCCAAGCGCCAGACATCGCCCGGCCATATCGCTTTGGCCGGCGCAAACGCCAACTTCTGGTGCGTGAGCGGACAGCCCCCCTTCAGCGACGAACTCATCGGACTGACGTATAACGGCAACCTTCGCAACGGCAAAATCATCACCGAGACAAACATGTACGCCGACCAATGGGACAACGGATACAAACACACAGGCATCGTCGGCATCACACCCGAAGGCACCGTACACAGCGGCAACTACTTCTCCTGGGCCGGATTCGTCAACTCAACGGCCACCGGCGAACTGGAAATATATACCGTCAATAAGACAGTACGTGACAACGAAGTCAACATCTACAACTCATACTACCCCACAAACCGCCCCTTCAAATGCGTGGACACATACGTCGACAACGGCACACAGCACTTCAAGATTGTGCCCAATTGCGCCACCGAAGTATACCTGACCATAGATGAAGGTCAAAAATGGAACGCCGGAGGCAAGGACATAACATTCACCGTTGCCAAGGTAGTGAAAGACGCAGGAGCAGGCACCATTGGCACATACGACCTCGCCATAGTAGGCCGCGGCGACAAGCGCGAAGCTCTCAACCGCCTCAACCCCGGCGACAAAGTCACCCTGCGTTACGGATGGTCAAACAAGGCCGGCAACCTCATAGAATTCGACAACCTCGTTGGCGGTAACGCCCAAGTGATGAACGCCGGAACACTGACCAAATTCAATACCACCGAAGCATACAATTCGCAGATATACTCGCGTACCGGATATGGCACGGACGACGAAGGCCGTTACCTCTACATCATCGTAATCGACAAAAGCACCGACCCGCGCTACGGCGCCTCGGCCGGATGCTCCACCACCGAAATGTGCGCCATTGCAAAACACTACGGATGCACATATATGACCAACTTCGATGCCGGCGGCAGCGCCGAAATGCTCGTAGGCAACGCCATCATCAACAAAACCACCGAAACAAATCCCCGCGCCGTAGCCAACGGTATGATTGTATACAGCATCGCACCCGAAGACGACAATATTACACGCCTCGAATTTGCCGATTACGAACTCAAAGCCCCCGTATACGGCACATACACCCCGCGAATCATAGGCTACAACAAATACAACGCCGTGGTCAGCGATGACGTGCAAGGCATCACCCTGAGCTGCGACCCCAAAGCAGGCACATGCGACGGCAACATCTTCACAGCCGGAGGCACAGGCATGACAACGCAACTCACCGCCTCTCTCGGCAACGTGTCCGTATCCAAGGACATCACTATCGTAGACACACAGATGGCCCTGCGTATCAAGCCCATACTCATCGACGGATATCGCCAATACCCCATTGAAGTATCTGCCGAAATAGACGGCAACACCTACACCTACAACCCGGCAAGCATCACATGGACAGTGACAGACCCCTCAGTGGCATATATCGATGCCGATGGCGTACTCCACGGACTTAAAGACGGAACAACCGACATTACCGCCACCATAGGCCGATTCAGCGACACCACCACCGTCACAGTCGAAATTGCCAAGAAAGCCACCTACGACTACTGCACATGGGCCGACTGGAAAGCCACCGGCACATCCGGCATAGTCAACGCCAACGGCAAAACCGCGCTCCAAATCACGGACGACGGCACGATAAGCTTCACTTACAAGTCTCCGCGCGACCCCTACATGTATATCGCTCGCGACATCACCTTCTACAGCCTGCCGGACGAAGTATCCTTTGACTTTACATCCTCGATACCCGTATCCAAAGTCATAGTAGACGCACGCACACGACAGCATACCCGCTCCAACAACATCAGCATCACCGCACAAGGAGCCGAAGCATTCGCTGCCGGGAAGACACACCACGTAGTATTACCTTGGAACGCTATAGGCGACAATGACGACCTGATTACATTCCCCTTGTCAATGCACCAAATCCGCTTTGTATTCGTCAAAGACACCGCCAATAAAGGCGAGCAGAATGTCAAAGTATCTGACGTCAAAGCAACTTATAAGCACTTTGGCGGCGTGGCCGACGTCGTAGCCGACGCCGGTGCAACGACCCTATCCGTATGGCCCAATCCGGTAAGCGGCTCCACATTCGCCTTACGAGCCTCCGCCCCCATGACCTCCGTATCGGTATACAGCATAGGCGGAGCACTCGTGTGCGAGACCCCGGCCAACGGCGAGAACATAATACATATCGCCACTCCCGCCACCGCCGGTGTATACATCGTAGCCGCCACATGCGTCGACGGCTCCAAAGTCTGCACCAAGCTCGTGGTCAAGTAACTTCCGGACACTTGCCAATACAGCCTCAGACGACTGTCATTAGACCCAAACATCGGCCTATGTCAAGACTACGGAAAGAGCTAAAACAACCGACCGACACCGATCAAAACAACGCAACAGCAAGAAACTATAACACCCTATAACCCCATGAGAAAAAAAATTCTGCTAAGCGCTTTGGCTTTCACAGCCTGCGTATGGGCACAAGCACAAATTGCCGAAGTGTCCGCTCCGCGCCCATTGCTTAAGGGCACGCAAAGCGAGATGTATTACCCTGTGCTCAGCACCGATGGTACACAACTTATGTTCAGCAAAGCCGACTACTCGGACTTGCGCGTCTATGACTACACCTCCGGAGCCACCAAGGCCGTGAAAGCCACGCGCCCCGAAGCCTTCCGTGCACATTTTGCCGGCGATAAAGTCTCCATCGCCCCCGCAACAGGCACCGCCGTAAGCGTCAAAGGCTCAAAGCTGATAATTACAATCAACGGAACCGCACACGAGTACACACCCGTAGACTGCTACGCCGGATACTGCTGGCCTTCGCTGTCACCCGACGGCACCAAAGTGATGTTTGTCGCCGCAGGCAAAGGCATATACATCACCGACCTCAAAGGCAACATCCTCAGCCACCCCGGAAAATACGAAGCACCCGTATGGTATGGCAACAATCACATCGTGGCCATGAACGCCAAAGACGACGGACACCAATATATGTCCTCCCAGATTGTACTGCTCAGCGCCGACGGCGCACAAGTACAAGAACTCACCAAGCCCGAATCAATGAGTATGAACCCGGCCGCTGCCATCAGCGCCAATCGTGTGGTCTACAACACCATCGACGGACGCCTCTACGAAATGACCGTGACCCTCAAGTGACACATACCATTACACACACTCCAAACTCTTTTTAGCGTATTATGAAATACTCCAAAATATTTGCTGCCGCTCTGGTGTCAATGGTATCTATGGGCACCCTGTTTGCCACTCCGGCCTCGGCACAAAACACCAAGAAAATCAAAGTATACATCAATCCCGGACACGGCGGACACGATGCAGACGACCGAAACGTAGTCATCGCGCCCTACACTCAAGGTGACCCCGAAGGATACTGGGAATCAAATTCAAACCTCGACAAAGGCCTGTTCCTGCGCGATATGCTGCTCGAAAAAGGCTATGACGTTGAAATATCACGCGTCACCAACACCTCGGACGACGACCTGGCTCTGTCCACCATTGTCAACCTGAGCAACAACAGCAACGCCGACATCTTCTTCTCGATACACTCCAACGCCACCGGTACCGAAGCACGCCGCAACTTCCCGCTGATGCTATACCGCGGATATGACAACGAACCCGTGATTCCGAACTCGGACGTCATCGCCAAAATTCTCAACAAATACCTGCTACAGAACAAGGCTACCTACTGGACCAGCACCAACATCAACTGCCGCGGCGACTTCAGCTTCTATCCCACATGGCACGGCGCCGGACTGGGCGTATTACGCGGCAATACACGCGTAAGTATGCTCTCCGAAGGATCGTTCCACGACTACATCCCCGAGACTTACCGCCTGATGAACAAGGACTTCTGCTGGATGGAAGCATGGCATTTCCGCAAAGCCATCGACGAGTACTTCAACCAGCCCGGCGTAGACTACGGCGTAGTGGCAGGCCGCCTCAACGACAACCGTACACCCCGCGATGGCAGCTACCTGAAATTCGGTGAAGACTGGTACGCCACAATCCAGGGCGCCAAGGTCGAACTCATCGACGCCTCCGGCAATGTCGTAGACACCTACACTACCGAGACAAAACACTTCAACGGAATATACCTTTTCCGTAAAGTCACCCCGGGACACTATACCGTCAGAGCTACTTGCGACACCCATTACCCGGTAAGCACCGAAATCGACGTCGTAGCCGACGAAATCACCTACGCCAATATGCAGATGGGCAAAATTCGCAGCACCCCGCCCGAAGTAGTGGCATACTCACCCGTCTGGAAAGACGGCGACGAACCCGTACTGTGCAACAGCCCCGTCATCATAGACTTCAACTGGGATATGGACACCGAAAGCGTCGAAAAAGCATTCAGCATCTCGCCAGCCGCTGCCGGAACATTCTCGTGGGAAGACACCAACCACCGTCTGGTATTTACCCCCTCGGAAGCTTATAGCACCAATACAACTTACACCGTCACCCTATCCACCGAAGCCAAGCATCCGGACAATATGAATATGGAGAAACCTTTCACGTTCTCGTTCATGACCGCCAACTTCAATTACATGAAGATCCTCGGACAGTTCCCCAAACAGGACGAAAAGGTACACTATTCAAATGCAACCATCGAATTCCGCTTTGACCTGATGCCCAACATCGTACACATCCTCGATCAAATCACCTGCACAGACAGCAAAGGCAATAGCGTCAGCTTCAACAAACGCAAAATGACCAACTCGAAGGCCGGTGCCGCCTACGGATTCTTCCGTATACCCTTCCTCAAGGCGCTCACCGTGGGCGAAACATACAGCCTGACCCTCGCACGCGAATTTGCCGACAAAAACGGAATCACACTACAAGAGCCCGTCAACGTGACATTTACAGCCGTTGATGCCGCCGACCACGCTGCCGGACAAGGCATTATCGACAATATGGAGACACCCGCCGACTACAGCATGGCCGAAGTAGGCAGCCTCAACATCGAAAGCCAAAGCGTAGCCGCAGCAGCCACACCGCTCATAGGAAAAGCAGTAGGATTTACATATAAATTTAAGGACACCGAAGGCGGCGAAATCCTGTGGGAACGTGCCGAAAGCGCTCCTCAAGTCATCAAAGCCGGCGAAAAAGTAGGCGTACACATCAATGGTGACCTCACCGCAAACAAAGTATACCTCGAACTCACCTCCGGCGTCTCGACAACCTATACATACATCTGCGATATGGACTTCCTGGGATGGCGCTACTTCGAAATCCCCGTAACGGTAGAAGCCGATGCACAGCTCACAGGCATCAAACTCGTGCAAAATCCCTCGCAAATGAGCGCCGCCGGCACCTTCGCCGTAGACGACATCAACTACCTGGGTAGCGGCGCCGTCGAAGACATCGAATGCGCCTCGCTGACCGTGCACCCCAATCCCGCATCCGAGTACCTCGTAGCCAATGCCGACTACCTCATCACCGGAATACGTCTGGTCAATGCCTCCGGCATCACCGTCGCCCAAACACAAGGAAACGTACTCAATGTCAGCGAAATCGCCGATGGAGCATACTTCGCCATCATCAGCAGCGGAACAGGCCAAACCACGCGCAAGGTCATGATAAAGCACTGATACATACTCCAAACACCATATAGCGCCTAAGGACTTTAAGGACGTCTGCGTCCCTAAAGTCCTTAGGAACTATAAAGGGAAACCGATACTCAAGACAACACACACATTCACACACTTCCAAAAACTTCATTGATGAAGAGACACATTCTACTCGCCGCAGCATTACTTGGCATCGCCGTCTCGGCTGCCGCCATCACCGTCTCGGCACCTCAAAAAATCGAGACCCCCGAAGGGTCGCATCACCCCGTCCTCAGCCCTGACGGAAGGACACTGCTATTTAGCACACAAGACCATACAGGGCTAAAATCTATGGACCTGACCACCGGTAATATCGCCACTATTGACACCGATGCCGCCGCCGGCTTCGCCCCGATATTCAATGCCGACGGCTCCAAAGTGTTTTATCGCACCGCAACAGTCGTTGACGGACTATTGTGCCACGACGTACGCTGCTGCGACCTGACCGAAGACGCCGCACCCGTCAAGCTGCAATCATACAGCCGCAAAGCGCCGTCCAACCTCAACGCCGTCAGCGCCAAGGACAACTACGCCTTTGCAGACTACCGCGACATCATACTATGCCACAACGGCGTCACCGCCAAAATCAGCCCCTTAGCCGATGCACACTCCTACCTGTGGGCTTCGCTCTCGCCCGACGGCACCCGTCTGCTGTTCTGCGAACCTTTCGAAGGCATATTCATAGCCAATGCCGACGGCTCTCAGCCGCAACGTATAGCCCCGAAAGGCGACTTCCCCGCATGGCTGTCCGACAATATGATAGCCTACGTAGTCACTCATGACGACGGATACGTAGTACTCGACAGCAAAATATGCGTATTCGACATTGCATCCGCCCAAACCGTTGACATCACCGATGCCGAAACCCTCGTGGGCGAAGCCGCTGCCGCAGCCGGGAAAATCGTATACGCCGACCTCAAAGGCAATATGTACCTTATCCACATCAGCGAATGACAACCATACGCACACCACGAACAATGACTACACAAATGAAACGCATTATATTATTGCTCTTAGGAGCGCTCGTTGTCGCCTCCGGAGCATACGCCAAACGCATGTCCGACCTAAAGATCTACATCAACCCCGGACATGGTGGATATACCTCGGACGACCGCCCCATAAGAATTTACCCCTTCGAGCAAAACGACACACTCGGATACTGGGAATCCAAGTCGAACCTCTACAAGGGACTGCACATGTACCATATCCTTGACTCGCTGGGCGCCACACCATACCTGTCTCGTATCAAGAATACCCAAGCCGACGACCGAAGCCTCAGCGGTATAGCCGCCGAAGCCAACGCACTGGGCGTCGACCTGTTCTTCTCAATACACTCCAACGCCGGCGAGAACGTCAACTACCCGCTGATGCTCTATCGCGAAAACACCATAGGCACACCGCGATACCCCGAAAACATCACGCTGAGCAAAATCGTATGGAAAAACCTCCACAGCCGCAAACTGGCCATCTGGACACGCGACACCGAATACATAGCCGGTGACCTCACCTTCTACCAGCACATGTGGCAAGGCGGTCTGGGCGTTCTCCGCACCCTCTACACCGTAGGCCTGCTTTCCGAAGGCTCGATGCACGAGCACCGTCCCGAAGCTCACCGACTGATGAACGATGACTACAACTGGATAGAAGCTTGGCTCTTCGTCAAATCCATCATGGAATACTATGATACGGAAGACAAATTCGTCACAGGCAACATCGCCGGCATCATCTACGACGACCACAACCTGCGCGAAAACCTCTACCCCTCCAACTTCACCATGTACGGACGCGACAACAACGCCCCGGTCAACGGCGCATACGTACAACTCATTGACGCCTCCGGCAACACAATCCAGACCCGCACCACCGATGATATGTACAACGGCGTATACGCCTTCCGCAATGTCACACCAGGCACATACACCGTTCGCGTCAGCCGTGACGACTACTACACCGAGGACAAGACTGTCACCGTCGTCGCCAATGACATCACCTACCAAGACTTCCCGATGATGCTCAAGCGCGAATTCCCCCTCGCAGTCACCAAATACTCCCCGGCACCTGCCGAAGGCGAACTCGTCTCCTGCTCTTCGTCCATAGACTTCGAATTCAACACCGATGTAGACCAAGAATCCTTCGAGAAAGCCTTCAGCATCACCCCCGCCGTCAAAGGATACTTCGTGTTCAGCGAAAGCTACCACAAAGCATCCTTCGTGCCCGAACTGTCACTCGAACGCAACACCACATACACAGTCAACGTAGACGCCTCGGCCAAGACCGCCGACACCCGATACAGCCACCCACAGATGGAAAAGCCACTGACATTCACCTTCTCCACCAAAAACCGCGACAGGCTCGAAGTTATCGACCAATTCCCGGCAGACGGCGGCACGGTACACTATGCTACGCCTACATTCGAATTCCGTTTTGACAACACCATCAACACCAACGGAATATATGATGTAATCACCATCACCGACAGCAAAGGCAACATAGTGGATATCAACAAACGCACATCCAAGTTCAACCGTCTCACCAACGGATACGGCAACGCAATATTCGCCGTCATCGGCGACCTCGTTCCCGGCGAAAAATACCACGTCAAACTCTCGGGCGCACTACGCGACACCGAAGCACTGCCCCTGGGCACAGACATCGAGTACGACTTCACAGCCATAGACGCCACCGCCGAAGTCGAGCAGACCACCGTCGAAGACTTCGAAACGGCCATCAACTTCGCCGCAGACCCCGAACAAGTGACCGGAACAGCCGCCAACCCCACAGCGACACGCTCCACCGCCGCCAAACTCTTCGGCAAAGCCTCCGGACGCTTCGTCTACAAATTTGCCGACAGCCACGGCGGCTCAATTGTCTGGAAATACACCGGCGAGCCCCATCCCTACAACACCAACGACATCCTGGGTATGTACATCAACGGCGACTTCAACAACCACGAACTTTACGTAGGCGTCGCCTCCGGTACAAACATCAAGTACAAGAAAGTCTGCGACCTCGACTTTATCGGATGGCAATACCGCGAAGTCACCCTCGACAACCTCGAAAAAGACTTCTGCCCCTTCCTGCTCAGCGAGATTAAGGTCGTACAACAAAAGAGCCCCATCACCCAAAACGGCGCCTTCAACCTTGACAACATCACCTTCCGCCAAGGCTCCGGCAGCGTAAATGACATCACAGCCGATGCCGAAACATCCTTTGCAGTACGCATCGACGGCCGCCGCGTACTCGTAGCCGATGCTCAAGCCTCGACCACCGTAGACATCCACGCCATCGACGGCACATTGGTAGCATCAAAAGCCACCGATGCCTACGGCGCCGCCACCATCGAAGTACCCGCCGCCGGCATCTACATCGTCCGCGTCGGAGCCGCCGCCACCAAAGTCTCCATCCGCTAAGACCGAAGCCAATACCCGCCGGCCGTTGTTTCGGTCATCTCTCCCACACTGACAGCACCTCCCCTGCCACACGAGGCAGTCCATCCCCTACGCGGTGCTGTGCCAATCGGCACAGCACCGCGTACTCTATTGGCACTTCAGCATATTTTCGGGTGGGGAAAGCGGAAGTGTGGCGGATAATGCTTAACTTTGCAAGACGACCAAGGGTCCTCGACCCGGGATACCACAAAATACCGAGCATACACAATCCGAATTATCGTGAAAATTATAGCCGAAAGCAGCAGTACACGCACCGAATGGGCACTTGTAGATGGAGCCAAAGTGGTGGAACACGCATTCACCACCGGTATCAACCCATACTTCCAAACACGTCGCGAAATTTCGCACTCCATACGATTGGAATTACCCGACGTATTCTTCCGCCGGCGTTGGGAGCACGTCTATTTCTATGGCGCCGGATGCGCCAATTACGAGAAAAACAAGGTGATGGAATCGTCCTTGGTGGCACAATTCAAGACGCCGGTGACGATACACAGCGACCTCTTGGGCGCCGCTCGCGGTCTGCTGGTGCGCAAACCGGGCTTGGCATGCATCCTCGGAACGGGATCCAATACCTGCATGTATGACGGTCACGAAATCACCAAGAACGTCCGCCCACTGGGCTTCATCCTCGGCGACGAAGGTAGCAATTCGTATATGGGCAAGTTGTTCATCGCCGATATGCTCAAGGAACTGGCGCCACCGGAGTTGTGCGCCGCTTTCTACGAAAAGTATCAGACCACGGCCAATGTCCTGCTGGACCAAGTGTACACCAACACGTTGCCCAACCGCACATTGGCTCAGTACGCATTCTTCCTCCACGAGCACCTCGATCATAAGTATGTATACGACCTTGTATACAGATCTCTTATGAAATTCTTTGAGCGCAATATATCTCAGTACGATTATCGCAACCACCCGTTAAGCCTTGTCGGCTCAACATGTGTGCTCTACGAAGATATTCTGCGCAAAGTGGCCTCCGATTTCGGCGCAACCATAGAAAAGGTGGCACGATATTCTATGCCCGGATTGGTGCAGTACCATTCGACAGAAGAATAAGCAACTTATAATGCTCCCTACATCTTCCAGGAAACAACATCCGACACACTTTTCCCTTTCACCAAAAACAAGACCGGAAATATGAACAAAGCCATACTTATGGGATATGTGGGCGCTGACCCCAAGATACGCTACGTGGAGACGCGCCCCGTGGCATCTTTCACCTTGGCCACTACCGAACGCGGCCGCCGTATGCCCGACGGCTCGCAACTGCCAGACAGGACCGAGTGGCACAATATCGTGATGTGGGATGCCAATGCCGACTTTGCCGAGAAATACATCCGCAAAGGATCACGCTTGCTCGTCGAAGGCAAGATACGTACTCGCTTCTGGGAAGACCGCAACACCATCAAGCATACCATCACAGAGATATACGTCGACAGCTTCGACCTGCTCAAATGAACGAACCGGCTACCGACAGCATAGCCGAAATCCTGCGAACGCGCACTTCGGTGCTTGACGGGGCTACAGCGACCATGCTTACCGAGGCCTCCGCTGCGGCACACCTGCCGATGGCCGACCTTCTATGCCTTATACGCCCCGAGACGGTGACGACATTGCACAGTGCCTACCTTGACGCCGGAGCCGACATCATAAGCACTAATACTTTCAACGCCAACGCGCTGATACTCGAAAAGCACTATCACACGAAGCATCCCTATCGCACTGCCGAAGACATCAACTGCGCTGCCGTCGCATCGGCACGCCAATGCGCCCAACGGGCCACCGCACGCGACGGACGACGCCGATACATCGCCGGAGTAGTAGCACCGATATGTCCCAAACCGGGCGATAGCGCCGAAGAATGGTCGGATGCCTGCCAAGCGCAAATGGCCGTTTTGGCCGAGAGTGGCGTTGACTTCCTGCTCGCCGAAAGTTGCTATGACATCACAGGTACGCGCATCGCGGCACGTGCGGCGGCACACATCGCGACACATTATAATATAAACACCATTTTCAGCGCAACCGTCGATGATAACGGCACCTTGCCTACAGGCGGCATCCTCAACGACCTCTTGAATGCCCTGGCCGTAGCTTCGCCCTTAGCCGTAGGCCTCAACTGCTGCAACGGCCCGCAAAGCTTTGTCCGATTACTGCGAAATCTCAAAGCAATATCACCCTACCCCGCCATAGCCTATCCCGGTGCCGGACTGCCCGACGCAGTCGGCCGGTACACGGCCACGCCACAAGACTTCGGGCAAATGTCACGTACAATCATCGCCGAAGACCTAGCACGCATCATCGGCGGATGCTGCGGCACAACCCCAGCATACATTGCCGCCATAGCACAAGCCGTACATGGCAGCGACAAATGACAGCGTGTCAGTACCTGCATGTCAGTAGGCAGCAAATGTCACGATAATATTTTACGCGCTGATTATCAGTATCATACCTCCCTCAATTAGTTTTGGCACATCATTTGTATATAATGTAAGCGTCAAGCGCTTGAAGCCACACGGCAGACAGCGTAAGACACCGGCCGCCGGATGCCGCAACGCACACAAGGCTCGCCGGTACAGTTAATCGAAAAAAATAAAAAAAATAAATACAAACAACTAAAACAGAAACAATCATGGGAAAGATTATTGGTATAGACCTCGGCACCACTAATTCGTGTGTAGCCGTTCTCGAAGGCAAAGACCCCGTAGTGATACCTAACAGCGAAGGTCGCAACACAACGCCTTCGGTGGTAGCATTCGTCGACGGCGGCGAGCGCAAAGTGGGTGATCCCGCCAAGCGTCAAGCTATCACCAACCCCAAACGCACCATCTACTCTATCAAGCGCTTCATGGGCGAAACCTATGACCAAGTGCAGAAAGAAATTGAGCGCGTGCCCTACAAAGTGGTTCGCGGCGACAACAATACGCCCCGAATCGATATAGACGGACGTCAATATACTCCTCAGGAAATCTCGGCAATGATACTTCAGAAGATGAAGAAAACCGCCGAAGACTACCTCGGACAGACCGTCACCGAAGCAGTCATCACCGTACCTGCCTACTTCAATGACAGCCAGCGTCAGGCCACCAAGGAAGCCGGCGAAATCGCAGGCCTTACCGTAAAACGTATCGTCAACGAACCTACCGCCGCAGCACTTGCCTACGGTCTTGACAAAGCCAAGAACGATCAGAAGATTGCCGTATTCGACCTCGGTGGCGGTACATTCGATATCTCCATCCTCGAATTGGGTGACGGCGTATTCGAAGTTAAATCCACCAACGGCGACACCCACCTGGGCGGCGACGACTTTGACCATGTCATCATCGACTGGCTTGCCGACGAATTCCAAAAAGACGAGGGCGTAGACCTCCGTCAGGACCCTATGGCACTGCAACGTCTGAAAGAAGCTGCCGAAAAGGCCAAAATCGAATTGTCCAGCACCACGAGCACCGAAATCAACCTGCCGTACATTATGCCCGTCAACGGAGTGCCCAAACACCTCGTTAAAACACTGACACGTGCCAAATTCGAGCAACTGGCCGACAGCCTGATCAACGCCACCCTCGGCCCCTGCCGTCAAGCCCTTCAAGACGCCGGACTGACAGCCAAAGACATTGACGAAGTCATCCTCGTAGGCGGTTCGACACGTATCCCCGCCGTACAACAGATTGTTGAGAAATTCTTCGGCAAGACTCCCAATAAAGGCGTCAACCCCGACGAAGTAGTAGCCGTAGGTGCTGCCATCCAAGGCGGTGTACTCAGCGGCGATGTCAAGGACGTACTGCTCCTCGATGTAGTGCCCTTGAGCGTAGGTCTTGAGACTCTCGGTGGCGTAATGACCAAACTTATCGACGCCAACACCACGATACCTACCCGTAAGAGCCAGGTATTCTCCACCGCTGCCGACAATCAGCCTTCGGTCGAAATCAACGTCCTGCAAGGGGAACGTCCTATGGCCAAAGACGACAAACTCATCGGCAAATTCCACCTCGACGGCATCGCTCCCGCTCCTCGCGGCATACCTCAGATCGAAGTTACTTTCGAAATCGATGCCAACGGTATTCTCAACGTTACCGCCAAGGACAAAGCCACCGGTAAAGAGCAGAGCATACGTATCGAAGCATCCAGCGGCTTGACCGATGCCGAAATCCAGCGTATGAAAGACGAAGCTGCCGCCAACGCCGATGCCGATGCCAAGGAAAAAGAGCGCATCGACAAACTCAACCAGGCCGATGCCATCATCTTCCAGTCCGAGAAGAGCCTCAGCGACCTCGGCGACAAGATTCCCGCCGACAAGAAGGCCGCCATCGAAAGCGCCCTCACCAAGCTGAAAGACGCTCACAAGAGCCAAGACGTAGCCGCTTGTGACGCAGCCATCAAGGAAGTTGAAGCAGCTTTCCAGGCCGCACAGCAAGACATCTACAACGCACAAGCCCAGGCTCAGCAGGCACAACAGGCTCAGGCCAACGCTAACGCCGGTGCCGGAACATCCAACAACTCCGGCGACGACCACAACGTCTCCGACGTTGACTTCGAAGAAGTGAAGTAATCGTCAACGAGCCGAACGCGAAAGTGCCAACCAACGGCACAAAGCGCCATAGCCCCATATCATCACAAGTATCAACCGCATAAGATGATAACAGAAACGGGACGCATAGCAGAAATGTTGTGCGCCCCGTTTTTTTATATATCTGCGGCATACCTAACTACCGACACATCTATTCGCATCACGAATCACGCGCCCTCGGCGAACGCATACTACCCTCCTCCAAGTTCAAGGATCGACCGGCAAGCAACCGGAGAGGTCATAATCCAAGCCACACTGAATATTGGTAATAATACCGCATTTTCAGGTATGGACATAGCCGGAAAACAGGCGTAACTTTGTAGCGATAAAACGAGGGGCCGACCGCAACGGCTCACAGCTAAAGACAACACACACTAAGAGCATCGAATATGTATATCGAAAAAATAAAGTCTCCGGCCGATCTGAAGAAGCTGGACATCCAAGCACTGCAAACCGTTGCCGACGAGACTCGTCAGGCAGTATTGAACCGTGTAAGCAAGCACGGCGGACACGTAGGCCCGAACCTCGGATTCGTAGAGGCTACCGTAGCACTACATTACGTCTTTGACGCACCCAAAGACAAACTCGTGTTCGACGTCAGCCACCAGAGCTATCCTCACAAAATCCTAACAGGCCGCGCAGAAGGCTTCTTAGGCAATGTCGACGAAATGAACGCCATCTCCGGCTACTCATCGCCCGCCGAAAGCCCGGTGTACGACAACTTCGAGGTAGGACACACCTCCACCTCCATCAGCCTGGCCACCGGCCTTCAGAAAGCTCGCGACATCAAAGGCACGGACGAAAACATCATAGCCGTCATCGGCGACGGCTCGCTCTCGGGCGGTGAAGCCTTCGAGGGCCTCGACGAAGCCTCCGAGCTGGGCACCGGAATCATCATCGTGGTCAACGACAACGAAATGTCCATAGCCGAGAACCACGGCGGCATATACAAAAACCTCCGCGCACTACGCCAAAGCAATGGACAATGCGAACACAACTGGTTCAAAGCCTGGGGATTTGACTATTATTACCTCGAAGAAGGCAACGACATACCCAAACTCATCGAAACTTTCAAGAAAGTCAAAGGCACCAAGCGTCCCACCGTGGTGCACATACACACCGAAAAAGGCCACGGATACACGCCAGCAGTGCAGAATAAAGAAGCTTGGCACTACTCCATGCCCTTCAATATCGCCGATGGCAGCCTGCTCAATCCCCCCTCGGGCGAAAGCTACGAACAGCTCTTCAGCGACTGGATGCTGCGCGAAATGAAAAAAGACAAGACACTCGTTGCCGTAACCGCCGGTACTCCCTCGGCCGCCGGATTTACGCGGGCCAAACGCCTGGAAGCCGGAGCTCAGCATATCGATATGGGCATCGCCGAGGAACAAGCCGTAGCCATGATTTCCGGCATGGCCAAAGGCGGACTGCACCCCGTATGGACGGTATACAGCACCTTTATCCAGCGCACCTACGACCAAATCGCCCAAGACCTGTGCATCAATTCCAATCCCGCTGTAATCAACGTAATGTGGGGCGGAACAGCCTCGATGAACGACATCACCCATATCTGCCTGTTCGACATCCCGATGCTGTGCAGCATCCCCAATCTCACCTACCTGGCCCCGACGACATGCGAGGAATACTTTGCCATGCTACGCTGGGCCATCAATCAGGACCGCAAACCCATAGCCATCCGCGTGCCCTCCAACGGTGTAAACCACACGACCGAACCCGTAGACACCGAATACGGCTATACGCCGCAATACAAAATCATGCGCCGCGGTAGCCAAGTGGCCATCATCGCCGCCGGATCATTCTACCAAAAAGGCGAAAACGTGGCCAACCTCCTTGCCACCAAGGGCATCAACGCCACACTCATCAACCCCCGTTACCTCAATGCCGTCGATGCCGAGACGCTCAACTCGCTCAAGACCGAACACAGCCTCGTAGTCACCCTCGAAGACGGCTGCAAAGACGGCGGATTCGGCGAACGCATCGCATCATACTACGGCACCTCGGACATGAAAGTCCTCGTCGGCGGCGTCAAGAAAGACCTGTACGACCGCTACAACCTACACCAATTACTCGCCGACAACCGACTGCTCGATGAGCAAATAGTCGAAGACATCCTCTCCATAATCCGCTAAACACACACTTTT
>CAKTOT010000022.1 GCA_934590135.1 uncultured Muribaculaceae bacterium
CCTTGGACACCCTTTATGTCGGCGAAAAGACCGCCATGATACCCGGTAAGGCATTCCATAAAAATACCAATCTCAACAACTTTTATAGCAACGCGCCAATTCCCCCGGCCTCCGGCGACATTTTAATATACTCGATGGGCCTACGAGGAACTGTTTACGTACCCCAAGGATGTATAGATGCCTATAAAAAAGTCAGTGAATATTGCGGTTTCCGGGATTTTCAAGAGTTGCCTTACCAAGTGGTCGTAGCAGACGGCGATGTGTCGGTAGACATCTCGGAATTCGCCACCGTGACCGCGTCTGTCACTCCGGCAGGTGCCACCACAGCCCCAATCAGATGGTACAGCCTTGACGATGATATCGCCACCGTAACCACCGACGGCGTCGTGACGGGCGTGGCCGAAGGCGAGGCGACCCTCGTGGCACTCTGTGACGGCATAACCGCCACCCTGAAAGTCGATGTCAACAACTCTAACGCCGTCAAGGACGTCACGGTAGACACCTCGGCCCAAGACGGCCCGTTCGATGTATACAACCTGCAAGGTGTCCGCATCGCTTCCGGCATTGACAAAGCCGAGCTCCACTGTGGCAGCCTTGCCCCCGGCATATACATCCTCGTATCCCCAAACAGCTGCAAAAAAATAAAAATCTAAAAAAAATCCCTCGGGCTTGCATCTGCAAACAGTGCAGATTAAGTGCTCATCCACACACGATAATATCACCTGCGCATTTCTCATAATCCAAAGCCCCGAGAAAACGAGCATAATATACAAAGCATAATACACAATGGCATCTTCCTTATATAGCTATTCTCTTTGTATTGCGCTGCCGTTGATGGTGTTCTTCGGCCTTTACTTCATACTTGCCAAAACACCGGAAAAGGCAATCTTCGGGAATTACCTACGCTCGCGGCGGATTATGGGAGCGGCAATATTGATCCTCGCAGTCAATTATTCGGTGCATTTCTTTCTCGGTATAAGATTCAAGAATGCAAATGCCGCCATTCTGCTAAATCTTTCCACCTATTTTCTATGTTACTGGCTGTTCAGCTCGGCTCTCACCTCCTTGCTCGACCGTTTTTACATCACCCGAAAGCGATTTCGAGCACACATAGGCCTATGGATACTATATTCTATGCTTTCGGGCATCGTACTACTGTTTTTCCCTAAAGGAGGTATAGAGACCTCGGCGATGCTTGCTCTGGCTGCCTGTCTTGTAATATATGGCCTTATATTGGTCAAAAGGCTGCTCCATGCCTACCATCGTGTCACTCGCATTTTCAAGGAAACACATGCGGATGACCTCGGCGCCTACATCAAATGGCTTTCCATATTCACCTACTGGGCCATCATCTTCGGGGTGGGTTGCGGACTACTGACATTCCTGCCCGACGAATATATATACATCTGGATTCTGTCTTCAGTGCCGTTTTATATCTACCTGTTCCTCTGCTATTTGAACTATATGCTGTTTTACGAGCAAGTGGAAAGTGCTATGGAAAGCGAAGTGACCTCAGAAGAAGATATATCACATGACACACAGCCCGAACAGCCGCAGAAGCAAGAAACCCCGGCATACCACGCCAAAATGGCTGAGAGGATACAAGACTGGATTGCTGCAGACGGCTTTGTCCGTTCCGGGCTTACAATAAAAGAGTTGTCAGACTTGCTTTACACCAATCGAACATACCTTTCAGAGTACATCAAGACGACATACGGAATATCATTCCGCGATTGGATAACCGGACTTCGCATCGAATATGCCAAGCGGATACTCACTCAAAATCCGAGACTGACAGTTGCCGATATCTCCGAGCGGTCAGGGTTCATCTCCCCGAGCCATTTCACACGTCTGTTCAAGGAAAATACCGGGTATACGCCTGTCAAATGGAGAAAAAAAGAGACCGAATAAAGGGCCATGTAACGAGTCGGAGCAATAGTCTGCACAACAAAAAGAACCTAAACAACAATTCGGAAATATCCTAAATCACAAAGATGTGTGGTTTCGACAATTAAGGTCGAATTTCGATGTTCGAAATTTGGCCTTATGCATATTTCTAACTTATTTTGTACGCAGCGAAAAGGATTGAAAGTCGGCATCCCATACTCCGTAACGGCCCGATGAGACCGAAATTCCGCCGCATTTTAGCAGCATACAGCTGCCCTCTCGACGGACTTTTGCACAGCGACTAAACGCGCATCGCATACGCCCCATCCTCGCCACAGTTATCGAAACGGCATATCCCATCACCCACAAACCAGCTAAACAAACCACACAACATGAAAAGCCTGATAATAGGGGCGCTATACATTGCGCCCGCGCAGTAGAAGGATAGCATAATTATTTCAAGTATATTATGCAGTATTACCCATGGTCGCTGAACACCCTCATTGATGCACCGAACATACACATAAGAGGTTCTTTCACCAATGATATAACCCCCTAAAGACAAAGAATATGATGTACCGAATCAAACACTTAATCGTTTGGACAATACTCCTGTCAGTGTGCGTCTCAGCAAAAACACAAACGTTCTTATACGACGGTCTGTGGTTCGACATAGAGTCTGATGAAACATGTATACTGAGATCTTCATGGACAGGGCCAAAATACTCCGGCGACATAATCGTCCCCGAGAAAGCAATATATAATGGCAAAGAGTATACCGTAACAAAAACCTTGGGTGCTTTTTGGAGGTGCGATGAGCTGACCTCCGTGTCTTTACCCGAAACAATTACGACCATAGGATACCAGTCCTTTGAAAGATGTATAAAGCTTCACACTATGAGAATACCTAATTCGGTGACGTCTATAGAGGCGTATGCCTTCAACGAGTGCAACTCGCTAACAGGCATTACAATACCGGATGGAGTAACAGTCATCGGAAGGAGTGCATTCCGACGTTGCGATAATATAACCTCAGTAAATATACCCAACGGAATTAAATATATCGATTACGCAACTTTCGCCGGTTGCCAAAAGTTGACATCTATAACTCTGCCGAATTCATTGACATATATCGGGGAAAGTGCTTTCTCTGCCTGTAGATTCACATCCATAACCATTCCGGCCTCGGTAGATACGCTTGGTGAATACGCCTTCAACTCCTGCGAACGGCTGACAGACATAGACCTCAGTCATATCTCAAAAATCAGCAAATATGCATTCCAGAATGCCTTCAGCCTTAAGTATATATGCATCCTCAAGGCCAACCATGTCGAAGACAAAGCATTCGGGGCATGTAAGAACATTGAGACTTTTGTATTGCCATACTATGGATGGACCGAGAAATTCAAACTGGATTTCAGCGACTTAGCCAGCCTTAACTCGTTGTACATCGGCGAAGGCACAACCAATATTCCGGACAACGCCTTCGGCAATAAGACAAATCTCATGAACGTATACAGCAATGCGACAACGCCCCCAAGTATCAGCCCGACAACATTCAGCTATATAACATGTTATAAAGGCACACTTTACGTCCCCAAGGGATGCATTGATGCCTATAAAAACACAGAAGGATGGAGTATGTTCCGAGATTTCCAAGAATTGCCCTACCAAGTCGTTATTACAGATGACAATGTCTCCGTAGACATATCTAAGTCCGTCACCGTGGCCGCCTCTATCGCTCCGGCGTATGCCACCACCGCACCAATCAAATGGTATAGCCTTGACGAAGACATCGCCACCGTAACTACTGACGGTATAGTGACGGGCGTGGCCAAAGGCGAAGCAAAACTCGTGGCATTCTGCGATGGCATAACAGCCACCCTTAAGGTCAACGTCACAGGCACTGACGCCGTTAAGGATATCATAGCATCCGCCCCGGCCGAAGATACCATATTCGACGCCTACAACCTACAAGGCATACGCGTTGCCTACGGCATCCGCAAGGCCGAACTCTCGGCCGGACGCTTCGCTCCCGGCATCTACATCCTTGTATCGTCCAAAGGATGTCTGAAAGTAAAAATCTGACACACGACGTCTTTCAACGCCGACGATGCAGTATCGCACCCCCGAAGCAACCATACAATATCACCCCCCCCCGAAAAAACGGCAAAGCGAGACAATACTCGAAGGCCCAAGCACGCCGTTTCCATCCACGAGCAAAGCCAAAAACCAAACAATTAAACATTTTGGAACTATTTTCTTGCATAAGCGAACATTAATATTTACCTTTGCCTGTGACAATAAACATACTGCATAACCAACAATTACGCTTATGAAAAGACACTTTACTCTTTTAGCCCTGGCAATGGCAGCCATCATGACCGCCGGAGCCGCAACACTCACCAAGTCCGCCACACCGTTCAAAGCGGACAAAAAAGGTATGCCTAAGGCTGCCGCGGTTGTAGCCAAAGCATCCGAGGAGCACAACTTCCCTACCGGAGAATACAAGAGTCTCGGCAAAGGCCTGTACACCGATGATATGCTCCTGCCAACTTTTGGGTACGAGCCTATGACCTGGGAAGTCGAAATCCAACAGAGCGTCGAAGACCCCAACTTCTACCGCGTAATCTCGCCCTACGGCAAAACTTTTGCCGATGCGATGCTGGCCACCAACAATGTCGAGTTGAAAGACACACAGTACGATAAAGAAGGCACGACAAAACTGGACATCGATGCTACCGACCCCGATGACGTATACTTTGCCAAGACCATGATCGGTCTCGACTGGGGTTACGGTCAGGCATATATCGGCATACCTTCGTCCAAAAAAGTCACTTTCAAAGACGGCATATTCTCCGCCCCGGCCAGAGGCGTTGCCGTGGGTGACGATGACGGCGCGGTTGCCATGAACACCAACCAAAAATGGCGCATCGTGCTGCCCGGCGTCGAGGCCAAAGACTATTCTATGACCTTTGCCCTCCAAACGCAATGCCTGAGAGAACGTAAGGTGCATGGCTCGCTCACCGTGGGAACAGACATCGCAAAAGTCAAATATGTAGTCGTGCCCAACTACCAGGAAGACGAGATAATGGGTTCCTTGGCCGAAGTGGCCGAAAGCGGATTCGACTTTGCTCCACGCGGAGTCTTCAGCTACGATATGTCCGAAGTAAACAAAGAAACGATCATACTCGTCGGCCTCAACCGCGAGGGACAACAAGTCGCATACGCATGGAGCTCCTACTACTTCCTCGATGACGATGACACCGCATGGACAAACTGCGGCAAAGCCACGCTCAACGTAGGCTTTGTCAAATCGATGTTCCAAGTAGAGGACGAAACTCTCGAAGTAAACCTGCAACGCAACGTAACTGATTCGCGTATTATACGTCTTGTAGGTCCGTTCGAAAACAGCAAATACAACGGCTCGAACCATCATAATTGCGGCCTGTTACACTACATCACCGTCAACGCTTCCGACCCCAACTGCATTTACGTACAAGAAGGCCCTATCGGCGTTGACTATGACTACGGCCTCGCTCGACTGAGCTCCACCGCCGAGTATTACCTCGGAGCCGGGTTCGGCTGGGATGAAATAGTGGAATTAGGAATCGGCGCCGTACTGGGCAAAGACAATGTCCTGTCATTCCCCGAGGAGTCCTTAATTTTCTCCTGCCTCAACTACAGCAACGGCGACTGGTACACCGTCGAAAACGCCGACACGAGCATCAAGCTGCCGGCAGACTTCGACCTGCTCGGCGTCAGCGACGTGACCGTTGACGACAACGCAGACGCACCTGCACGCATATACAACCTCCAGGGCATTCCGGTGAATAACCCCGAACCCGGACAAGTGTACATTGTAGTGCGCGGCAACCGCTCTACCAAAGTCGTATTCTAAGTCACGGAACACAAGACGCTGTGTCATAATGGCGCAATCGCCGTATAGGCGCAATACATTACGCCCGCCGCGACGACACAAACCATCTTGACACAATCATTGAAACGGCAGAGGCCGGCCCATAACGGGTCGGCCTCTGCCATATACACGGACTGCGGAAATATCGTGCTTGTACCCCGAGGGAGAATCGAACTCCCATCAAAAGTTTAGGAAACTTCTATTCTATCCGTTGAACTATCGGGGCGCTAAAAAACGTATGCAAAAGTAATGCTTAAATCCGAGATAAACAAACCATGCGATAGCGTATGCCGCTTTGGACATCCTCGCTCCATACCGAAGCATCATCAAGATGCCACTGTGCCGGGTCCACTTCAGGGAAATATGTATCGGCATCCTCAAACGTGGCTTCTATCTGCGTCAGATACAACCGTGACGCAAGAGGCATCGCTTGCCGATAAATCTCACCGCCTCCAATGATAAAAACCTCTGCATCAACACCTTCGGCGCTGTCGGCACGCAGACGACGTATGGCCTGCTCCAAGGATGGGAAAGTCTCTATACCTTCCGCATGGTAAGACAAATTGCGAGTCACCACAACATTGCGACGACCGGGCAAAGCTCCGCCGGGCAACGATTCAAATGTCTTGCGCCCCATCACTACCGGATGACCCATAGTCAGACAACGAAAATGACGCATATCTTCCCGTATATGACACACAAGGTCGCCATGGCGTCCTATGGCACCGTCCGAAGCCACGGCTGCTATGATTGATATAGTCATACTTTCCATATTTTCAGACAGATACTACTCCCGGAATATGCGGATACGGGTCATAACCTTCAAGACGGAAGTCGTCATAATCGAAGGCAAAAATATCCTTGACATCGGGATTAAGAACCATACGCGGCAGCGGACGCGGGCTTCGCGTCAACTGGAGTTTAACCTGCTCGAAATGATTATGATAGACGTGCGCATCTCCAAGCGTATGCACAAATTCGCCGGCCTTCAGCCCGGTAACCTGAGCCATCATCATCAGCAGCAATGCGTACGAGGCGATATTGAAAGGCACACCCAAGAAGGTGTCGGCACTGCGCTGGTACAGCTGCAGACTCAGACGTCCGTTTGCTACATAAAACTGGAACAATGCGTGGCATGGCGGAAGCGCCATAGTATCTATATCCGCCACATTCCACGCGCTGACAATGATACGTCGGCTCTCGGGATTGTTGCGAATAGTATTCACCGCATTTGATATTTGGTCAATAGCTCCGCCCTTGCCGTCAGGCCACGAGCGCCACTGATAGCCGTAGACATGGCCGAGGTCGCCGTTGGCATCCGCCCATTCGTTCCAAATGCGTACGCCGTGTTCCTGCAAGTAATGCACATTGGTATCACCGCGCAAAAACCACAGTAATTCGTATATTATCGATTTGAGGTGCAATTTCTTGGTGGTAAGTAGCGGGAAGCCGTCTGCAAGATCAAAACGCATCTGATGTCCAAACACCGAGCGCGTGCCCGTACCCGTACGGTCGCCGCGGTCAACACCGTCGCGCATAATCCTGTCCAGCAGTTCTAAGTATTGTTTCATTGGGTGTATTGATTGCTTTTCTATGCAAATTTACGCAATTTTTGCGAGAACTAACGTGCGATACGATATGTACGTCACGAACACGCACGACGTCACTTGCCCCTGCGCAATACTATACACGTACGTGCAGGCAGATACAGTTTGACCCATTCGACTCCGGCAGGCGCATACAGTTCATCGTGCAGTGTCAGATGATCTGTTCCGGCCGTTACATTGTCATAGCCGCCGAAACAAGCCTCATCGGAGCTGAGAATAGTATGATATTTGCCGGCCGGAGCCAAGATACCATAGCCGTCAAACGATTGCGTAGGACTGAAATTGAACACAAAAGCCAAGTCGCCGCGCATAAAAGCCAGTACCTGATCATCGTCTTTCTCCCAAAGCTTGCGCACGGGCAAAGCCTGGAAGTTGTAGGTGCCGCCTACAAGGTGAATGATTGCATTATCCCAATTGTTGAGCAGGTGGTATTTCAATTCGGGATTGTCAACGAGACTCCATTGGCGACGGGCATATTTGTAGCTCCAGCCATTGCCTTCTCGGGGGAAGTCGATCCATTCGGGGTGGCCAAACTCGTTGCCCATAAAATTAAGGTAACCGCCGTTGATAGTGGCCAACGTCACAAGACGTATCATCTTGTGAAGTGCGATACCGCGTGCAACGGTCGCATCGTCATCACCCATCATCATATGCCAATACATATGGTCATCTATCAGCCGAAATATCACTGTTTTATCCCCCACAAGGGCTTGGTCGTGACTCTCGACATAGGATATGGTCTTTTCGTCGGCTCGACGATTGGTCAATTCCCAGAATATGCTCGTAGGCTTCCAATCCTCGTCCTTGCGCTCTTTGAGTGTCTTAATCCAGTAGTCGGGTATGCCCATAGCCATGCGGTAGTCAAAACCCATACCGCCGTCGCAGAAGGGCAAGGCCAACCCCGGCATTCCACTCATTTCTTCCGCGATAGTGATAGCGTGATGGTTGACACTATGTATCAATTTATTAGCCAGTGTCAGATAAGTAATGGCATTGGTATCCTCGCCGCCATCGTAATAGTCGCCATAGCCGCCGAAAGCTTGTCCGAGGCCATGATTATAATACAGCATCGAGGTCACACCATCAAAGCGGAAGCCGTCAAAATGATACTCTTCAAGCCAAAACTTGCAGTTGCTCAGCAAAAAGTGCATCACCTCGTCTTTGCCGTAATCGAAACACAGCGAATCCCAAGCCGGATGCTCGCGGCGCCCGTCGCCATAGAAATACAGATCATACGACCCGTCAAGGCGTCCCAGACCTTCAGCCTCATTCTTCACCGCATGACTATGCACGATGTCCATAATCACCGCTATACCTTTGCTATGGGCCGCATCAATAAGGCTTTTGAGGTCCTCGGGCGTGCCGAAACGGCTTGATGCCGCAAAAAAGCTGCTGACATGGTAGCCGAAAGAGCCGTAGTACGGATGCTCCTGTATTGCCATAATCTGTATGGCATTGTACCCGTCTTCGACTATACGCGGCAGCACATTGTCGCGAAACTCGGCATACGTGCCCAAGCCCTCGCGGTCCTGCGCCATACCGATATGACACTCATAAATCAGTAGCGGCCGAACATCCGGTACAAAGCCCGCATCATGCCATATATACGCCTGTTCCGGAGCCCAAACCTGAGCGGCGAACAACTTGGTGTCCGCATCCTGTCGTACACGCGTAGCATACGCCGGAATACGCTCACCCTCACCGCCGTTCCATTGGACAAACATCTTGTAAAGATCACCATGCTTCATCGCACCGGCATCAAACACGCCCTCCCAGACGCCGCCCTCAAGGCGCGTCAGCGCATACTGCGGCAGTCGTTGCCAGTCGCTGAAATCACCTTCGAGAGTGATAGCCGTTGCATTAGGCGCCCATTCGCGAAAGCACCAGCGTCCGTCATCCAGCCGGTGAAGACCGAAATACTCGTGAGCATTGGCAAAATCCACCAACGTCTTAGCGCTACCCGAGGTCAATCGTTTTTCGGCACGTATAGCATCCTGATGACGTCCCTCAATAGCCGCCGCATACGGCTCCAGCCACGCATCATTACGTATTATCGCCAGCGGCTTAGCCCCATGCCCGCCCTTAGCGGCAGGCTTGGCCGCACGTCCTTCGAACTTACTCGTTTTTGTCAAGGTGCATATCTTTGTCGTACGGGCTGTTTTGCCTGACGCTGCTTTTGTCTTTTTTGCGGATGTCTTTGCCTTTGTGCTCATATAGTGAATATGCTTCTATGCTTAATTTAAGTATGATAATTGTGTGCCTATTATTCTATCTCGGTATGGTGGCCGCTTTCCGCCACAATACTATATACGGGGTTAGCGGTCAAGGTCTTCTCGGACTTTGTCCATCTCTTCGTAGAGATCGGATGTGAGCTTGTCTATGGTATGCTCCAATTCGGCGATTCTGTCCTTGTGCTTGCGGTATACGGCGGCGTTGACGTAGTCCGATGCACGGCTGCCGGCACGCGCCGCACGCCTGCCTACGCGCGAAGCACGGTCTTCAAGCATATCTTTGCGGACGTTACTGATATCAGACTCAAGTTTGGATATTTCGCGTTGTAAGGCGTCTTCATACCATCCGAGTGCGACCTCAGTCTGCTCGGCGTCGAGTACATCGGCTTCATCGATACGGGCTATTTCTTTGGGCTCGTAGTTGCTGCCGCATGCGGCCATGATAAGCGCGAGGGCGGCGGATATTATCAGTGTATGCGTTCTCATTTCTCTAATGTTTCGCTGCCGTTGTGGCAGGCTTTGTCTTAGGCATTTTGTTGGTCGGTCAATGTATCACGAGCTTGGATATGACGTTTTTCCCAACCAGCTGATTGAGATGACTTACGATGCGTTCTTTGCTGAAGGAGAGTTCGTTTTTCAGCGAAGCCGAGGCGACAACTACATGTAGTTCGTCTTGCTGTATCCATCGGCGGACTGTGTAGCGGTTGACGGTCGGACCGACAACTTCGCCCCATAGGTATGAGGCACGTGCCCGCTCGTAGCTTTCGTCGGCTCCGGCTGCCGTAATTGCCTGACGGATAATATCTCCAACCTGTAATGGCTCGTGGCGTTTCATGGTAGCCGATCGAATGTTCCGTCCTTGACGCGCCACATACGACATGGGGCATCGGCGGCGAGATGTCCGGGTATTTCGTCAAGGTGTCGGCGGTTGGTGTCGGTGATGAAAATTTGGCCGAAGTCTTCGGAGGCTACCAATGCGATGATGCGCGAGACGCGCGTGGCATCGAGTTTGTCAAAGATGTCGTCTAAGAGCAGTAGGGGCTTGAGACCGGTGCTTTCGACCAAGAAGCGGTATTGGGCCATGCGTAAGGCTATGGTAAAGGTCTTGGCTTGTCCCTGAGAGGCGGTGCGACGCAGGGGCAAATCATTGACGGTCACGTCTATATCATCGCGATGTATTCCGATTGCCGTGTATCCGAGCAGTCTGTCGCGGTCGCGGTTGCGGCTCAACGCATCGGCAATACCGGTGTCCGTCGTACCATCCAATGGCCCATGATATTCCATTGTAACATTCTCGTTGTCGCCGGCAATGATGCTGTAGTAGTGATGGTGGAGTTGGGCAAGGCGTTGGATGTGGCGCCGACGCGCATCTATAATGTAGCGTGACGAGTTGTCCATACCCGCTTCGATGGTGTCGAAGAGTAGGTAATCGGTGGAGGCATCTTTGAGCATACGATTGCGTTGTTCGAGGGCGCGATTGTAGCGTATCAGGTGCTCCAGATAGTGATTATCTGCCTGGCTTATTACCATATCGATAAAGCGACGGCGTACTTCGGCCGCTCCGGAGACGAGGCTCATATCGGATGGCGAGACAAGGACGGCGGGAAAAAGGCCTATGTGTGCGCTCAGGCGTCGATATTCCTTGCCGCCGCGTTTGAAGCTTTTGCGCCCGGGCGACAGTACTACATTGATGTCGTCTTCGGCGCCATGTCGCAGGTAGTCAGCATGCAGGTGCGCCCACGGACAGCCGCGACGTATCAGCATATTGTCCGGAGTCCCGGCAAAGCTCTTGGTATATGATAGTACGTAGATGGCATCCAGGAGGTTGGATTTACCCATACCATTGTCGCCGAGCATACAGTTGAGCTTATCGCAGAAGTCGAGTGAGGCTTCGGCGATATTCTTGAAATCTGTAATGCTTATGTGGCGCAGTATCATTTGCCAAATTGGCGGGAGAAGAATAGCAAGTGATAGAGGATGCTATTGCTCCAGTATTTGTGGTTATGGTTGCCGGGACGCGAGATGTAGTCGTGCGGAATTTTGGCTTCGAGCAATTTGTTATGCAGAGTGGCATTGACGCCGGCGAAGAAATCCTCGCTGCCGCAGTCAAAGATAATATTATTGGCTCCGGGTACCATTTGCGGCACCAGATTTATGACGGTATGTGTCTCCCATATCTTGGCGGTGGCGGCGGTATAGGCACCGAGAGCGTCTTTCATCTTCCATCTTTCGGTGAAAGGCAAGATATTGACTCCGCCGCTGGTGCTGCCGATGTTTTTCCAAATATCGGGATGGCGTACGCCCAGCCACAATGCGCCGTGTCCACCCATACTCAATCCGGTTATGGCTCGTTTGGATGCCTCGGGAAGGGTCGGATAGTGCTTGTCTATGTACGGCACAAGGCGCTTGGTCATAAAGGTTTCCATCTTTACCTTGGGATTGGCGGGAGCATCCCAGTACCACGAATCGCAGCCGTCCGGCATCACCATAGCCATTCCGTATTGATCGGCAAGTGTGGGTAGCTGTTTGCACGTAGTGGTCCACTGCGAATGGTCGCCGCCGTAGCCGTTGAGAAGGTATACGGTGGGTACGCGGTGTGAGGCTGAAGCGCCTTCGGGTACTATAACGGTGACCTTTATAGGTTGCGGCATTTCGGCCGTCTTAATTGTAATGGTATCTACCTTGGCGGCATTGGTTGCCAAAGCGGCAAACAAGGCCACGATGGATACAATGATTGTCCTGATTGACATTGACGTATTATTTATTTGATTTGTAAGCCGAAGCGGCGTTGAAGATAGACGATTGATACTTCCACCAAATCATCGATATTCATAGCGGAAGTGCTGACGGCAAGGTCATACGAGGCGGCTTCGCCCCACTGCTTGTCGCTGTAAAAATTGTAGAAGGCGGCGCGTGCTTTATCGGTCTTTTCTACTATGGCACACGCCTGTTCGTCGGTCAACTCGGGGCGACGTTCCCGAACTCGTCGGATGCAATCGTCCTTAGTGGCACTCACAAAGATACTTACTACGCGCGGATAGTCGCGAAGGATGTAGTCGGCACTTCGACCTACTATGACACAGGAGCCGCGCGAAGCGACACGACGCACAAAGTCACATTGGGCTTTGTAAAGTGTATCATCGCTTCCGCCTATGCCTCCGCAATCATAGTATGCCATAGGCCCGGCGCCTGGAAATCCGGCCAAGAATCCGCCGACAAAACTGGGCCGTTTTTCATCGCTGTCGCGGAAGAAATCGGGGCATAGGCCGGCATCACATGCGGCCTGCATCAGTAATTCTTTGTCGTAGAACTCGATGCCGAGGCGCGAGGCCAAGCGACGGCCGAGCTCGTGACCGCCGCTGCCCATCTGACGTCCTATGGTGACTACTATATCCGGAGCAACCATCTGACTAAATGACTATGGTTACTTGGACATTTCGCCAACGGTCTGATCTAGTGTTGCCTTGTTGCAGACACCGTCAATGATGATTACGGCATTATCCTTGATGGTTACCACCAGAATGTTGATCATGTCATCCTTGCCTGTGGGATTCTGGCATACAGCCATATATTCGCCGTTCTCACCATTAACGGATACCAGTTGGTTTTCTTCGGGGATAGTGGTGAGGTCGACCTTAATGGCATCAATTGCGGCAGCATCAAGCTGACCCATAAGTACAACGCCGTCGTTGATGCCCTCTTCCTTAAGCGAAGAACCGGCCATTGCAGTGACATCGGTGATGCCCTGGGTTGCTTTATATTTTGCCATAAACTCGGTCATTGTCATTGCGGAGGCGCTGACAAGGCTCACCAATGCCAGCATAAGAGAAAATACGATACGTTTCATAATCTGTTTTGTGCTTAAAGTTAGTGTGTATTGTTTTCGTATGTTATTATTACATAAAGCGTCTGTATTTTACGCCTTTGCTTATTCAGTTTCAATAATTCGGTTTATTGCATATCGCCGACGGTATACCCCACGTATGTGCGCGGCGTCAGCTGATGCAAACGTGCTCTAACATCCTCACTGATATCAAGGCGGTCAATGAAGTCGGCTATTGTCTGCGACGAGACAGCGTGATTGGTACGTGTCAAGGCTTTGAGCGCTTCGTAGGGATTGGGATAGCCTTCACGGCGTAGGATAGTCTGAATGCCCTCGGCCACTACACTCCACATAGCGTCAAGGTCGGCATCAATAGCCTCGCGATTCAGCAGAAGTTTGCTCAATCCTTTCTGAGTGGAAGCTATCGCTATGAGTGTGTGAGCCATAGGAACGCCGATGTTGCGAAGCACCGTACTATCAGTAAGGTCGCGCTGAAGACGTGACACCGGCAACTTGGAAGCAAGATGGGACAGCAGAGCATTGGCCACTCCGAGATTGCCTTCGCTGTTTTCATAATCTATGGGGTTTACCTTATGCGGCATTGCGGACGACCCGACTTCGCCCTCGCGTATGCGTTGCTTGAAATAGTCCATAGATATATACATCCACATATCGCGATCCAAATCAAGGATGATTGTATTGATACGTCGCAGAGCATCCATCAAAGCGGCCATATTGTCGTAGTTGGAAATCTGAGTAGTCCATGGCTCGCGTTCTATGCCAAGTGTGTCCCGAAGAAATCCGGCAGCAAATTCTTGCCAATTTATATCGGGGAAAGCCGCCAAATGGGCATTGAAGTTGCCTGTAGCGCCGCCAAATTTGCCCGATATGGGTACAGACAACAACTGTCGTTTTTGGCTCTCGAGTCGACTTACGTAGACAAAAATTTCTTTGCCGAGCGTAGTGGGTGATGCCGGCTGTCCATGTGTGCGCGCCAGCATGGGTAGGTCTCGCCATTCGTGCGACATACCGCGTAGATGCTTGATAAGAGCATCCAAGGCCGGCATATATACCTCGACCAGTGCTTCACGTATCAACATCGGCACCGCCGTATTGTTTATATCCTGCGAGGTGAGGCCAAAGTGTACAAATTCTTTATTGGCTTTTACGCCCATAGCGTCCATACGCTCCTTGATAAAGTATTCGACTGCCTTGACATCATGATTGGTTGTCTTTTCGATAGTCTTTACACGCGTTGCATCATCAATGGTAAAATCCCGATACAGCGAGCGCATACGCTGTTCATCCTCTTGACTCAGAGGTGCTATTTGCGGCAGTCCCAGGCGCGTCAGCGAAATAAAATACTCCACTTCCACCTTTAATCGGTAGCGTATCAATGCAAACTCTGAAAAATACTCGGCCAGTCCGGAACATTTATCCCTATAGCGGCCGTCAATGGGCGAAATCGCAGTCAGTGTATCCAATTCCATATATCCGTGTCTTAGACTACGAAATTACAAATAATTTATCACTTATGCCCTACCCTACGGACGATTTCACGCACTTTTTTGCAATCAAACGTGTGTAAGCTCCATTTTGCCGAATAAAAAACTGCGACACGCAATACCTATCGGTATCGCATGTCGCAAGTGTGTATTGATATCCGTCTATCGGATTACTCTGCGGCAGGTGCCTCTGCGGCAGGTGCCTCAGCAGCGGGAGCGGCGGCTGCGGCGGCTGCGGCGGCTGCGGGAGCTGCCTTGCGGCGGCTGCGGCGAGTGGTTTTCTTCTTCTCTTCCTTGCCGGCCTTAACCATTGTCTCGTTGTAGTCTACAAGTTCGATAAAGCAAGTCTTGGCGTTGTCACCCAGACGGTTGCCGGTCTTAAGTATACGGGTGTAACCACCGGGGCGGTTAGCAATTTTGGTTGCGATTTCGCCGAAGAGTTCCTTAACGGCTTCTTTGCTCTGCAGGTGTGCAAAGACTAGACGACGATTGGGGGTGGTGTCTTCTTTGGCGCGGTTGATCAGCGGCTCGGCGTACACGCGCAGGGCTTTGGCTTTGGCCAAGGTGGTGAATATGCGTTTGTGCATAATCAGCGAAATGGTCATATTAGCCAAGAGGGCATCGCGATGTGCCTTGGTGCGGCTAAGATGATTGAATTTTTTATTGTGTCTCATCGTGAATGTTACTCTTTATCCAGTTTGTATTTTGAAATGTCCATGCCGAAGGACAGGTTCATGCTTGCGAGGAAATCGTCAAGCTCGGTCAGCGACTTCTTACCGAAGTTGCGGAACTTGAGCAGATCGTTTTTGTTGAACTGTACAAGTTCGCCCAAAGTCTCGACCTCGGCGCTCTTCAGGCAATTAAGTGCGCGCACGCTCAGTTCCATATCTACGAGCTTGGTCTTGAGGAGCTGGCGCATATGCAACACTTCCTCATCGAATTCATCGCTTTCGCCGGTCTCGGGTGCGTCGATCGTAATCTTCTCATCGGAGAACAATGCAAAGTGATGGATAAGAATGCGTGCAGCCTCTTTGAGGGCATCCTTGGGATGTATCGATCCGTTAGTGGTGATTTCGAGAATGAGCTTGTCGTAGTCGGTCTTTTGGTCGACACGGAAGTTCTCTATGGCGTATTTGACGTTCTTTATAGGAGTGTAGATGGAGTCGATGGCGAGGATATTGACATCATCGTCACCTATTTCCTGCTCTTCGGCAGGCACCCATCCGCGACCCTTATTGATTGTCAGTACGATAGTAAAACTTGCATCGGCATCCAGATGGCATATCACCTGTTCGGGGTTGAGCACCTGGAAGCTGGTCAAAGCCTTGCCTATATCCCCGGCCGTAAATACTTCGGTACCGGAGACGGTTATGGTGACTTTTTCGTCTTCGTGGTCCTCGACAACCTGGCGCAGGTCTACCTTCTTGAGGTTGAGGATGATGTTGGTGACATCTTCTTTGACGCCGGGGATGGTGTCAAACTCGTGTTTAACGCCGTCGATACGTATCGACGAAATGGCGAAGCCCTCCAAGGAGGAGAGAAGCACACGCCGCAGCGCGTTGCCCACAGTGATGCCATAGCCGGGTTCCAAGGGTTTGAACTCGAATTTGCCGTAGAAGTTGTCTGCTTCAAGCATCAGGACTTTGTCGGGCTTTTGGAATTGTAAGATAGCCATGGATCGGGTTGTTTTTAAATTTTATTACTTGGAGTAGAGCTCGACGATGAGTTGCTCCTTGATGTTTTCGGGAATATCCTCGCGTGCGGGTACGTGCAGGAATTTGCCGCTCTTGAGGCTCTCGTCCCATTCGATCCAGGGATATTTGCTGTGGTTGAAACCGGCCAAGTTGTCAGCTATCACTTCCAACGATTTGGACTTCTCGCGGACACCCACAACGTCACCGGGCTTAACCTGGTAGGAGGGGATATTGACGATAGCGCCATTGACCACGATGTGACGATGCAGCACAATCTGGCGTGCAGCCGCACGAGTGCGGGCGATACCCAGACGGTATACCACATTGTCAAGACGTGACTCAAGAAGCTGAAGCAGAATTTCGCCGGTAATACCCTTCATCGAAGAAGCCTTGGTGAAGAGGTTGCGGAACTGTTTCTCAAGTACACCATAGGTATATTTAGCTTTTTGCTTTTCACGAAGCTGGACGCCGTACTCGCTGGTTTTGCGGCGACGGTTTTGTCCGTGCTGGCCCGGGGGGAAGTTGCGTCTTGCCTGGACTTTGTCGGGGCCGAAGATGGGCTCGCCGAATTTACGGGCGATTTTGGTCTTAGGACCGGTATATCTTGCCATTGTTTTATTATCTTGTATGGTTGAATATTTGATGGTCGTGTGTGGCGCGGGGCGCACGTGCGCCGGTAGTATTCCGCATGGCTTTCCTCGGCTGTGCAGCCGCAGTCACAGAGAGGTGATGTTCGTTGTGACCCTTCACTGGCCGCGGTGCCCTTGCGGACTTGCTCGGTTGGGACGTGATGTCGGTACTTATAGTGCACCGTCAGTCCCCGGCCTTCGCCCTCGCCTGATGGCGAAAGACGTCCACACTATCATCGGTTGTTGTTGATGTGTATGCTATGTACTAAAAGGTATTCGCTTCGGTGATGCCTCGCGATGCCGCTGCACCGCCTTTCGAGGCATTGCCGGGTATGTGGTAGTGTCGTCTTGACGCACTCCGCATTAGACGCGGCGGCGTTTGGGAGGACGGCAGCCGTTATGCGGCAGCGGCGTAACGTCGATAATCTCTGTTACTTCGATGCCGGCTCCGTGAATGGTACGGATAGCAGATTCGCGTCCGTTGCCGGGTCCCTTGACGTATGCTTTTACCTTGCGCAGACCCAGATCGTATGCGGTCTTGGCGCAGTCTTGCGCTGCCATCTGAGCAGCGTAAGGGGTATTCTTCTTTGAGCCTCTGAAGCCCATTTTGCCTGCCGACGACCAGGAGATAACCTGGCCTTCGCTGTTGGCAAGGCAAACGATGATGTTGTTGAAAGAGGAGTGTACGTGAAGCTGGCCTTCGGCGCTGACTTTGACGTTTCTCTTCTTAGCTGCGACTGTTTTCTTTGCCATAATTGGATGGTGTTGTTATTATTTAGTAGCTTTCTTTTTGTTGGCGACGGTTTTCTTGCGGCCCTTACGGGTACGCGCATTATTCTTGGTGGACTGACCGCGTACGGGGAGACCGTTACGGTGACGGATACCGCGATAGCATCCTATGTCCATAAGACGTTTGATGTTCAGCTGGATTTCGCTGCGCAGGTCGCCTTCTACTTTGTAATCGCTGCCTATCACTTCGCGGACTTTAGCGGCTTGTGCGTCACTCCAGTCTTTAACTTTGATGTTTACATCTACGCCGGCTTTCTCCAAGATGCTCTTGGCCGAGCTGCGACCGATGCCGAAGATGTAGGTCAGTGCGATTTCACCTCTTTTGTTTTGGGGGAGGTCAACTCCCACGATTCTTACTGCCATATGTGTGGTTGTATTGTTGTGTTGGTGCGGTTGGATTTAATAAAAAATTATCCTTGACGCATTTTTAATTTGGGATTTTTTTTATTGATCACATACAGCCGGCCCTTACGACGAACGATTTTGCTGTCGGGCGTGCGTTTTTTGATTGAAGCTCGTACTTTCATTGTTCTTTTAGTATTATAGTTTACGTTGTTTTTGTCGGATTATTGCCGGGCGATATCGTTTTGTCTACGGATGCCGCATCGGCTTACACCTTTACAATGCTTACTTGTAGCGGAAGGCTATGCGTCCTTTGCTCAGGTCGTACGGAGACATCTCGACACGCACTTTGTCCCCGGGAAGGATTTTGATGTAATGCATACGCATCTTGCCGGAGATATGTGCCGTAATCTGATGCCCGTTTTCGAGCTCGACGCGGAACATTGCGTTGGATAGGGCCTCCACGATGGTGCCGTCCTGTTCTATTGCTGCCTGTTTTGCCATAAATGGTGTTGCTGTTAAGTATTGCCTGTGGTGTTGAGTTGTGTGGTATTTCTTTGACTCGGTTCAGATAAAGCGTTCACCAAGGGCTTCGCGGATGTACTCGAAGGACGTCAGCACTCGAGTTTCGCCGTTGACTATAGCCATTGTATGCTCGTAGTGAGCCGACGGACGATGGTCGCGCGTGCGACAGGTCCATCCGTCTTGGCCGATAGTGATATTACGGCTCCCCAAATTTATCATGGGCTCGATGCAGATGCACATACCGTTACGTATCACCGGTCCGGTGCCTCGACGCCCGTAGTTGGGCACTTCGGGGTCTTCGTGCATGTCGCGACCGATGCCATGTCCGCACATCTCGCGAACGACACTATATCCGCGTCGTTCGCAATATGTCTGTACGGCATTGCTGATGTCGCCTATGCGGTGGCCTGCACGACACGCTTCGATACCTACATACAAGGACTCCTTGGTGGTACGGCACAAGGCCATCACTTCGGGGTCTACTTCGCCCACAGCGAAGGTGTAGCACGAGTCTCCCATGAAGCCGTCTTTGGCTACCACCAAGTCGGTGCCTATGATATCGCCTTCACGCAGGGTGTATGCTGACGGAAATCCGTGAACTACGACATCGTTGACTTCGATGCACAGCGTACCGGGAAAACCTTCGTAACCGAGGCAAGCCGGGATGCCGCCGTTGTCGTGGATAAATTCGCGAGCTATCGTATCCAAGCGCTGTGTCGTAACCCCGGGTGCTATCCAGCGAGCTACCTCGCCCAGCGTCCTGGCGGTCAGGTCGCAGGCCGGAAGCATCTGCTCGATTTCTTGCGGGGTCTTAAGCTTGATCATTGTGGCGTTGTATTGCGGTGGTTGTTATCTGTCTTTGTCGCCGCCGCCCCGGCGGACAAGCTTGTTCGCTCGTCCGCCGTGCTGCGGTAGTTTGGTCGAATTAATATGCCGATCCGGTGGTGCGACCTTTAATCTTGCCTTCTTTCATCAGGCCGTCATAATGGTGCATCATCAGGTGCGACTCTATTTGTTGCAGGGTGTCAAGCACAACACCTACCATAATCAGCAGGGATGTGCCGCCGAAGAATTGTGCAAAATTCTGGCTGATGCCGAAGAAACGGGCAAAAGCGGGGAGTATTGCCACAATACCCAGGAAGATTGATCCGGGCAGAGTGATGCGACTCATAATGGTATCGAGGTACTCGGCCGTCTTCTTGCCCGGTTTCACGCCGGGGATAAATCCGTTGTTGCGCTTCATATCGTCGGCCATCTGAGTGGGACGCACCGTGATAGCGGTATAGAAGTAGGTGAAGGCGACAATCATCAAGAAGAAGATGATGTTGTACCAAAAACCGTTGATGTCGGTCAGTGCCTGCACAAATCCCGAGCCTTCGCTCGCAAAGCCTACCAGGGTGATGGGGATAAACATAATTGCCTGAGCAAAAATGATAGGCATCACGCCGGCTGCATTCACCTTCAAAGGTATGTACTGGCGTGCACCACCGTACTGACGGTTGCCGACGATACGTTTTGCGTATTGTACGGGCACTTTGCGCGTCCCTTGTACCAGAAGCACGGCGCCAATGGTAACAGCAAACAACAGCACGATTTCGACGATAAACATCACAAGACCGCCCTCGCTACCACTGGTACCGGGCAGACGCGATGTGAACTCGTAGAACAGTGCCGATGGGAGACGGGCAATGATACCTACCAAGATGATGAAGGAGATACCGTTGCCTATACCACGGTCGGTGATACGCTCGCCCAACCACATGATAAACATGGAGCCGGCGGCCAGAATGATGGTCAGGTAGACTATGTTCCAGAACCCGAAGGCTGTAGCTGCAGCACCGTTGGCCTGTGCAAACTGGTACTGAAGGTTGACCAAATATGCAGGAGCCTGCAACAGCAGAATCAACACTGTCAAATAACGGGTGTACTGGGTCAGTTTCTGACGTCCGCTCTCGCCCTCGCGCTGCATCTTCTGGAACGAAGGCAGCACCATGCCGAGAAGCTGGATAACGATGGAGGCGGTGATGTAAGGCATGATACCCAAGGCAAATATAGATGCCTGGGAGAATGCGCCGCCGGAGAACATATCGAGCAGCTGCATCATACCTGTCTTATTTGTAAAGCTCGACAGGGCATCAATAGCAGCCGGAGATACGCCGGGAAGCACAACATAACAGCCCAGTCGGTAGATGAGTACCAACAGAACCGTTATGAGGAGCCTCTTGCGCAGCTCTTCGATAGTCCAAATGTTTTTTAAGGTCTCGAAGAATCTCATATTGTGTTATGCTTTGACGACAGCGCCGCCTGCGGCCTCGATGGCCTTCTGGGCTGCCTGTGAAAATGCGTTGGCCTCAACGGTTACGGCCTTGGAGATTTCGCCGCCGGCGAGTATCTTAACCAGCTGGTTGCGACCGGCCAATCCGGCTGCACGAAGGTCAGCGATAGTCACCTTTTCGAGGTTCTTGCCTTCGGCGAGAGTTTGGATCACGTCAAGATTGATGGCCTTGTACTCTACGCGGTTAAGGCTCTTGAAGCCCCACTTGGGAAGACGACGTTGCAGAGGCATCTGACCGCCTTCGAAACCGATTTTACGTTTGTAACCCGAACGCGATTTGGCACCTTTGTGTCCGCGTGTGGATGTACCGCCCTTGCCGGAACCCTGGCCGCGACCTACGCGGGTCTTGGTGCGTACCGAGCCGATAGCGGGTTGTATATTGCTTAAGTCCATTGTTGTTTGTCTATTATGGGGGGTTGGTTAAATCTTTATTGGAGTTGTCCCGGTCAGCCGGGAGTGCCCTCGGCTGACCGGACTATCTCCTATATCAGGCCTCGGTGACGGTTACAAGGTGGTGTACCTTTTGTACCATGCCGCGGATGGAAGGGGTGTCTTCCTTGACCACGGTGTGATTCATCTTGCGCAGGCCTAAGGCGTCAAGAGTGCGCTTCTGTACTGCCGGGCAGTTGATGCGGCTCTTGGTCTGTGTAATTTTTATCTGTGCCATTGTCTGGTGTTTTGTAGTTTGTGTGACTTTGCCCGAGCAATGATTCTCGGGCTTGTGTGTCTTAGCCGCGGAAAACTTTCTCAACGGTGATGCCGCGGTTCTGCGCTACCTGTGCGGGCGAACGCATCTCGGACAAGGCGGCGATGGTGGCCTTCACAAGGTTGTGAGGGTTGGACGAACCTTTGCTCTTGGCAAGTACATCGGTCACGCCTACGCTCTCGAGGACTGCACGCATAGCGCCGCCGGCCTTTACGCCGGTACCGGTGGAAGCGGGTTTGAGGATGATGCGCGAGCCGCTGAACTTAGCTTCTTGCTCGTGAGGAATGGTGCCTTTGTGTACGGGAACACGTACGAGGTTCTTCTTGGCTGCCTCTACGCCTTTGGCGATAGCTGCCTGTACCTCATTGGCTTTGCCAAGGCCCCAACCTACGATGCCGTTTTCATTACCGACAACGACGATGGCGGCGAAAGTGAATGTGCGGCCACCCTTGGTTACTTTGGTGACGCGGTTGATGGCCACTAAGCGGTCTTTAAGTTCGAGATCGCTTGTAGTTTTTACTCGATTGATTCTTTTAGCCATAGTGGTTGTCTTTAGAATTTGAGGCCACAAGCGCGTGCGGCGTCGGCCAGGGATTTAACACGACCGTGGAAGAGGTATCCGTTGCGGTCAAATACTACTTCGGTAATGCCGGCGGCCAAAGCCTTCTCGGCAATCTTTTTGCCGACTTCTGCAGCGACGGTCTTCTTGTCGCCTTGGACGTCGAGGTTGCGCGACGATGCGGCAACCAGAGTGGCTCCTGCCAGGTCGTCTACGAGTTGCACGTAGATCTGCTTATTGGAGCGGAACACTGTCATGCGCGGACGCTGGGCTGTGCCGGAGATTTTGCCGCGAATGCGTGTCTTGATTTTATTGCGTCTTTCTATTTTAGTTACCATTGTGGTAGATGTTTTTTTATTGGTTGTGTGAGGTTGTTGCTAAGCTATGGCCCGATTACTTGGCACTTGCGCTCTTACCGGACTTGCGACGGATAATTTCGCCGACAAACTTGATACCTTTGCCTTTGTAAGGTTCGGGTTTGCGCAGCGAGCGAATCTTGGCGCATACCTGACCCAGAAGCTGTTTGTCATCGCTTTCGAGGATGATCAGCGGGTTCTTGTTACGCTCGCTCTTAGCCTCTACCTTTACCTCGGGGGGAAGCTTTATATAGATGGCGTGGGAGTAGCCGAGAGCCAGCTCCAGAACTTGGCCTGTAGCTGTGGCGCGGTAACCTACGCCTACGAGTTCCATTTCTTTGCGGTAGCCTTCGCTCACGCCTACGACCATATTGTGGATCAGTGCGCGCCACAAGCCGTGCTGTGCGCGGTGCTCGCGGTCGTCGGTGGGACGAGTTACGACTACGTGTCCGTCTTCAACTTTGACGCTGAGATCGGAGTGTACGGTCTGCTCGAGGGTACCTTTGGGACCCTTGACTGTAACTTTTTCGCCGGATACCGTAACGGTGACGCCGGCGGGTATTGCTATGGGGGCTTTTCCTATACGTGACATGTCTGTGTGCTTTGTTCAGTGATTAGTATACGTAGCATAACACTTCGCCGCCGATTTTCTCTTCGGCTGCCTGCTTGTTGGTCATCACGCCTTTGCTGGTGGACAGGATGGCGATGCCAAGTCCGTTGAGCACACGGGGCATGTCTTTGTAGCCGGTGTATTGACGCAGGCCGGGACGCGATACGCGCTTAAGAACCTTGATGGCGTTTACACGGTCTACGGGATCGTACTTCAGGGCTATCTTGATAGCGCCTGCAGGGGTATTCCCTTCGATGAATTTGTAGTTGAGGATGTAGCCCTGCTCGAAGAGAATCTTGGTAATCTCTTTCTTGATGTTGGAGGCGGGCACTTCCACCACGCGGTGGTTAGCCTTGATGGCGTTCCTCAATCTTGTCAGATAGTCTGCAATGGGGTCTGTCATGTTGTTTGTTGTTAAATTGATTGGGGTGTTCCCAACAATATTTAATACTAAAAGTCTTTTCGTTTTTGTGCTACCGTTCCCGGTGGGTGGCAGCGAAGAGGGAGGTGCGAAACCGCATAAATACGGTGTGGTCGTCTTCATTGTCGGTCCCGTGCCGGCCGCCGTAGGAGTGATACCCACGGCGGCAGCAGACGGTTACCAGCTGGCTTTCTTAACACCGGGGATCAAACCGGCAGAAGCCATCTCGCGGAACTGTATACGCGAAATACCGAACTGGCGCATATAGCCCTTGGGACGTCCGGTGATGGAGCAGCGGTTGTGCATGCGGATGCTGGACGCGTTCTTGGGCAGACGTTGCAGCTGCTGATAAATCTCGTAGGCGCTTTCACCTTGCTTGGCGAGTTCTTTGGCCTGGAGACGCAGGGCTGCTTTGCGCTCGGCGTATTTCTGAACGAGGCGTGCGCGCTTGACTTCGCGCGCTTTCATTGATTCTTTTGCCATTATACTGTGTTTGTGCGGGGGTTAGTTTTTGGCGTTCTTGAAGGGAAGTCCGAAGTGCTTGAGCAGGGCGTAGCCTTCGGCATCGGTCTTGGCGGAGGTCACAAATGTGATGTTCATACCAAGAAGCTTGCTGATGGCATCGATGTTGATCTCGGGGAAGATGATCTGCTCGGTGATACCAAGGGTATAGTTGCCTCGGCCGTCAAGCTTGCCTTCGATACCCTTGAAGTCACGGATACGGGGCAGTGCCACGCGCACCAGACGCTCGAGGAACTCGTACATACGCTCGCGACGAAGGGTCACGCGTACACCCACGGGCATCTTCTTACGCAGATGGAAATTGGAGATATCCTTCTTGGACAGAGTGGCCACGGCTTTCTGACCGGTGATGGCGGTAAGTTCGGCGATGGCGGTGTCTATAATCTTACGGTCCTGAGTTGCTTCACCAAGGCCCTGATTGATGACAATCTTCTCCAAACGGGGCACCTGCATAACGGTGGTATAGTTGAACTCTTTCTCAAGGGCGGGGATAATGCGCTCCTTGTAGTCTTTCTGTAGTGTGGTGGTGCTCATTATTTAATCTCCTCTCCTGATTTTTTGGAATAACGGACTGTCTTGCCTGCATCGTTCTTACGGAAACCCACACGTGCGGGCTTGCCGCTCTTGGGGTCAAGCAGGGCTACATTGCTTACATGTATGCCGGCTTCTTTCTTCACCAGACCGCCCTGAGGATGTTGGGCCGAGGGCTTGGTGGCCTTGGTGACTACGTTGACGCCTTCGACGACTACGCGGTCTTTCTTGACGAGTACTTCGAGTACTCGTCCCTGTTTGCCGCGGTCTTCGCCGGCGAGCACTTGTACGGTGTCGCCTTTTTTGATATGCTGTTTGCTCATTGTCTTGTTTGTGTTTGGTGGCGCAGGGCTCTATTAGAGCACCTCGGGTGCCAGTGAAACGATTTTCATGTTGGTGGCACGGAGCTCGCGAGCTACCGGTCCGAAGATACGTGTGCCACGGAGTTCGCCGGCGTTGTTGAGCAGCACGCAGGCGTTGTCGTCGAAGCGGATGTAGGATCCGTCGGCGCGGCGGATTTCCTTCTTGGTGCGTACGACGACGGCTTTGCTGACGGTGCCTTTCTTGACATCGGAACCGGGCAGGGCGTTTTTCACCGATACTACGATGATGTCACCTACGGAAGCATAACGGCGCCCTGTGCCTCCAAGTACGTGGATGCACAGCACTTCTTTTGCGCCGGAGTTGTCGGCTACAGTGAGCCGTGTTTCGGTTTGTATCATTGTCGTTACTTAACTTTTTCGATGATTTCTACTAATCTCCAGCGCTTGGTCTTGCTCATAGGACGGGTCTCCATCAGGCGTACGGTGTCACCTACCGAGCACTCGTTCTTCTCGTCGTGGGCGTGGAACTTCTTGGTCTTGTTCACGAATTTGCCGTAGATGGGGTGTTTCTCTTTCCATTTTACGGTCACGGTGATTGTCTTGTCGCCTTTGTTGCTGGAAACAACCCCGATGCGTTCTTTACGAAGATTTCGTTTTTCCATGTGTTTCTGTTGTTAGTTGTTGTGGAACATTGGATGGGGATGTCCGGAGTTATTTCGCAGCTTTGGCTTCTTGGATTTCGCGGGCGCGAAGTTCGGTCTTCACGCGTGCAATTGCACGACGATCGGCTGTAATCTTTGCGGGGTTATCCAGAGGCGTTACGGCATGGTTGATGGTGAGCTGGCGGTAGTCTTTCTCCATCTGTGCGAGGCGTGCGCGCAGGTCGGCGGTCGCCATTTCTTTGATTTCTTGCTGTTTCATAGTGGCGTGCTGACTTTATACGTTCTGGCTGGGATCGTAGTCGCGTGCGACGACGAACTTGGTGACTACGGGGAGCTTCTGTGCTGCAAGGCGCAGTGCTTCCTTTGCAATTTCGTAGCTTACGCCTTCTACCTCGATTATCATACGACCGGGTGTAACGGGTGCTACGAAGCCTTCGGGCGAACCTTTACCTTTACCCATGCGGACTTCGGCAGGTTTCTTAGTGATGGGCTTGTCGGGGAAGATGCGTATCCAAATCTGACCCTGACGCTGCATATAGCGGGTCACGGCGATACGAGCAGCCTCTATCTGGCGACCGGTGATCCATTTGGATTCAAGGGTCTTTATACCAAAGGAGCCGAAGGCCAGCTGGTTGCCACGTTGGGCATTACCTTTCATACGGCCTTTTTGTGAACGGCGGAATTTGGTTTTCTTAGGTTGTAACATTGTCGTTTGTGTTGGATGTTGTTAACTTTTGTGTTGTTCTCCGCTTGCTGTACCTTAACGAGGGTTCTTGGCACCGCGGCGGAAACCTCCGCGACGTCCTGCCGGTGCGCCGGCCGGGCGATTTTCCTTGGAGGCTTGTGTGAACGAGGGAGCCAGGTCACGTTTGCCATAGACTTCGCCACGGCAGATCCATACCTTTACGCCGACAACGCCGACTTTGGTGTGGGCTTCTACGAGTGCATAGTCGATGTCGGCACGCAGAGTGTGCAAGGGCGTACGGCCTTCCTTGAACATTTCGCTGCGAGCCATTTCGGCGCCGTTGAGACGACCGCTGACCTGTACTTTGATACCTTCCGCGCCTGCACGCATGGTCGATGCTACTGCCATCTTGACAGCGCGACGATAGGCTATCTTGCCTTCGATTTGACGTGCAATGTTGGCTGCTACGATTTGGGCGTCCATTTCGGGGCGTTTTACCTCGAAGATGTTGATTTGTACGTCCTTGTCGGTGATTTTCTTAAGCTCTTCCTTGAGTTTCTCGACTTCGCTGCCGCCTTTGCCGATGATAAGGCCGGGGCGCGAGGTGCAAACTGTGATAGTTACGAGCTTGAGGGTACGTTCGATGACAATGCGAGATACCGAGCATTTGGCCAAGCGGACATCGAGGT
>CAKTOT010000023.1 GCA_934590135.1 uncultured Muribaculaceae bacterium
TTTTATCTCACACAACAAGCCTATACCACGCGCCGACACGCACGCGGCCACAGCCGCACTGCGCCGATACAGCCACCACAATTATCCCCCCCCCAAAAAAAAAGCGACGGGACGACGAAGCCGCGCTTCGTCATCCCGTCGTTGGGACTTATGGTCTTCGGGCTTATTAGCCGTTGATCTTAACCATAGTTGCGATGAGGTCGAGCACCTTGTTGGAGTAGCCGATCTCGTTGTCGTACCAGGAAACAACCTTTACGAAGTTGTCTGTCAGGTATACGCCGGCGTTGGCGTCAAAGATCGAAGTGCGGGTGTCGCCCAGGAAGTCGGAGCTGACAACGGCATCTTCGGTGTAGCCCAGTACGCCTTTGAGTTCGCCTTCGGAAGCCTCCTTCATAGCCTTGCAGATGTCCTCCTTGGTGGCGGGCTTGGCGAGGTTGACGGTGAGGTCAACTACCGAAACGTCGAGGGTGGGGACACGCATGGAGATGCCGGTGAGCTTGCCGTTGAGTTCGGGGATAACCTTACCTACAGCCTTGGCAGCGCCGGTGCTGGAGGGGATGATGTTGCCCGAAGCGGCACGGCCGCCGCGCCAGTCTTTCATCGAAGGACCGTCTACGGTCTTCTGTGTGGCGGTGGTGGAGTGTACCGTGGTCATAAGGCCGGTAACGATGCCGAATTTGTCGTTGAGTACCTTAGCGATGGGAGCAAGGCAGTTGGTGGTGCAAGATGCGTTGGATACAAACTGTGTGCCCTTCTTGTAGGTGTCGGCATTTACGCCGCATACAAACATGGGGGTGTCGTCCTTGGACGGTGCGGACATCACAACGTACTTGGCGCCGGCTTCGATGTGGCCCTGAGCTTTCTCTTTGGTCAGGAACAGACCGGTGGATTCTACGACGTACTCTGCGCCGACTGCACCCCAGTTGATTTCTTTGGGGTCACGGCATGCGGTAACGCGGATGGCTTTGCCATTGACGATAAGGAGGGATTTCTCGAGGTCGAAGTCTACGGTGCCTTCGAATGCGCCGTGCATTGTGTCGTACTTCAGCATGTAAGCCATGTAGTCAACGGGGAGAAGGTCGTTGATAGCGACTACTTCGATGTCGTTACGTTTGGTGGAAGCGCGGAAGACAAAGCGACCGATGCGTCCAAAGCCATTGATACCAATCTTAGTCATAGTGGTTTGTTGTTTTTGAAATTAATCGTATATGTTGTTTGTGTATATTCTTTCAAATCAAGTAAGTCGAGAAGGGTCTCGCCGTCCTATCGGAACCAAACGCGGCGGCCTTAACGCGGCCCTCCGCTTTTTGCGCCACAAAATTACACATTTTTTTCTGTAATTGAATGATTTCACTATTATTTTTATGTGAAATTTTGTATTTAAGGCTTCCGGCGCCGCCGTAACGCCTTTTTTGGCGGCACTTGACCGACCGATTTACCCTCTTCCGAGCTTTTGACGACATCGCTTTCGCGCGCGCGAAAGCATTTTGCCCGCCGCCCGGCCCTTGCCGCTCTTTCCCGACACCTGCCCCACATCCCGGGACGCCGCACAACATCACCGCAGATGCAGCGTGATAGCCATACCGCCCAGATAGTACTCCAACGGGCTGATAATCGGACGAAAAGGCGATTTATCTTTTTCGACAAACATGCTCAATCCTCCGTGGACGCACTCCACATCCAGACGCGACCCCAAGTCGCCCACCGGCTCACCGTCGAGATGCGCCGGCCCGGAAGCCCGACGAATACTCAGGCGCGGCACTCGCAGCGTCTCCACCAAGCGGTTATGCGCCAGCAGCCCGGTCATCATATCCACGCCCAGCAACATCGTACGCAACGCGTCCGCCTTGTGTATAATCACCACGTCCAGCAGCCCGTCCGTAATCGAAGCCTGCGGCGCGATAAAGGCATTATTGCCGTACTGCGAAGCATTGCATATCGCCACCAGGAATGCGTCACGCTCCAACGTCGCCTCCGGCGTCTCAATCACATAATGCTCGGGACGATAGCGCATAAACTCGACCACGGTACTGCGCACATACGACATACGGCCGCGCTTGCCCGACGCCGCAAACCGGTCAGACACCGCCGCATCGAAGCCCATACCGCAAGTACAGAAAAACTCACGCCCGTTGACCGTGGCATAATCGCAGCGGCACACCTGCCCGGCAATGACCGCATCCAGCGCCCGCATCGGGTCCACCGGAATGACTATATGTCGAGCCAACCCGTTGCCGCTGCCCGCCGGAATAATACCCATCGGTATCGGAGCGTGACACATAGCGCGTGCCACCTCATTGACCGTGCCGTCGCCGCCGCAAGCCAGTACCGCGTCATAGCCGCCCTTCTCGACAGCCTCGCGCACACGCCGCGTCGCATCACCCGGCCCGGTGGTGACGTACGTATCCACATCTATACCTGCGCGTCCCAGCCGCTCGCCGATACGCTCGGCCAGCCCGCGCTTGCTATGCGTCCCCGATATCGGATTAATTATAAGTAAGTGCCTTGGCATATTAAATGCAAAGATACGTCTTTTTCGCCGAACATCGCCAATATCCCCTCCCCTTTCGCGTTTTTTCCCTTTTGAGTAAGGCTCGAGCAAGTCACAGCTTCAACAAAAAAGTCTAAGTAAAGCTCGAACAGTAATTGCAACAGCGAAAGCGGGCGGGGCGGCGGCGAATTTTTGGCGGCGGGCGGCGGGTTATTCGAAGATATTGGCTAATTTTGCAACCGGATAATCGTGCCTTCCGTCTCCTGAATGATAATGGTTGACGCCGTTTCTTTAGCACGGTAATTACGGCAGCCGTGACAGCAGCCGTGACGGCAGCCGTGACAGCAGCCGATTCTTCCGGATGACAATCCGCCCGTTTGGGACAATAAAAGGCAGGTTTTCGCGTTATATTATAGTTGAAAAACCGAACGGCAGTAAACATCCGAACGATAGTAAACGACCGAACGATAGTTGAACATCCGAACGGCAGTAAACATCCGAAAGACAGTAAAACAATCGAACGACTAAAACTTCTATAAATGAAAAAGCTCCATCTATCAGCCGCCATCGCGGTCACGGCCATAGCAGTCACGGCTGCCGCCGCATCCGATCCGGTATTGATGACTATCAACAAGATGCCCGTGCACCTGAGCGAATTCGAGTATCTGTATCATAAGAATAACTCGCAGCAGCTGCAGCCCCAGACGCTCGACGAATATGTCGATATGTTTGTCAACTATAAGTTGAAAGTGGCTGCCGCCGTAGCCGCCGGCATGGACACCACGGCCTCGTTCCGCAACGAGTTCGAGGGATATGCCGCCGAGCTGGCTCAGTCGCGCATGGTGGATTCCACCGTGTACGACTCGCTGTTGCACGAGGCCTACGCGCACGCCTGCGAGCTTCGCTACGTCAGCCATATTATGCTGCCGCCCTCGGACGCCTCCAACTCCTCGGAGGCCGCCATGGCACACGCCGATTCGATACGCAACGCCATCGTCTCCGGCGCCACGACCTTTGAAGACGCCGCCGCCGTATCCATAGACCGCGGCAGCGCCTCGCGCGGCGGACGCATGGGCTGGGTGCTGCCCGGCCGCTACCCCTGGCCCTTCGAGAAAGCCTCCTACGACACGCCCTTAGGCGGAATCTCGCCCGTGATAAACTCGGGCTTCGGCCTCCATATCATACGTGTGGACGAGATCAAGCCCAATCCCGGCGAGGTTGAATCCGAGCATATACTCAAGCTTACGCAAGGCAAAACGCCCGAAGAAGCCGCACATGCTCGCGTGGCCATAGACTCGATATACAACGTGGTGACGCAACCCGGAGTGGACTTCGAGGACGTGGCTCGCCGCGAAAGCGAAGACCCCGGAAGCGCCAAACAGGGCGGAAAACTCGGATGGTACAGCTCGGGAATGATGGTCGCCCCCTTCGATTCGGCATCCTTTGCCATGCAAGTGGGCGAAATCTCGCGCCCCGTAGCCACATCGTACGGATACCACATCATACACAAGACCGGCGCACGCCCCGTGGCTTCATTTGAAGATATGCGCCAATCGCTCGAGCAGCAAATCAACGGCGACGAGCGCGGACAGCTGCCCGCACAACGCCGTCTCGACACCCTGGTCAAGCAATACAAAGGACTGGTGTCCGAAGAAGGCCTGGCCAAGACCCGCCGCCTGCTCGAAGACTGCGGCGGATACGATTCGACGGCCGTAGCGGCGCTCAAAACATCCACCATCCCCGTATATACGGTCAACGGCAAACAATACACCGTGGCATCCGTGATGCCGGCCATGCCCGTCACCGCATCCAAGGATATCGACAACGCCATAAATATGCTGCGCAACACCGCCACACGCGCCATGCGCGACAAAGTCGCCGAGACATACCGCAAGGACCTGATAAATATCGACCCCGACTATCGCAATATCTACAACGAATATCGCGACGGCATCCTGCTGTACAATATCTCCAACCAAGAAGTATGGGAACGCGCCGCCAAAGACACCACCGGCCTCGAAAAATACTTTGCCGAGCATCGTGCCGACTACACCTGGAAGGCGCCCAAATTCAAAGGCTACGTCATCTTCGCGGCCTCCGATAGCGTACAGACCCTGGTCAAGGCATTCACCGACAGCCTCGACAGAGCCGGAGCCAAATTCACGCGCGAACAACTGGTCAAGATGATAGACAAGCGCTTCGGCCGCGACGCCAAGGTCGAGCGCGTCCTTGCCGCCAAGGGCGACAACGCCATCACCGATTACCTGGCCTTCGACGGACCCAAGCCCGAGAACCAAAAAATGCGCTGGCAAAGCTACTACGCATACCGCGGCCGCATCATCGACCAACCCGAAGACGCCTTTGACGTGCGCGGACAAGTCACCACCGACTACCAATCCCTGCTCGAAAAACAATGGGTCAAGGAACTGCGCAAGCGCTTCCCGGTCAAAATCAACCGCAAAGTACTCGCAAAAGTCAAATAATCAGACACACAAGACATCGCACGGATGCCGCTTTCCGGCTACGGAAAACGGCATCCGCGCCGCATAAACGCCACAATATCCCTCCCACCGATGAAAATATACACACGCACAGGCGATGCCGGCACCACCTCGCTGGTAGGCGGCACCAGAGTGAGCAAGACACACCCGCGCCTCGAAGCCTACGGCACCGTGGACGAAGTCAACAGCCACCTCGGACTGCTGGCGGCCTACGACATCCCCGAAGGCGACCGCAAGACACTGCTTTGGCTGCAAAACAGACTCTTTGACCTCGGATGCCAATTAGCCACCGAAGAAGACAGCAAATGGAAACCGCGCGCAATCACAGCAGACGACGTCGCACACCTCGAAGCACTCATCGACGAAGTCGACGCATCACTGCCGCGACACAATCGCTTTATACTGCCCGGCGGAACCGCTGCCGCCGCTCAGGCTCACGTAGCTCGCACCGTGGCACGACGCGCCGAACGCGATATGCTGCGACTGGACCAAGCCCTCGGCGGCGAAAAAATTGCACCCGAAGCGCTCAAATTTGTCAATCGACTCAGCGACTACCTCTTCGTGACGGCTCGTCACCTGAATATTGTCGCCGGATACGAAGAAATTTTTTGGGAACAAGAGTGATAATTCGCACAAATAATGTATCTTTGCACTCCTTTTGACGGCAACGCATCGCGCACGGCCGGAAAAACGCAAAATACATCTACACATACAACCACATCTAAGCATATATAACACGCTATGTATTGGACACTTGAACTCGCAACCAAGCTCGAAGACGCTCCCTGGCCCGCAACCAAGGACGAACTCATAGACTATGCAACGCGCTCCGGCGCACCGATGGAAGTCATCGAAAACCTTCAAGAGATTGAAGACGAAGGCGAGACCTACGAAAGCATCGAAGACATCTGGCCCGACTATCCCAGCAACGACGACTTCTTTTTCAACGAAGACGAGTATTGACCTCGACATTACGTCGAATCATACAATAGAGCAAGGCGAAGCGATACGCGAATCCGCAAGGATTCCGTATCGTTTTTTTTTGACACCCGTTTTGACCTATACGCCTTTTATTTCGGCTCTTTTTACCGCCAAACGTACTGCTCGAATCAAAAATGCCTACAGGCATGAGCAAACTGGCCTCAGACACACCGAATGAGACACTACCCCGGGGCTAATACGTATATATCTGTATTCCGGCGTAATACCGGCCTTGGAGACGCCACTGATACTCGGTGGCATATCGCGTGGGCGGCTGGTCGTACACGTACCGACGCAGCAGCCGCGGCGGCTCAGTCCAGCGATAATGTATCCGGATGTTACGGGTAGGTGCGGGCGCCTTGCCGCGTTGCACCTCGCGCGCACACTCGATGACATCCCCTATTTGCTCGTAACGGCGTACATGCTCGACGGTAGCCCAAACTTGATGCGCCGTCACCACGGCCAGCAGGACTACTGCGGCGAGGCGCGAGCCTCGGGTGTTGCGCGTAGGCATTAAAGGTTCGAGCAGCCGCAGTCCGGCCATAACCGCAAACAACGCCACCGGCGTCAGCGACCGTTGGCCCGTATGTACGGCCACCGACATCAGCAGGGACATAGCCAAAGCTATTGATATTACGGGCATTGCGCCTAAGCTATGCCACAATCCGCGGAAGCCGCTGCGCACGGCGGTGACTACGGCCATAGCCGCAACGAACCATAGCGCCGGAAGACATCCCAGCATTTCGAGTCCCGTAAGGAGACCCGAGCCGGAAGCATCGTTGGCAAACATGCGCTGCCAATTGCCCGGCGCCCAGACCAATACGAGGCACCCCACCGACAGAGCAATCATCGTTGCCAGCGGCGGACGGCGCTCCTCATTGCCCCATAACGCTACGCACCACAGAGCGCCGCACAGCGGCAGCGCAAAGCCCTCGTTGGACGCCCCCACCAAGAAGGCCAAAGTGCATTGCAGCCACACCTTACGGCGTCCGTATACGGACCACAGCAGCGCCATGACCCCCAGCGACGGCCACAAGTAGTTGGGCGCAAGATTGATGGACAGCCACAGCCTGTTCGGATCGGGAAAGGCGTGCAGCCACAGCGTCACCACCACGGCCCACCACAGCACGTTGCGCCGTAGTCGACGTCCGCATAGGCGTCCGCAGCCTATGACCGCCAGCACCAACACCGCCATATTCAGCGGATAGAACCATTCGGGTCCGGCCAGTGTCGATATGGCCATCTCGAAGCTATGGATGATTACGCGGCCGTTGACGCCCACATAATGGTTGCCCATCGACCGGAGGATGTCGTCCGGTCCCTCGACGGGACGCATCGAGGCAAAGGCAAAATAATCGCGTCCCTGCGCACTGTCAAAGCAATAGAAATAGCGCAATTCGTCGCCGGCGGGGTAATGAGCGTACATACGTATGCATACAACTACGGCTATCACCGCAATAAGTGCGGCGAGGACGGCAGTGACCGTATACTTTCCGAGGTGTTTCATCGCTTTCTTAAGGGGCTTAGGGACCGTGATTTATGAGTAGAGGCTTGGCAGCTTAGGGACATACGGCGGTGACGCGTACGGTGATGACCGGTGTCACCGGGTCGTTGGTGATTACAAACACTTGGGCATCAAGCGGCCGTCCGTCCGCGGGCATAGCCTCACGCACCAATGATATGGAAATGTCGGCACTGCGCCCTTTCTTGACCTTTGCTCCTTTGGGGGCGGACACTTCAAGCGCCGGTGACAGCGTATAGACGCGTCGTATGAGCAGCGCATCGCCTTTGCCGCGATTGGACAGGCGCAGAACGGCGCGGCCGTCGCCGTCGCATGCGATATTGACCAATTCCGAGTCTACGGCTGCCTGCGGCGCACGTGCAAGAGCTCTCGGCTCCATTTTCGAGAAATCCTCGTGCACATCCACCGAGACCCCGAGGGTATGACGTATTTCGGGATGACGGTCATCGGGAATGAGGACTACCGAATCGAGATTGGCTCCGTACAGTGGCACGCGGTCGCCGTTGATGTAGAAGCTGAGACTGAGGCGCTCGCCGGGAGGTACGGCGCGCGGCGTGGGCGTCACTTCCAGCCACTTAGGAGCGTAGGCCACTGCCGGAGTGATGGTGTCGGTACTGCCGTTGTATCCGTCCGTAAAGACACTCTTGACGTGGCGTCGCATAATCTGACCCAAAATCACCGAGGGGCGCGCCATTTTCAGCGGTCCGAAGTCCACGGGGAAGCGGCGTGCAACGGTCTGCGGCGCTCCCACGACGACGCCTTTGATGATGAGCACCGAGCGCCGAGGTGTCGTATTGGTATTGACAAATACGGTCTTGACAAAACGTCCCGGGCGCCCTTGCGAATCGTAGGCCACCGCTATCGAGGCCGTGTCGCCCGGGGCCAAAGGCCGCGTGTCGTAGCGCGGCGTGGTGCATCCGCACGAAGCACGCGCCCCGGTGATGACCAAATCCTCGTCGCCGGTATTGACATACCGGAAGACACATTGGGCATTCTCCGGGCTTTCGGCAAAAGCGCCGAAATCGTGCTCAAGGCCGTCTATCCAGGTGATTTCGGCATCGGCATGTGCCGCGAGTGCACCGGCACACACGGCCGAGGCTGCAAGAAGTTTGCGAAACCGATTCATAATCTTATAGTCGGATTAAATATTCGGGAATATAGTCGGAAGCGTGGTCAAAAGCGTAGTCGGAAGTACTGCCAAAAAGGGCTGTCGGCGATGTGGTGGTCGTACGGTTACTTGTCCGCGAAGGGCTCAAACATCACGGTGGACAGATATTTCTCGGCGCGGTCGGGGAAGATGACCACGATATTGCTGCCGTCCGGGGCGTCTATGGCCGTACGACGTGCGGCAATCATGGCCGCGCCGCTGGACATTCCGGCAAAGATGCCTTCGCGCGCAATGATTTGACGAGCCATATCTATGGCCTCCTCCGATTCGATCATTTCCTGTCGGTCGATGCGCGACGGGTCGTAGATGGCCGGAACAATAGCTTCTTCAAGGTTTTTGAGGCCTTGAATATAGTGGTTGCGCACGGGTTGGGCGCAGACGATTTGCACCTTGGGATTGAGCGCCTTCAGGTAGCGTCCTATGCCCATAATGGTGCCGGATGTGCCTATGGCGCTGACCAGATAATCGACATGGCCGCCGGTCTGCGCCCATATCTCGTTGGCCGTCACGCGGTAGTGCGCCTGATAGTTGGCTGCATTGCTGAACTGGTCGGGCATAAAGTACTTTTCGGGTTGCTCGGCGGCCATTTTGCGAGCCAGGCGTATGGCGCCGTCGGTGCCGTCCTGTGCCGGGGTGAGTATGACCTCGGCGCCGTAAGAGCGTATCATGCGGCGGCGCTCGATGCTGACGCCGGCGCTCATAACTATCACTACATGATAACCTTTAACGATGCCTACGACGGCAAGGCCTATGCCGGTGTTGCCGCTGGTGGGCTCGATGATTGTCTGTCCGGGGTGAAGCCGGCCTTCGCTCTCGGCCTGCTCTATCATATTGAGGGCTATGCGGTCCTTGATACTTCCGGTGGGATTGAAGCCCTCCACTTTGGCCAAAATATTGACGCGAGGATTGGGATTGAGGGCGTGAATACGTACCATCGGTGTCGAACCGATGGTTTCGAGAATGTTGTCACAAATTTTCATGACGATGAGCGTGTATTATTAATGAATGCAATAAAGGTTGTAGCCGTTTTGGCTACGATAAATATGACAGCCATAAGTATGACTATGACTGCCGAACAAGGGATGTCGGTGAGCGAGCTGACAAATAGTCCGCCGATGCAGGTCAGCAGCGAGACTATCGCCCCGACAGCCATCAGCGGTCCCATGCGATGGCAGAAAATTTCGGCCACCATCATCGGCAGCGACAGCATAGACATCAGCAGCATTACGCCTACAAGGCGGATAGTCAACACAATACATACGGCCACCAATACGGTCATAGTTGTGGTGATAAAGCGCACCGGCAGCCCGGCCACGCGTGCAAAGTCCGGGTCGAAGGCACAGACAATGATGCGACGCCATTGCCACGCCACAAAGGCGATGAGCACAGCGGTGTATAAGGCAAAGACCGTGATGTCGCCGGTGTTGATAGTGAGGATATTACCAAACAAAAAGCTGTTGAGCTCGGGCACATATCCCGGAGATAGGAATACAAAGAGTACGCCTATGGCCATACCCAGGGCCCAGATGACGGCTATGGCGCTGTCTTGGCGTACGCGCAGGCGCGACGACAGCCAGTCGACGCACAGCGACGACCCTACGGCAAAGACGCCGGCCATAAGCACGGGGCTGATACCCAAGTAGTAGCCCAAGCCAAGGCCTCCGAAGCAAGCATGCGTGACACCACCGCATATCGCCACCATTCGGCGGGTGATGATGTACGACCCGATGATGGCGGCAGCCACGGAAATGATGGCCACGCCTACGAGTGCGAGCTTGAAAAACGGATATGTCAGCAGTTCGGAAATCATTTGTCAAATCATTTTGTTGCGAGACTGTGTCTTCGCGTTGTTGAGCGCCGCATCTTCGACGAGCATCATAACCTCATCGCGCAGGGCCTCGGGCAGGGCGATGTTGCGGCGGCGCAGACTGCCCAACCAGTCCGGAGCTTCGCCGTCGGCCAAAGTGGTGAGCACCTCGCGAAATTGCTCGACCTGCTCGGGCGTATATGCCGAGGCGTCTATGCCGGCCATAGTGTCCAGCTCTTCGTCATCGAAGTATTCGATGTCGTCGCCGAGGTCGGCAAGTTTTTCGCACACGGCGTGCATGCCGCAACACTCCGAGCTCTCGGCACGTTTCGTCGGTGTCGTATCATTCGAGGCCTCGGAACTTACGGATGGCCCGGCGTCCGTCGAGCTCCCTGCGCCGCCCGATTCAGCGGCGTCCGCCGAGCGCCCGAGGCCCGACGCTGTTCCGCGAAAGCACCTTTGGAGGATGTATGCGGCACAGCCTAAGATGACTAAGATGCCTGTCAGGATGAGGATGGCGGCCATACGGGGTCAAAATCAGGTGGGGAAGACGTTGGAATCCAGCCCGGGATCTTGTCGCTCGGATGTCTGCTCGGCGGCGGGATTCGCGATGTCGGCGGTGGCGGATTGGATGGCAACCTCGTCGACCTCCTTGATCGTAAATCCGGCCTTTTGTAAGTCGGCCCAAAATTCGGGATAAGATTTGGAGACCACTTCCGGAGAGTCTATCACCAGCCCGGGAAGATACAACGCCGCCGGCGCAAAGGCCATAGCCATGCGGTGGTCGCCGTAGGTGTCGATGACGGGAAGTGTACGTATGGGTACGCGACGTCCTTCCCACCCTATGGTGTCATCGCCGTCTATCTCGTAGATTGCTCCGATTTTCAGCGCCTCGGCACGTAGTGCTTCCAGACGGTCGGTCTCCTTGTCGCGCAGGGTGTGCACCCCGTGAAATTGGAAGGGGACGCCGAGCATGGTGGCGGCCACGGCCACAGCCGGCACAAGGTCGGGAGTAGCCGACATATCGAGGTCCAGGCGGCTGTACACCTCGGGCGAAGCCGACAGGCCGACGCCGTCAATGCGCTTGCCCGTGTCCTCGTCTTCGGGGTTCTGCTCCGAAATGACGCCCAGGCGTTCGAAGATTTCGGAGGCCACGCTGTCGCCCTGCAATCGGTACCCGAGTTGCAGTCCGGGAAGAGTGACCCATCCCGAAGAGAGTGCGGCGATGGCGTACCAATACGATGCGGCGCTCCAATCGCGTCCCACCGGGGTCTCGGCCGCCTTGATATCGGCGGCGTTGCCTTGTATGCAGACGTCATTGCCTTCGAGGGCCGCATCTATGCCGCGCCGGCGCAGCATCTCCAAGGTCATACGCAGGTATGGAGCCGAGGTGACATCGCCTTCGAGGACGATACGCAGCGAATTGCGCATCAGCGGAGCCGCCAGTGCCAGAGCGCTGATAAATTGCGAGCTGACGGTGGCATCTATGCTCACCGTGCCGCCTTCCAATCGTCGTCCGCGTATGTGCAGCGGTGCGTATCCTTCCGTGCCCTTGGACGGGTCGCCTTCGGCATCGGAGTACTCTATGTCGGCGCCGAGACTGCGCAGTGCTTCGACCAGCGGAGCGACGGGACGATGGCGCATACGCTCGACACCGTCAAGAATGACGTCCGCGCCTTCGGTGGCGGCGAAAAACGCCGTGGCAAAACGCATGGCCGTACCGGCGGCGCCTATATCAACGCGTCCGGCGCGCATCGTCAGGGCTTGCATCAGCGCTCGGGTGTCGTCGCAGTCGGCAACGTCCTCGGCCGCAGTGGTGTATCCGCCGACGGCGTCTATGATGAGGCGACGTGCGCTTTCGCTTTTGCTTAGCGGCAGGGTGACGTCGGCTTGCAGGATTTCTTCGGGAGGGAAGATTGCGTATTTCATTCTTTTGTTTGATTTTTTAGGATGTCGCCGCCCGTGCTGCACGGGCGCAATATATTGCGCATCTACAATGATTTGCTATGACGCGGCGGCAGCCATTACTGGTTCATGACGCGCAACAGCTCGTCGTTGTCGCGTGTGCGTTCCATACGTTCTTTGATGAACTCCATGGCTTCGATGCTGTTGCGATCGCTGAGGAAGTTGCGCAGAATCCACATTCGGTTGAGGTTTTCGGCGCGTATCAGCAGGTCGTCGCGACGTGTGGACGAAGCGATGATGTCCACGGCCGGGAATATGCGTTTGTTGGAGAGCTTGCGGTCCAGTTGCAGTTCCATATTGCCGGTACCCTTGAATTCCTCGAAGATGACTTCGTCCATCTTGGATGACGTCTCGGTGAGGGCCGTGGCGATGATGGTGAGCGAGCCGCCGTTCTCGATGTTGCGGGCGGCGCCGAAGAAGCGCTTGGGTTTTTGCAAGGCGTTGGCATCCACACCGCCGCTGAGGATCTTGCCCGAGCCGGGAGCGCAGGTATTGTATGCGCGCGCTAGACGGGTGATGGAATCCAGCAGGATGACTACATCGTGGCCGCATTCGACCATACGTTTGGCCTTTTCGAGGACTATTCCGGCGATGCGCACGTGGCGGTCGGCCGGCTCGTCAAAGGTCGAGGCAATGACCTCGGCACGTACGGTGCGGCGCATATCGGTGACTTCCTCGGGACGTTCGTCTATCAGAAGTATCATGATGTATGTCTCCGGATGGTTCTCGGCTATGGCGTTGGCTATATCTTTGAGCAATATCGTCTTACCGGTCTTGGGCGGTGCCACGATAAGGCCGCGTTGGCCCTTGCCTATGGGGGCGAACATATCGACGACGCGCGTCGACAGGTTGCAGGTCTTGCCGGAGGTGAGGTCGAATTTCTCATCCGGGAACAGCGGCGTGAGGTGCTCGAAGGCGATGCGGTCGCGTATGAAGCGTGGTGTGCGGCCGTTGACGCGCAGCACTTGGCTCAGGGCAAAGTATTTTTCGTTTTCGCGCGGCGGACGTATGGTACACTCGACTACATCGCCGGTTTTCAGCGCGTATTGCTTGATTTGCTGCTGAGTGAGATAGATATCATCGGGCGAGGGCATATAGTTGTAATCCGCCGAGCGAAGGTATCCGTAGCCTTGGCTCTCTATTTCGAGTACGCCGCAAGTTTCGATGATGTCGGTGAAGTCAAAGCAGCTGTCGACAAATCCCATATTGGCGTTGTTCTTGTTGCGGTTTTTCTTGCTTTTCTTGCCCTGTCCGGGAGGGGCGGGTTGCACCTGTGTGTTAGGTTGCGGATCGCCGACAGTGATGGGGTTGGCAGCGCTTTGCTCGGGCGTCAATGCCGGGCGGTTGTAGAACTGCTGCTGTTGCATCTGCTGCTGTTGCATCTGCTGCTGTTGCATCTGCTGCTGTTGCATCTGCCGGCGGCGTTGCTCGTCGGCTTCGCGTTCGCGCTGCGAGCGCGGAGTGAATGTGCGACCTGCGCCGAATTGGGGGAAGAAAGCGGCGAATGAAGCGTCTTTTTTGTCTTGCTGAGCGTTGTTTGTGTCGTTTTGCTGTTCGGTCTTCGGCGCTGCTTCGGCGGACCGGGCCTCGGCGGTGTCGGCGACAGCCGGCTGTGTCGCTTCGGGCTTGTCCTCGGTGGGTTGCGTCTCTGCGGGCTTGTCCTCGGCAGCAGGTTGAGCGGCAGCCTGAGCGGCGGCGGGTTGTGCCGGAGTCTCGGTCGCAGCGGCGACAGCTTCAGCGGCTTGTGCGGCCGCTATCTCGGATTTTTTCTTGCGGCCGCGTTTCTTGGGCGCGGGGGTTTCGTCGACTTGTTCGACGGCAGCGGGTGCGGTTTCGGCGGCAGCGGGCATTTCTATGACGAGTTGTTGTTCCGTAGTTTGTGCTGCGGGCTGTGTCGGATCTTCGGCGACTTGTGCAGTGGTCTCGGATTTTTTCTTGCGGCCGCGTTTTTTGGGCGTGGGGTTTTCGTCGGTGCGGGCCGCAGCATCGGCTGCTTTCTCGGCGTTGGGCCGGCGTCCGCGACGAGGCTTCATCGGCTTCTGAGCATCTTCGGCGGCCTTATTTATGGCCTGCTGATCCAAGATGTTGTACACCAGCTCCTGGCGCTGCTCGAGGTTGATTTTTTTAATGCCAAGGTCTTCGGCTGCCTTACGCAGTTCGGCGTCCGGCATGTTCTCAAGATCTGTAATATTGTACATATATTATGTGTTGAGGATGGAAGTTCGGGGCGTGGGCATTGACGGCTTCGGAGCCGTCGTGTCGTTGTATCGCCGGGCGCTTGTGCAGTATGCTGCAAATGTTATGCGCCGTTGCCGACTTCCTCGTAAAAGATTGTTAGCGTGAAATTTATAGTGTCTTATGTTCTATTTAAGACCATCATCCCCGCCTGTCGTGTGTGCGTGTCGCGACTCCGACCGAAATCGTGCGCGTGTCTGTATGTGTGTGACGAATCTATTGGCGTATAGCCGTTACGATGGCGTGGGGATGCCGTTGTGTAGCGATTTTAGGATATGGATGGAGAGAGGTGCGAGGTGGGGCCTTAGCCATTATTGCCCCGTATTTATGGTGCAAAGTTACAACTTATATTTTCTTTAACAAACAATTCGCGCCAAAAGTTTTCGGGCAGCGCTTTCGGAACGGAATCGGGCCGTCAATTCGGACCGTCGGAATCGGGGGCGTCGTCAGCGAGCCAGTGAGAGGTTGAGCGAAATGCCGTAGGAGGTGTTGGTGGTGGGATACGACGAAGTGGTCACCAGCGGGGTGTTGACGCGATGGTCAAAGTATGCCGAGAGCGTCAGGCGTTTGGACATAACGTACGAGGCGGTGAAATTGATGCTGAAAGACTTGGCACCGTTGGTGGGCTGGGCGGTGCCGTTGTCGATGCGTCGTATCAGGGCTTGATTGTTGTCGATGCTGAAATCGGCGTTGAGGGTCAAGTCGTTGGAAATTCCTTGCTGGCTGCCTTTGATTTTGAGGAAGGAGTTGAAGTTGACAATCTTGTATCCGGCGCCTATTTTGAGGCCGCGTGTGGAGGCCTCGACAATTTGTCCGGCGGAGGTGTTGAGCGTCAGCGTGCGGCTGTCGCGATATTCGGCGGAGAATTGCAGGTCGTTTTTGAGTGTGGCGTTGAAGCCTATCAGCGGAGCAAATTTCTCGGTGATGGCCACCGAGGAGATATTGTAAGGCGATGAGGGCACGGGCATTCCGGTAAGTTCATCGAGCGTGAAGCCCATATTTTCGCCGCCGGCGGCCACCCAGTTGAGGTATGACGAGTAGTTGCCGACGCTGTATGTACACTGGTAGACGTGGCTTACAGTGAAGGTCTTGAAGATGTTGCGCATATTGCCCAGGTTGATGAGGCCGTCGTAGGTTACTCGCCAGTTGGGCAGTACCGAGCCGAAGGAGGGGAACGGATCGAGCCAGGTGTGCCGCGCGTCCGTGCCGGTGTAGGCGGCCACGAATGCGGGTACGAGCACATCGGAGGAGGTGGTGCTGACGCTGCCGACGGTGGGATCGAAGGGTGCTCCGGCTTGCGGAGTGCCTTTGATAAATCCGGCGTTGGGATAGGTCACGCCGGCGTATTGTCCTTCGATACGGTCGCGTACTACCGGGATATTGGACAGGAATGTGGAGAAGGCGTCACTGGCGTATCCGTTGTCGGCGCTTGCGCTGCGCAGGGCCGTGGAGATGGCGCAGTGGGTCTTGGTGTACGATCCGGCGTAGGTGGTGGGCATATCGGCGTACATAAATTGCACTTGGGTGGTGCGGTTGTCCGTACGGTTGGCGGTGAGTTGGATGCGCAGGCCTTTGACGGGCTCGAGATTGAATTCGAGGTTGAGTTCGTTGGTGTGCGCCATCACTGCCGGCGAGGTTTGTCCGTCATCGGTGACCAGCCATCCGCGGCTGAGGGCCTTGTCGAGGTAGTCATCGCCGGCAAATCCGAAGGCGAAGTCCAATCCCGGGGCCATGGGTCCGTATGAATTGCTTTGTCCGAAGACGTTTCCGATGTCGGGGTTGAACAGCGGAATGTTCATCGTATGGGTGTTGCGATAGCGTATCGAGAAACTGCGCGGCGAGATCACCAGGCGCGTGGCATATTCGCCGATGTTGCGCCACAGCGATTTTTCGTCTTTCATAATTTCCTCGATGGTGAATTTGACGTCTTGCGTTCCGTGCGTAAGTACCACTAAGGTGTTGTTGTCCTTGATTTGTGTCTTCACGGGGAAAGGCGTTCCGTCGGGGAGCGTAGCGACGACCTTGACCTTGGCGCAACGCAGGTTGTGCTTGATGGTGAGTGAGGTGTCGGCTTGCAGCTTGTAGGTGCGCTCGAATTTGCGCGGTTTGCGGCGCGTGGAGGCGTTGTTGCGGCGGGTATTGGCAAAGCGCTTGTTGACGTCCTTGACAAAGGGTATCTTATTCCACAGGCCTTCGAAATTGATACGTCCGTCGGCGGACCATGTCGCTTGGTTGGATATGCTGTTGCCCAGGCGCACATCGTCGACGGTGGCGCCGCGGTCCCAGCGGTAGGTGGCGTTATACGAGCCCGAGGCGGTGAGGAAGTCTATAACCGGAATGCGCGAGAAGGGAGCCTTGTAGGTGGCGTTGAACGTCTGATTGTAGTTCCACGGCGTGCCCATGGACAGGATATTGGTCCATACTTCGTGCTTCCATTCGCGATAGGCATCGGGGAAGAGCTTGCGATTGACCGCGCCTATGGGTTCTTCGATACGTGCGGCCGTGTTCGAGCTGAAGGATAGCGACAACGACTTGACGATATTCCAGGTGAGGTTGAGTTGGCGATCCCACATAAAGTTCTTGGACACGGATACGGGCATTTGGAACATCACGTCCGTTTCCGAACGGGTCTGCTGCTCGTAGTAGTAGCGGCTCATATTGGTCAGGAAGGTGATGTTGTTGGGCAGCCACTGTATTTCGTAGTCTTTGAGGAATTTGAGGTTCTTGTTCTTGGACTTGATCCACGAGAAGGGCTTGAGGGCTTTGACAAAGGGCGAGTAGGAGTATTGGAACGAGCCGCGGTAGTCGTTGGTGTACTCGTACTCGGTTGTGGGGTCCGTTTTGGTCTGCTTATTGAAGCTGAAATTGATGGTGAAGTTGGCGGGATCCCACGGCATGGGGTTCTTGCTCTGCACATCGAATTTCAGTCCGGATATGGAGAAGTTGCGCACGGTGGTGCGCTGTTCGGCGTATCCGTTGATACTGTCACGCTCGGCCTTGGAGCCGGCGGCTTCGAGGGCGTCTTTGAGCAGGACGTCTTGGTCCAGCGGGTTGTACTTGGGGGAGGTCTTCTCGGTGGAGTAGGAGTAGTATATGGGCGCATGCAGTTTTACCGATTCGGGGAGGAAGCGGCCCAATTCGGCCTGCACGGCCACGTTGTACTGATGGTAGTCGTCGAGGCGTCGTTCGTTGAGGCTCTGGTCGACGGCGCCGAATCCGGCGGTCTCGATATGCGTGCCGACGTTGACGGTGGCGATGTCGCTGATACCGAGTGTGGCCTTGGCTTGTCCGGCCCATCCGCCTTCTTCGTTGAAGTCGGTGACTTTGAGTTCGTTGACCCAGATGATGCCGTCTTTGACGGTGGAACTGTTGTTGCGCACGCCTATGAGCATGACGCGCACATCCGACAGCGAGGGGTTGCCGAGTACAGCCATACGATTGCGCTCGTTGTCGGGGTCGCGTCCGTAGTAGAGGGTGTTGTACCCTACGCCATCTTCTTCGGCGCGTTTGGCTGCATTACGGGCTTTTTTTAGTTCTACAAGGGCTTGCAGGTTGAAGTCGAGGTAGTTGTCTTGCGGCCATACGATTTGGCGGTCGGAGGGCGAGTCGTTGTTGTAGTGACCGTGAGGGGTCAGTTGCAAGGGTATCTCGTATTCGTAATAGTTGTTCTTGACGTCCGTACCAAGGCGCAGGAATACAGACAGCTGACCGCTTTGGAGCTGGGTGGCGTTGTTGATGAGCGCCTCGGCGTGCGTCCACATTTGCAGGCGACGGTAGTTGCGCAAGTCGAGCATGGTGTTGCGGTATACTCCGCGTGCATCTCCGGCATCGAGGTCGGTGACTTTGAGCATCATGGCTTGCTCGTTGAGCTGCGTAATCTGGCTTTGTCCGGGGTCGACGATACGTGTCACACCGGGAGGCAGGACGTAGTTGACGGGCTCGCGCGAGGCGTTTTCTTCGATATTGACTACGGAGATGTCCAATTGACCTTGGGCGGGGGTGTCGCCGCGCTTATTGAGGTTGAAGTTGTATCCGCGCCACTCGCCGCGTACCAGTTCGAGGGTGGCGAAACGCAGGTGGGTGGGACGTTTGAAGCCGGTCATGAAGATACGTGCAAAGCGTATGGTGGAGAAGTCGGTGATGCTGCCCACGACTTTCTCGTAGTCGGCCAAGGGTATCTTGAACTGATACCACTCGGTTTCGTAGTCTTTGCCGTCACGGCCGCGCACCATGGATGTCTGCTTGTCGGTGATGTAGTTTTGTCCCACCACGAGGTCTTGCGGACGTATGGATACGCGGTACTGGAAGTAGCGCTCGTATTCGTTGAGGGTATTGTCTTGGTTGATGTCTTCGACGTCGGGGACGGAGCGTGACGACTGGTAGCGCGGGTCGTCGGCGTCTTCGGGCGACAGGGAGTTGCCTTCGACGCCGTTGTAACGTTTGTATCGTTCGAGCACTCCCAGGCGCTGTTGGTCGTAGTCGTCGCCGAGATAGAAGTGGTAGTTGTCGCCGGCGGGGTCGTTCAGGGGCGAGAATTTGTCCCCGGCCATAGCATCGGCCGTGGTGGCGCTGATGCGTGAGCGCAGCCGTTGAATATAGTCACTGTAAGTGCCGAAGACATACTCGTCTTCGTTGGACAGTCCGTCGAGGCCGACATCCTGATTGCGGCGTGCATCGTCGGAGGTGTCGAAGGCGTAGGTCAACGAGTTTTGGCGCGACACGCGACCCCAGACGGTTTCGGCCATATTTTGGTCGCTGCCGTCGGCGGGTACGCCGTTTTCGTAACTTTTGAGGCCGTCTTTGAGGATGTCCTCGGAGACTTCGCCGAAGTTGAAGTATAGGTCGCCGCCGTCGTAGTTGGGATTTTCGGGGTCGAGGAAGGGATTGAGCAGCCAAAACTGAATGTATGCAATATTGGATTGCTCGAAGTTGGTATTGTCCATACGGCGCATAATGCCGCCCCAGCGTTTTTCGGGGTTGAGCAGGTTGCCGTCTTCATCGATGTTGTCGGCATCGACATTGTACGGGCCGCGTTCGGAGGGATAGAACGAGAGGTTGAGTGTCTGTATGGAGTTGCTCTCGCCGTATTGCAACTGACGCCCGGGGAAGATTTCGCGCGTGGTGACTTCGCGCACGTAGGGATTGGAGAGTTGGGCTACATCGCTTTTGAGGTAGCCGGGGATGAGCGATGAGTTGCGCTGGGTGAACAGTCGGTCGATGTAGTACCAGTTGAGCAATGCGCGGTTTTTGCCGTAACTGACGTCGTTGCTCAGCGCCGCTTCGGGGAACAGGGCGTCCGCCGACGGGTCGTAAGGGGTGGAGGCCAGGAACCACGAGTAGGGACTGCGTAGGTCTATGCCGGTCTGGGAGCTCTCGAAGTCGTCGACGTACGACGAGCCTTTATTGGAGCCGGATTTCTGGCTGTGCGGAATGATGCGGGCATATTCGGCGGAGAGGCTTAGGCGCGAGGGGGCGGTGGCGTTGACGGTGGGTATCTTGTTGAGCAGATTGGTAAGCCACATGAATTCCTTGTTGTAGCTTAGATTGAAGCCCAGCATGGTGTTGTTGACCGTTTCGTCGCCTATATTGACTTTCTCGGTCAGCGATTTTTCGCCGAAGTGCATGACGGTGGCGCCTATATTGAAGTCTTTGTTGAACTCGTATTGGAGGTCGAGGCCGAGCAGTGTCTTGCGCTGGGTGGAGAAGAGAGACTGGTTTTCGAGGCTGACGCTGATGCTTTGGCCCGAGTCGATGATGGACTGATTGGTGATGGTGACTATACCCATGGCGTAGTCGACGGTATAGTCGGCGTTTTCGGTGAGGGTGACGCCTCCGGCGGTGACCACGACGGACCCTCGCGGAACGTTCATGGCGTTGAGGCGTATCTGCGACCCGGAGGAGGCCTGGTATTCGCCGTCCATGACAAACTTGTTTTTGTCGGCGAATTGGCGGGCCACTACCAGGGTGGAGTCGTATAGTTGAGGATAGCAATAGTGTTCGCGCTGCACCGGGTCGGTGATGACCGATTCGAGATGGCTGCCGAATGGCTCGACTACGGGGAAGATGACCTTGCCGGTGGCCGAGAGTATGGTGTAGCCCTCGACAAAGTCAAAGAAGCCGTCGGGGTTGCTGTCTTGCTGTGAGTCCAGGCGGTCGAGGTTCATGACTTGCAGCAGCGATTTGTCGTTGAGTCCGGGGATGGGCAGGTAGTTGATCTTGGTGCCGGTGGTGTCGCTCAGGTACTTGATGTTGAACTTGAATTTCTCTTTCTGGATTTGGTATCCGCCGAGGTTGTAGACATTTTTCATCATCAGGTCCCAAATGGGCAGGCGCGGGTTGACGGTGGTGCCTTTGAGCATCTTGACGTACAGTGCCTTGTCTGTTTCGGTAATGTCGCCGCTGAATTCGCCTACCTGATATACTTGTCCGCGATAGGTGTATTCGTAGGCCACGGCGAGTACTTCGTCGGCATTGAGGGCGCTCTTGATGGAGATGTAACCGAGGCTGGAATTGAGAGTGTACTCGTTGGAGGAGAGCAGGCGTGCGCTCTCGATTTTTTCGTAGTCTTTGCCGCCTTCGATGCCGTAGGCTTGGAGCGGCGCCAGCACTTGCGTCACCTGTGAGATGTCGCGTGCATCGGGATATTGGTCCTTGACGGTGCGCAGCAGGTCGTTGGAGTTGTTGCAGGGGTTGGGGTACGTCGGATTGGGCGTCCAGTGGGTGGAGGATATGCGGCTTTCTTCGCCCAAGTCCATGAATGACACTATATTGCGCGACTGCTCGTAGCGGTTGCCCTTATTGGTGACCCAGACTTCGATACGGGTGATATTGACGCCCGAGGACACCAACGGCAGCTTGGAGGCCCAAGTGTCGTAGTTGTCGCGGAAGAAGTGGCCGAGGAAGTAGTGGCGGTTTTGGTCGTACTCGTCGGCATTGATGGTGAAGGATGTGGCCTGAGAGCCGCCGCGGGTGTTGACGCTCTTGCTTTCTGAATTTTGCTGCGAAACAAGGGCCGTGGCTGTCAGGCGTCCGAATTGTAGCTTGGTCTTGATACCGAACAGGGCTGTGGAACCTCGTATCAGCGACGACCCGGTGGTCATGGACACGTTGCCGGCTTCGATGCTCTTGACGATGTCGTCTTCCTTGCCTTCGTAGGCCAGTTTGATGTTCTTGCTGTCGAAGTCGAAGGTCGCATCGGTGTTGTAGGTCATATTGAATTTGAGGCGGTCGCCGACACTGGCGTTGATGGTGGCCTGAATTTTTTGGTCGAAATCGAAGTAAGTCTTTCGGCGGCTTTGCAGCGACAGCGAGGGGTTGTCGGTCTTATTGGACTTGATGCCCATGGAAATCTGTACCGAGCCTTGGGTGCGCAGTTGTACGCCGCCGGGCCCGAAGATTTTTTCGAGGGGCCCGAGGGCAAAGTTCATGTCGAAGATGTTGAAGGGTTTCTTCTCTTTTTCGGTGACTTGCTCGAGGTTGCGCTGTTTGTAGTATTGTTGCATCGAGCGGCGCAGTTGCCAGTCGTTGTACTGGGCTTCGCTGAGCATAAATGGTGTGGTGATTTCGGTGTCGCCCAGCTTGGTGCGCACTATGTAGCACCGTGTTTCGGGGTCGTACTCGGCTTCGGTCTTGATGTTGGAGGGAGTGGTCAGGTCGTAGGCCTGCTCGTCGGCGATGAGGTCTTCGTAGCTGTGCGGAATCACGGGGCGCGGCGCAAAGGGCATGGAGGTGGTGTCCTTGGCGGCTTTGGGCGTTGTGGCGCGGAACGCCGGCGGCGGCGTCATTTGTGCGGACGCGTTGCCGGGCGTCTGTGCCATAGCCGGCAGCAGCGCCAGGACGCATACGACAACCGTGGCAGCGGTCAGGACATACCATCTCCGCCGCCCGCCATACAATGCCCCGATGTGTCGTATCGGTGATATGATGCGGTCTAAGTGCTTCAATTACAACAATATTTGCGCTGCGTCCACGTGGATGTCAGAGCAGCTTGAGCGCCTGCTTGATGGCCGCTTCGACTTTCAGTGTCGGGTCGGCATCGTATAGGCGGTCAAGGGCCTTTTGGCTTTGAGCGCGGGCAAACCCGAGCATCACCAGAGCTCCGAGGGCTTCGTCGTAATCGGCGGAGCGCGCAGCGGTCTGTTGTATTAACGTAAGTTCGCTCGGTTTTATTTTGTCGCGCAGGTCTACAATGATACGTTCGGCTGTTTTTGCGCCTATGCCCTTGACGGATTTCAGTGCCTTGACGTCTCCGCCGGCGATGATGGCCTCGAGACGTGCCGTGTCGTAAGACGAGAGTACTACGCGTGCCGTGCCGGCGCCCACGCCGCTGACGCCTATGAGCAGGCGAAAGAGTGCGCGTTCGCGCTCGTCGGCAAAGCCATAGAGAACCCACGCATCCTCGCGGATGTTTTCGTGAACAAGCACGCGGGCTCGCTCGCGCCCTTGCAGGGCTTCGTAGGTGTTGAGCGAGATATTAATCAGGTATCCGATGCCGCCGGTGTCTATCACCGCAGCCGCGGGCTGCAGGCTGTCGATGCGGCCTTCGATGTATTCTATCATTTGTTTTGTGTTGTGTATATGTTTTGCGCGACGATGTATTTGGTTATCAATGGTGTGCGTTATTTGCGGCCTAAGCGCTCTAATGCGGCTTTGGCGTCTGCATCGCCTTGTTCGGCGGCCAGACGATACCACCGGGCGGCTTCGTCGAGGTCTTCGGTGACGCCGTCTCCGTTTTCGTATAATTCGGCAAGGAGATATTGCGAGTCGAGGTCGCCTTGCTCGGCGGCCAGACGAAACCAACGTGCTGCTTCGGCGTGGTCTTCGGTGACACCGTGCCCGTTCAGGTAGTTTATGGCGGTGTTATACTGCGAGTTGACCAGCCCTTGCTCGGCGGCCAGGCGGTACAGACGTGCGGCCTCGGCGTAGTCGCGAGTGACGCCTTTGCCGCTGTGGTAGAAGAATGCCAAATTCTGCTGAGCATAGGCATTGCCCTGTTCGGCGGCCAGGCGATACCACCGGGCGGCTTCGACATCGTCCTGGGCGCAGCCGGTGCCTTTGCCGAGAAATGCCCCGAGGTTGCATTGGGCGCGCGCATGACCCTGCTGTGCCGCTTTGAGCATCCATGCGTAGGCGGCTGCATCGTCTTTGGCCACTCCGCGGCCTTGATAGAAATACATTCCGAGGTCGTATTGAGCTATGGCGTTGCCTTGTTCGGCGGCCAGACGATACCACCGGGCTGATTCGGCATAGTCTTGGGTGCAGCCTATGCCCTTTTGGAGAAACGCTCCGAGGTTTTGCTGAGCGCGAGCGTAGCCTTGCTGAGCCGCTTTGAGCATCCACGCGTAGGCTTCGGTGTAGTTTTTGTCTACTCCCGTACCTTCATAGTAGCATATTGCGAGGTTGAATTGTGCCTCGACATCGCCTTTGACAGCTTTGTCGTAGTATAATGCTGCATCGGTGCCGGATGTCGGCGTCTGTTGAGCTCGGGCCGATATGGCACACACGAGAGTCAGACAAACTGAAATGATGATGGCGAACGTCGTTTTGTTCATAGAGATTTGTTTTGGCGTTTGTTTTGACAAAGTTAGCTATTTTTTCGCAATTCTCTGAAAACATGGGAAAGAGATACGCGAATCATATATTATGACTGCACCAACTATTATTTTGAAATAGAAGAAGACGATGATTTTCGCAAATATGGTCATTCCCAAAGAACATCGTCCCAATCCGATAGTACAACTTGGCATATTCATGGATGCCGGCGAGCTACCGCTTGCTTTCTGTGTCAATTCCGGAAACACTCCCGAGGCCCAGACAATGCAGCCTTTGGAAGAAAAGCTTGCCGCCAACTTCTCATTGTCTTAATTTGTGGTTTGTTCCGATGGTGGACCGGGTAGCGTCGACAATCGCATGTATAATATGACGGAAGGACGTGACTATATCACCGTATTGTCCCTCAAAAAGATGCGTCCGCACTTGCAGGACTGGGCGACAAGCCCTGATGCAATTTGGTATACGGCCGGTCACGAGCAGGGTTATACCCTCAAAGAAGCCAAAGTGAAATTTGGTTCGGCGTTTGACAACATCACATTTTATCGTGATCGCCGGACAAAAGAAGAATATAGGGATAAAAACGGAAAAAAGAGAGTGCTTGAGAAGCACCTCGTGGCCACCTATTGCCATAAATATGCTCTGTATCAGCGAAAGACACGCGATGAACAGATTGCTCGGGCTCAAACGAAAATTGACCGAGGAGAGAGTACTCGTCAGAAGTCGCCTAACGACTGCCGCCGATTTATTAAAACTGACGAAGTGACCGCCGGCGGAGTCGTTGTGGAACATCCAATATCAACAATCGATTGGGAAAAGGTCCGAACAGAAGAACGCTTCGATGGCTTCTATGCCTATGGATCTTCTCTTGACGACCATCCGCTCCACATTCTCAAAGCCAATTCATATCGCGGAGACATAGAGGCATTATATCGTGTCACCAAAACAGACCTTGACCTCCGACCCATATACCTTTCACGCAAAGACCGTATCATCGGCCACTTCATAGTGTGCTTCATCTCCCTACTCATCATCAAACGGCTTCAACAATCACTTGCCGGAAAATACTCAGTGGAAAAGCTCTGCGAAACCCTGCGTAAAATGAAGCTTCTCTACCACGATGCCTACGGTTATGAGCCCGCCTTTGATCGCACAGAAGTCACCGATGATTTGCAACAGAACGCTAACATCTTGATTGATAACAAAATTATCACCAAGCCGACAATAAAAAAGATCCTCAAGCAAGTGGAGAAAAGTTAATATAATGTTAAAAAACAAGCGAGTTGGGTAGCACATTCTAATGCCACTCAGCTCGCTGTGTATCTGCATGTAACACTACATAACCGTCAAAAATGGGAAGGTACAAAGAATAATGATAATACAAGCCGTTCCGCGCCATTTTTGAATAATATTATGATTTATAGACAGCGGGCGATTGCATCGAATGCGCGGCCCAAGGCCATCGAAGCACGTACCATATTACATTTTAGTCAGTTACGGCATTTCCCGTGTCCACTTTGACTAATCAGCTTTTTTACACCATATATTGCCGTACAATTCGACATCACACATACGATTGCACGAAATGCGACAATTCGACATCGCAAGTCAACATCAGACACTCCACAAACCATCACCTTATCACAAGCCATCGCCTTGACTTAAAGCCGATTATAATGACAACAAGCCCATTAGCCGGGTATGACGCCTGCCCTCAAAAAATTTGTCGTATCAAAAAAAATGTCTAACTTTGCGACACCAACATCTAT
>CAKTOT010000024.1 GCA_934590135.1 uncultured Muribaculaceae bacterium
TCCTACCTCAACCGCGAGCAGTATGGTGATACGCCCCTGTTCTACGGGCAGACTTGGGCCGAAGAGATTGCTTGGCAGGAGCAGGAAGTACCCGACGGTCAGGGCGGTACCACTACCGTCAAGTACGCACAGGTAGGTGATGACGGACTGCCTCAGACCAATATCATTCGCGGACTGCGCTACGACAACGGCACCCCGGTGGACAACGGCGATATGGCCTACGCCAAGGAAGTCAAGACCTCGCCCGATGCCCCGGACCGCTACATTAAGGCCCGTCACGACTACAAGTACGAGTACGCTCCCGGCCTGATGATGCTATTGCCGCGTATGTACTCCAACAACCCGATACATGTCAAGAGCTACAAGTCGTGGAGCCTCTACGAAAATCCCGATTTTGCAGACATCCCCATCGCCGTACGCAAGAAGTGGCTCGAACAAGGATATGTCGAAGAAACCGAATTGCTCCCATATATTAATAATCAAGTCGAAGTGGATATGGGCACCAAGACCTCGCGCGACGGGCGTACGGTGCCGTACACGTCCTCGGCGTGGAAGCCCTCCTTCGGTGACAATCTCCGCTACTTTGTCAACTACCAGCTCAATCATATGTATTGGCGATACTTCATGTGGAACTTCGCCGGACGCCAGAATGATATGGCCGGCAACGGCGAGCCCAATCTCGGCAACTGGATTAGCGGTATACCCTTTATCGACAATGCTCGTCTGGGTGACCAATCGCTGTTGCCCGACGAGTACGGCAAGAACAACCCCGGACACAACGTCTTCTATATGTTGCCGCTGCTGCTCGGCATCTTCGGATTGCTATGGCAGGCCCTGCGCAACCATCGCACCGCCCCCGGCCGCGGCATCGAGCAATTCTGGGTGATATTCTTCCTGTTCTTCATGACCGGTATAGCCATCGTGCTGTACCTCAACCAGGTTCCCGGGCAGCCGCGCGAGCGTGACTACGCCTTCGCCGGGTCGTTCTACGCCTTTGCCATTTGGATTGGTATGGGCGTGCCCGCTATTGCCCACTGCATCAATATGCTGCTCAAGCGTGCCTTAGCCAAGAAAGACGCGGCCTCGGCCGACGATGATGATACAATGGAGGCCACGACCGCCGCACCATATCGCAAGGTCGGCATCGCACTGGCCGCACTTATCGGTATCGCCGTGCCGCTGCAGATGGTATCTCAGACGTGGGACGACCACGACCGCAGCGGACGCTACACCACGCGTGACTTCGGCGCCAACTACTTGAATTCGGTGGATCCCGATGCCATCTTGTTCTGTAACGGCGACAACGACACCTTCCCTCTATGGTATACTCAGGAAGTCGAAGGCGTCCGTACCGATGTCAAAGTCGTCAACCTCAGTTATCTGGAAACCGATTGGTATGCCAATCAGATTTCATCGGCATCTTACGAGGCCAAGGGCGTGCCTATGACCGCACGTCCGGCCGATTATGCCTACGATCGACTGCAATATGTCACCTATAACGCCGAAACCGTGGCCGGATACTTCCGTCAGGCACAAAGCGTTATGGACGATCCGTCGATGGCCATGGAAATTATGACCGCCGACCCGATGGCCTATCGGTCGCTCAACTTGCTGACTGAATACATAAATAAGGTCGGCGGACTTGACAACGCCATTGCCTCTGTCGGCAAGCAGACGCACGCCACGGACGCCTTGCGCCAGCTCTACGACAACAATCAGCCTGCCGGCAAGGGGTTGTCGTCGCTCTACGGAGACCCGAACGACCCCGATTACACACTGCCCGTCAGCTACACGCTCAGCAGCGTGTATGTGCCGCTAAACGATGCCGAGATAGTCAAACGTTACGGCCGTCACGCCCAATTCAACGACAGCATTCACGGCGGAGCGTATATGCCTATGGGTCCCGAATTGCTGCCTCGCCAAGGCCAGCTAAGAGGTATCTTGACTTACGACATTATCGCCAACAGCGCCACCGGCAACTTCCATCGTCCGGTATACTTTGCCTCGACGGTGGCCAACGATATGTACCTGGGCTTCTCGCCGTATATGCAGAGCACCGGTATGGCATTGGAGGTCACTCCGTTCCGCAATCAGCCGTCGGCGGTTGCGCAGAAAGGATATGCAAATATCGTGGGCAAATTCCGATGGGGCGGCATCGATACGGCCCGTCCCGGTCAGCTGTATCTGGACGAAACCGTGCGCCGTATGGTGTCCTCGACACGCTTGGCTATCCTCGAGGTGGTCAATGACCTTACCAACTTGGGAGACGTTCCGGCAAACAAGACGGCACGAGAGTTGTCCAAGAAAGCGGGGCTGCCCGTACCCAAAACCTGCTACGATATGGCACGCAACCTCCTGGACTTGATGGTGAAAAAATTGCCCGGCAACGTGGCACCTTACGAAAGCTCGCTTGATGTGCGAGTGGCTGCCGCCTACTGCGTTCTCGGCCTGTCGGCCCGAAATACCGCCGATTTGACCAAAGCTCGCACCATGGCCTTGTCCGGAGCCAAGCGCTACGGCCAGCTTATCAACTACGGCGCCGGACTGGATCGCGCCACCTTTGATATGCTGGGACGCATTGACGTGGCCAATATACGCTACAACCTGACACAGGTGGCTGCAGTAGTGGCCACTGCCGACCTCGGCACAAAGATTCTCACCAAGGGCACACCCATCGCTGACGTTGAGAACAAGGGAGAGGCCGTCACCGTTGATCAACAGCGCCTGTTGTTGCTCAATTCGTTTGACATCGAGCGCAACCTCCATCCCTTCGAAATGCTGTACGTACACAACTACAGTGACAAGGAATTGGCCGAGGTACTCGCCGGCGCCGATTCGGAAGCTGCCGACGGCTATGGCCTCAAGGAACTCAGCGTGCTGCTGAGCCTCTCGCGCCACTACGGGCTGAATGCCGTCAAGACCGTCACCGAGCCTGTAGCAAAAGCTGCCGGTGTCAATGTACGGGTTTGGCGCGAAATGACCCTCCGCTGAGCTGAGCCGTGTTTATCGAACAACCGCCACTGCTATATCGCCTCCTGTTTCCGGAGGCGATATGGCGTGTCAACCGCACCGGCGCCGCTACCGTCTATCTGACCTTTGACGACGGCCCTATCCCGGAGGTTACGCCTCAGGTGCTTGACATCCTCGATGCCGAGGGTGTCAAGGCCACCTTTTTTATGGTAGGGGACAATGTGCGACGCCATCCCGAATTGCTTGAGGAGGTGCGCCGTCGCGGACATGCCGTGGGCAATCACACCATGCACCACCTGCAAGGCCGCGCCACTACGTGTCGCAATTATTTGCGCGACGTTGCCGAGGCCGACGCCCTGATAGGTTCGCCGCTTTTCAGGCCGCCGCACGGCATTATGCGCTGGTCCCAGGCCAAGGCGCTCAAGCATCGCTACAATATCATTATGTACGATGTTGTCACCCGTGACTACAGCCGCCGCCTTACGCCGCGTCGCGTGCTCGAAAACGTCCGCCGCTATGCTCGCAGCGGCTCCATCATTGTTTTCCATGACTCGCTCAAAGCTCGCGACAATATGCTGTGGGCGTTGCCGCGTGCAATACGCTGGCTTCGTCATCAGGGGTACTGCTTCGGCACGCTTGAATGAAGCCATATATCCTTGTCCGGCAATAAACCTTGACCCATGGCCGATAGCACGGAATCTGATATCACAACGATACGGCAGGCACTTGCCGATATACGCCGCGAAGTTTTTGCCGTCGGCGCGTATGCCGTCGGCGTAGTGCGTGCCATGCCTGTGGCCGCCGAGGTGGTAGCGCATTACGAGGGATGGCTGACCGCCGGCAGCGCCGGCAATATGGACTACCTTGAGCGCTATGGCGAGGTGCGACGTGACCCGCGTCTGCTCCTCGATGGTGAGGGTGCACATACGTTGATAGTTACACTCTTTGCATATCAAGACGATGTACCCGTGGCCGAGGATGTGCCGTATATTGCGCGCTACGCCCTGGGGCAAGACTACCATGACGTGTTGCGCCGCCGCTTAAAGGCCGTAATCGGACAATTGCGTCCGCGTTTCGGCGGCAAGTGGCGCGTGTGCGTCGACAGTGCACCATTGATGGAGAGGTACTGGGCGGCTCGCGCCGGCCTCGGCGTAATCGGCGACAATGGCTACCTTATTGTTCCCGGTGTGGGCGCCAACTTCTTTATAGCCACTATTGTGACTACGGCTGAACTACCAACGGACGATCCGGTGGAAGATACGCCGCATTGCCTCGGCTGCGGCCGCTGTATACGAGCATGCCCTACGGGGGCACTACGCAACGACGGCAGTGTTGATGCCCGCCGTTGCATATCTTATCTCACCATTGAGAGCCGTGACGAGATTCCGGCGGACATTCCGACGGGCAACACCCTCTATGGTTGCGATGTATGCCGCCGTGCCTGCCCTTTGGCGCAAGGCAAGGTGGCTGCACGTCATGGGCTGCACTCGGACGGCGTTGAAAGCTCGGAGTACACAGGGTACTCAATGGCTTACACTCCCGACAAATTTGCCGAGGCGGTGACCGTTTTGCCGGAATTTACGCCCGATTCGCAGCTTCTATCTATGACCATTCCCGATTGGCAGTCTTTGGATGAGGATGGTTATGCCGTCCTGACCGCGCATAGTGCTATGCGTCGCGCATCTCTTGACAAATTACGCTCCACACTTCGCCGATTTCCCAAAGGATAGAGTATTTGGTATCGTCAGAAAGCGATTTCGTACAATCGTACGGAGGCAGAGGCGGAAATATCGCCTAATAATTGTATCTTTGCGCAACTAAATCTTTAAGCGACTATATAAGCAACGATGTCACGCTTGGTCTTTGCCACATCCACGGAGGTGCTCCGTGTACCTGCCGATGCTGTCGTATATGTGACCGCTGACGGCAATTACTCCGCCCTCACCACGGCGGATGGCGAAGACTATGTGCTGACCATGCAACTCGGGCAAATCGAAAGGCGTTTGGCCGAGGTGCTAAATAGCGATGATAACCGCTTTATACGCATAGGCAAAAGCTTAATAGTCAACCGCGATTACATCACTTTTATTAATCCGACTCGGCAGAAGCTGCTTCTGTCGGACTGCCGCACATTCCGTCGTGAAGTGTCGGCGTCTAAGGATGCTCTTCGGGCACTCAAAGACTACGTGGAAAAGGAGGTGCAAAAATGAAAGACAAACCCAAAGAAATAAGTGACAACGAGATACGCATCATAGCACCGAGCGCGGACAAGCCGGATAAGGTGCATAAAAAGCCATCGAAGCGCGCGTGGATAGTCGCTATCTCCGTGATTGCCGTTGCTGCATTGGTGGCCTTGGCTGCCATTGTCATCTCTGCATCCTCGGAAGAAGATGAGCTCGGCGCAGACGGATCTTTGCAGTATGTGCAGCCGGTACCGCCGGTACGCACACAGACTGCCGTGGACGACAGCATCCCGGCCAAAGCTTATACACAAGTACGAGACACCATTGTCGGAGGCATAGAGCTACAGATTCTGACGCCGGTAAATGCTACACCATCGTTGAAGGTTGGATATGAAACACTGTCGGACACCACCATTGTGCTGGCTGCTCAGGCGGCGGATATTAGGCAGGACAATGGCCGGATAGTTTGCGCTTGCGTTGTCAAAGGCGAATTGCTGAGCAAGGGCGTGGCTAAGGCCGGGTTCTGTTCCATCATTGACGGCGAAATTACCATAGGCATAGCTGATGCGACCCCGATGTTCGAGCAGGCTCTGGTGAGTGACGGCGACTTCTTCCGCCAATATCCTCTGGTGGCGAGCGGACAAATCGTAGAAAACAAGCCCAAGAATAAATCCATACGCAAGGCTCTGGCCGAAATTGACGGGAAGGCCTGTGTCGTGATGAGTGCCGAGCGCCTGAGCTTCCACGACTTCTCGCAGGCGTTGGTGGATATAGGTGTGCGCAACGCCATATACCTCGTCGGCGGCGACTCGCTGTTCTCGTATAAGGACGAAGACGGCAATAGAGTGCTGCGCGGACGCTCCTACCGACGGTTCTCCAAGAACGTAAATTTCATTGTCTGGCGATAGGCATTAAGGACTTCGTACAGCAAAAAGGATATTTTGTACAACGCTCGGCGATATGTTTTGCCGAGCGTTTTTTTTGTCTGAAATTTGCATCGTCATAAAATACAAAAAGGACCTATATGAAGTCTCAAATTCTATCAATCGCAATTGCACTGCTGACACTTGCCGCCGCCTCGTGCGGCAAGCCGGAGCAGGCGTCCGAGCCTGCACACCCCGAGAAAAACGCGGTGTATTACTGGAAAACCACCTTCAACACGGATAGTGCCGAATTCGACTTGCTGCTTCGGCACAAAATCGGGCGTGTCTATATGCGCATGTTTGACGTCGTGCACGATATATACCCGTACGACAATAAAGTCGAAAATCGCGTAGTGCCCAATGCCTCGATACAAATCTCCGATCCGCGAAATCGTTTGGCCGAGGACTTGGCCGATATCGAATTCGTGCCTGTGGTATATGTCACACTCGAAGCCCTCAAAGCCATGAAAGGTCATGAAGGTACACTGGCCTCGAATATCGTGACGCGTGTCCGCAATATGTGCGAGTACAACGGGTTGCGCAACGTCTCCGAAGTCCAATTGGATTGCGACTGGACACCTTCGACCGAGAGCTCGTTCTTCTCTCTCTGTGATTCGACACGGCGCATCCTCCATACTCCGGAATATGGGTGGAGCCTGAGTTCAACCATTCGCTTGCATCAGTTGGCACGTAAGGTGCCGCCCGTGGATCGCGGCGTGCTGATGGTGTATAATACCGGAGATTTTGCCAATCCCGATGCGGCCAATTCGATTATCAATGCCGATGATGTAAGTCCGTATCTCAAGCGTCTGTCGTCTTATGACTTGCACCTTGATGTGGCGTATCCCACCTATTCGTGGCAACTGCTGTTCTGCGACCGTCAGTTTGCCGGGTTGATGGATAATGTTGATTTGACGGACACCACGGCCTTTAAGCGCCGCGAAGCAAGCAACATCTATATTGCCCGTCGCGATGTCCCGTACCACAATATGGTCATACATGCCGGCGATATGGTACGTGCCGAGACATCCTCATTTGCCGACATTATGCGCGTCAAGGATATGATTGAGCAGCGTCTGTCCGAGCGTCCGCACTCAAATATACTATATCATCTCGACTTCGAAAATCTCTTAAAATATAAGCCAAATGAAATTAACAAAATACTCTCGACCGGTCGTTAGCGCATTGGCGCTATTGTGCGCCACGGCATCCGCTTGGGCTTGCGGACCTTTTTATCCGACAATACCCACGCCCGACTTTTTTGCAAGTTCGAATGTCAAGAGTATGTCCGACTACGAACACGCCGAAAACCTGCAACAATGGCAGACGCTCACATCCAGGCGCATTCCGCTGTCCGACATTAATGATGTTGTGTATCGTGCATCAAGCGAGGACTTTGACAAATGGGAAACAAGCATAAACTATGACGGAACCAACGCCTTCTATGTATATCTGCGGAATACTCGGGATTGCGAAATCACAGATTTTTTGAGCCTGGCCAAGCAGATAGATGCCGAGTGGAACAAGACTCGGACGCCGTGGTATTATCCGCGCGAAAGAAATTATGAGAACGAGGGTGGCGATTTTGCCGAACTCATCGAGCGTTGTAAAGCGTATTCCGGCACCAGACTCAAGGACCGCTATGCCTTTCAGATGATGAAGGCGCTGTTTGCTTCGCGTAGCTACGACCGGTGTATCGAGCATTACGAGAAGGCATTTGCGGACATTCCCGCAGACAATCTTTACTCGCGAATGTCGCGCCGTTTTGTCGCCGGGTGCTGGAGTCGCTTGGGTGATGTGGGGCGTGCCGACTCGATTTTTGCCGAATTGGGTGATATATGGTCTATAGCGGCTGCCGACCCCGTTGAGTATGTGTTTGAGCGCAACCCCGGCGCTCCGCAGATTATGGATTACATACGCCGGAATGCTTTTGATACGCAATTCCTGAAACGTATGGTTCCGATTGCACATCGGGCGCTGAGAGACGCGAGGATTAAGGCTAAGGGCGACTGGAACTACCTGCTGGCCTACGTAGCTGCTGAAAATGACAGCAATACGGTGCTTGCGCGTACGTATATGCGACGTGCCATGCGCTCGCGTTTTTCGTCGGACGAATTGCGCGAATTGGCGCGTGCCTACAAGATGAAACTCGATGGCCGTGTCGGCGACCGTAGCTCGCTCCTTGCCGACCTTAAATGGATGGAAACCAAGTCCGATCCCATCAATGCCGATGCCTACGAGTGGGCGCGTCGCGTACGCAATGTCATATACTCAGATTGGGTGCCGCGGTTGTGGCGACATCGCGATTACGCCACGGCCATATTGCTGAGCGGATATGCCGACAACCTTGAGCCGCAGGCACGCAGCATGTACAACTATGTCTCTGTGTACGAGGATTATAGGTGTCAGTGCGTTGCCGGTCGGACGGCTTCCGTGTCCGAGATACGAGGCAGCGAGAAATTTTGCAATCCGCGAGACTACGGGTGTCTGTCCTTCCAGCTTATGGGCAGCCTTACATGCAAGCAGCTTATTGCCGCCTATGGTAAGATACAGTCCCATACGTCGTTATATACGTTCCTGCGCCGCAAAGCGCGTACCGACCGTGATTATGTCTACGAGCTTATCGGCACTTTGGCTTTGCGCGAAGCGAATTATGGCCAAGCCGTCGAATACCTCTCCAAGGTCAGCAGCCGATACTTGCGTACGACCAATATCTACAAACAAGGATGGCTGAAACACGACCCGCTCCAAGCCTATGCATCATCGTGGGTGTCCGTTCTGCCGGCCAAGACCACGGCATCGCTCGATGCTGCGGACCGGTCCGAAGAGACGGCCAAACTGCGCTTTGCACGGCGTATGCAGGCCTTGCTGCGGCAGATGCGCCACGGCCGCACCGCCGATGAGCGCGGACTGGCGCGACTGGCGTATGCCGTCGGACGATACAATTCGCTCGAGGACTATTGGTTTTTGACTCAATATTGGCGCGGCGACGGAGTCCTGTTGTTCAGTCCGGCGTCCGAATTCTATTACGGCGATTATGAGACCAAGAACGGCAAGCCCTACGGATTTCTTTATAGCTACGGCGAAGGAGACAGCAAGGCTGCTGAGGCTGTGTACAAGCGCGAAGTAGCGGCGGCCAAGGCCATGCTCGCCACCGATGAGGGCCGCGCTCGCGCCGAGTACTACCTGGGCAATCTGCGTACCATCATACGCCGTTACGACGCCACCGCTGTGGCCAGGCAAGTGCGCACACACTGTGACCGCTGGCGCCAATGGATTTGACATTGCCAACGGTGTCGGCGTCTGCGGGGTAATGGATTCTATGGGAACAATGGGAATAATGGCAAAACTGCTATAACTCCCATGGTTCTCATTGTTTCCATAGTTCTCGTGATTCTCATAACTCCTATGATACTTCATTCTTGGAAACTCTCGGGAAATATTTGTGCGGGCGGGGGATTTTGTCTAATTTTGTGGATATAATGCCGTAGCAGGCACAGACGAGTGTGCACGGTCTGCGGCAGACACAAAAATGCACCACCGATTTCGTAGATAATATGCAGGTAGACAATATGCAAGCGACCAAGATGACCCCCGAGGAAGAGGATCGAATGATAGACGATGCCTTCCGAGATGTGCTCAACGGCTATTTGGCGAGCAATCACCGCAAGAAAGTCGAGATCATAGAACGTGCCTACCGGTTTGCGCGCAGTGCTCATGCCGGTGTGCGCCGCCGTAGCGGCGAGCCGTATATTATGCATCCCATAGCGGTGGCCAAGATTGCCAGTCAGGAGATAGGCCTCGGCTCAACCTCGATATGCGCGGCCCTGCTGCACGACGTAGTCGAAGATACGGACTTCACCGTCGAGGATATTCGCCAGCACTTCGGGGACAAAATCGCACGCATCGTTGAGGGCTTGACCAAGATTTCGGGCGGCATATTCGGTGACAAGGCCTCGGCACAGGCCGAGAATTTCCGCAAGTTGCTGCTGACTATGAGCGAAGACATTCGTGTGGTGCTTATCAAGATGGCTGATCGCCTGCACAATATGCGTACTCTGGGGTCTATGGCTCCGCGCAAGCAGTATAAGATTGCCGGCGAGACGCTGTATATTTACGCGCCGTTGGCTCATCGTCTCGGTCTTTTTGCCATCAAGACCGAATTGGAGGACCTGTCCTTCAAGTACGAGCACCCGGCCGCATACGAGCGCATACGCCAGCAAATCAAGGACAGCGATGCGGCACGTGCCGCCATATACAGCGATTTTGCCGCGCCCATAGCCGCAAGGTTGGATGAGATGGGCTTGGTGTACGAAGCCAAGGCCCGCCTCAAGAGTGTCTATTCGATATGGCGCAAGATGGAGACCAAGCACGTGCCCTTCAAGGAGGTCTACGACCTATATGCCATGCGCATCGTCTTCGAATGCGATGACCCCGCCAAGGAAAAAGGAATATGCTGGGCCATCTATTCGGCCATTACCGACCTATACAAGCCACATCCCGATCGTACGCGCGATTGGGTGTCCACGCCCAAGGCCAACGGCTATCAGGCGTTGCACCTCACGGTCATGGGACCTGACGGCAATTGGATAGAAGTGCAGATACGCAGCCGACGTATGGACGAGATTGCCGAAAAAGGCTTTGCCGCACACTGGAAATACAAAGTTGGCGAAGGCGAAGAAGAAAGCGAGCTGACCGTATGGCTACGCACCATCAAGGATATTTTGGACAATCCCGAGCCCAGCGCCATTGATTTTCTGGACACACTGAAACTCAATCTTTTTGCCTCGGAAATTGTCGTATTTACGCCCAAAGGCGAGCTGCTGACCCTGCCGGCCGGGGCCACCGTGCTGGATGTGGCCTTCACGCTGCACAGCGAATTGGGGTTGCATTGTATCGCCGGTAAGGTTAATCACAAGTTGGTACCGCTGTCGTATAAACTCAGTAGCGGCGACCAAGTGGAAGTGCTTACCTCGCAGAGCCAGCATCCCGACCCGTCATGGATGGGTTTCTTGAATACGGCTAAGGCACGTAGTCGTCTCCATACGGCGTTAAGGCGTGAGCGCCAGCCTATTATGGCGCGCGGGCGCCAGTTGCTGCAAGACTTCCTTGATGCCAATGAAATCTCTCCGGGTGTCGAGGTGACCAATAAACTGCAAACCCATTACGGAGCCGCTTCGCGCGATGAATTGCTTCTGGGTCTGGGCGAGGGACGCTTTGTGCTCGACCAGAGTGCCGTATCGCTGCTTCGCGGCAAGAGCCGCAGTACATTCGGAAAGATTGCTTCCGTGGCCAAGTCCTTGGTCGGGTACGGCAATAATAAATCCACGGCGTCTGCCACCGAGACACCGGCCGCCCCGGCCGAGCCCGTGGATACCTCGCAGACTTATGTGCTGAAATATGACGAAAACGGCAGCAACTTCGATGTTGCCGATTGCTGCTGTCCCATACCGGGGGACGAAGTCCTCGGATTTGTCAACGATGACGGACGTGTGGTCGTGCATGCCCTCAATTGCCCGCGAGCGCTGGTGCTCAAGGCCGGCTATGGCAATCGTATAGTAGCTACGCGCTGGGCCGCCTCTTCCGGCAAATTTCTGGCACACGTACATGTCGAAGGCATTGACCGCCACGGCATACTCCAGGAAATCACCGCCACCATAGCCACGCAGAAAGAAATAGACCTGCGCAAGTTGGACGTAGAGGCTACGGGCGAAGTCTTCCATAGCGACATTTGGGTGCGCGTAGGCGATGTGGCTGTAGTGAACGACCTCTGTCATCGTCTATCAAAGATTGAAGACGTCTCGCAAGCTACGCGCATCATGTGACACATTGAGCCGCCTAACAACCGACCTCCTCGAAACAGAAATCAAAGTATAATACAGTAAGTATAATACAATGACACGCAAGAATATAATCATAACGCTACTGATGGCCGCGGTGTCATTGGCTGTCATAGTCTACTTCTATCCGCATCAGTCGGCACGTCGTTACGTCTACGAGCAAGGCAAGCCCTGGAACTATGCCAAGCTGATAGCGCCCTTTGACTTTGTTGTGAGTCTTGACTCGGCCACGGTCCGCGCCAAGAGCGACAGCGTCCGCGCACGCTTTGTGCCGGTAGCTCGCCGTACAGTCGAAGTAAATGCAGATTCGATAGGCACTGAGATAGTTACGCGTATGAGTCGGGCTTTGGGCGGAGCCTTCGGTGCCGCCTCCGAGGCTGTGGTTTCGCGCCAATTCGGGACGGAAGTGCGGCGCGTTTTGACTGCGGCCTACGCCGCCGGTGTCGTTTCGGATTCGCTGGACAAGGTGGCCGAAGCCGTTGGCGGGCGCCTCCGTATCAAGGACGGCCCTACGCTGCTGCTTACAGATGCCGCCACATTGCTCACTCCCATGCAGTTGTACCGCCGTGTTGATTCGGTGGCCGATAAGGCCGGAGTGCGGGCACTATTGTCGCGCGCCAATGTCGGCGCCGTACTTGTGCCGAATATAATTTACGACCGCGATGACTCGGAGCGTCTGCTCAACGAAGACATCGCCGCCGTCACCGTGCCTCGCAACACCATACAAAACGGCCAGACAATCATAGACAACGGCACCGTCATCACCGCCAAAGACTATGTAACGCTCAAGGCCTACGAACGAGCGGTGGCCGAACATAGCAGTCAGGACACCCGCAGCAATATCATGAACACCTGCGGACAGGCGCTGTATGTGGCATTTATGCTTGCCGCCTTGGTGCTGTATTTGGTGCAATACGAGCCGAAGATAAGTCGGTCGATGCGTTCGATGCTGTTTGTCTTCAGTCTTATAGTGCTGTTCTTTGTGCTGGGTGCGATGCTTGACCGCATTATTCCCGGCATAGGCATATACCTGATGCCTTTGGCAATAGTGCCGGTGTTGGTGCTCGTGTTCTTCAGCGGCCGCGTGGCGCTGATGACCGGCGCCGTGCTGACATTGCTATGTGCCGGCATCACCGAAGTACCGTTGCAATATATCACCTTACAGACTGTGGCGATATGTGCCGCCGTCTATTCGCTGCGCCAGCTCTCGCGCCGTTCCCAGTTGCTGCGTGCCTCGTTCTACGTGCTTGGGGCACTTCTGGTGGCTTATATCACATTGTTACTGCTCACCCAAGGCTCGTTGCGCTACTTCTCGTGGCGTATGGTGGCTATTCTGGGCGCGTATGCACTACTCACCTCTATGGCTTATGTGCTTATGAGCGCCGTTGAGCGTCTCTTCGGTTTCGTGTCCAATGTCACACTTGTCGAATTGGCCGATGTCAATGCTCCGCTCTTGCGCCAACTCTCGGACGAGTGCCCCGGGACCTTCCAGCACTCCATAGCAGTGAGCAATCTGGCCGGAGACGCCGCCCAGCGCATCGGCGCCAATCCGATGCTGACGCGAGCCGGCGCCCTGTATCACGACATAGGCAAGCTGTCCAACCCTATGTTCTTTACCGAAAACCAGCATGGCGTCAATCCGCATGACGGCCTCGACCCCAAAAAGAGTGCCGAGATAATCATCAACCACGTCAGCGATGGCCTGCGCCGTGCCGAGCGTGCCGGCATCCCTGCAGTCATACGCGACTTTATCAGCCAACATCACGGCACCGGGAAGGCCAAATACTTCTACTTCACGTACTGTCAGGAGCATCCCGGCGAGGATGTAGACCCGGCGCCGTTTACTTATCCCGGGCCCAATCCCAATACTCGTGAGGCCTCGGTACTTATGATGGCCGACAGCGTAGAGGCCGCATCACGCAGCCTACGCGACAATACACCCAAGTCAATACGCGAATTGGTGGACAAAATTATCGACGGACAGATTGCCGACGGTTTGCACAACGATTCGCCCCTGAGTTTCCGCGATGTCCGCATCATCAAGGACAGCTTTGCACGCCGACTGGCCACCATATACCATAGCCGCATTTCCTATCCCGACGATCCCACCAAGAATAATAAAGAGGGGAAAAACACGTTATAAAAATACGACAATGGCGAGACGAGGCACCATACGCACCATTATTGCGGCAATCGCGGTTCTTGTGACTGCGTGTGCGCTTGTGTCGTGCAATGCCCGCAAGAAAAATACGGCGGCAGCTCGTCAGTATACGGCCTTCATTACCCGATACAACATCTACTACAACGGCGATCGCCATTACACGGAGACCCTCGAAGAGATGGAGAAAGCCTATGAGGACGATTATACAGACCTCATCTACGTGCATCCCGCCGAGGCCAAGCAAAATCCCAAGGCGCCGCAGCCTTCCGGCGATTTTAACCGATCCATAGAGAAGGCACAGAAAGCTATACAATTACGCTCGATTACCAAAAAACCGCCCAAATCCTCCGGCAAACGCAACGACCCCGAGTATAAGAAATGGATGCGCCGCGAAGAGTATAATCCCTTTTTGCACAACGCGTGGCTGATGATGGGTCGCGGTCAGTATATGAACGGCGACTTCTCCGGTGCGGCTTCCACGTTCTTTTATATATCCAAGCACTTTTGGTGGTTGCCCAAGACCGTGACCGAGGCCCAATTGTGGCAGGCTCGTTCCTACTTGGCCATGGACTGGCTATACGAGGCCGAGACCATCATTGTTCGCGTCAAGCCCGAGGAAATTACCGACGGAAAAGTTAGGGGTCTTTACAACCTTGATTTGGCCGAACTGAATATCCGACGTCGCAATTATGCGGAAGCCGTCGAGCCGTTGCGTCTGGCCATCAAACATGCCTCCGGTGCGCAGAAGACGCGACTGTGGTTCCTTATGGGGCAAGTGCTCAGCCGTCTCGACCGCAAGGCCGAGGCATATAAAGCCTACGGCAAAGCCGGAGGGGCTTCGGGCGCCACATATCGTACACGTTTCAACGCTCGTATCAAGCAGTCCGAGGTGTATACCGGCAGCAATATCGAGCCCGAAGTGAAAGCCTTGCGCCGTATGACGCGGTATGACCGCAATAAAGAATACCTTGACCAGATATATTACGCCATAGGCAACCTTTATCTAAGTCACGGCGACACTGTACGTGCCGTGGCCAATTATGTCTTGGCGGCCGAGAAATCCACACGCAACGGCATAGACAAAGCCTTGGCGCAAGTGAAACTCGGCGGGTTGTATTACAAGCAGCACAAGTACGAGCTGGCCCAGCCGTGCTACTCGGAGGCTGTGCCCCAATTGCCGGACAACTTCCCGGGATTGGATACACTCAAACGCCGCTCCGATGTGCTGGACGAATTGGCCGTATACAGCCAGAACGTTAACCTCCAAGACAGTTTGCTGCGACTGGCGGCTATGGGCGAAGACGAACGCAACGCCGTCATCGACCGCATTATCGCCGAGCTGGTGAAGAAAGAAAAAGAAGAAGAGGAAGCCTCGCGGCGCGAAGAATTCAAGGCCAAGCAAGAGTCAGGCAACGACCCGTATATGGGACAATCCTCGGCCCCGCAGTCTTATACGCTGAACACCGATGATAGTTGGTACTTCTATAATACGGCCACTCGCAACGCCGGCAAGACCGAATTTCAACGCCGATGGGGCGCACGTAAGCTCGAAGACAACTGGCGCCGTCGCAATAAGACCTCCTTTGCCATGAGCGACTTTGACAGCAGTAGTGCCACCGATGAAGATGCCGAGAATTCGGCTGAAAATCCGGTAGACACCATTTCGCCCGAGCAGAAGGAGAAGCAGGAAAAAGCCGAAAACCCGCATTATCGCGAGTACTATCTCAAGCAGATACCCTTCAGCGATGCCGACAAGGCTGTGGCGCACGATGTCATACAAGAAGGCTTGTTCAATATGGGTGTCATACTCAAGGACAAACTCAATGACTTTGATGCAGCCATGGAGGAATTTGACCGTTTGCTTGTGGACTATCCCGATAATATATATCGTCTGGATACGTACTACAATATCTATCTGATGTTTATACGCACCGGCAACGACAATATGGCCGAGCGGTATCGTCAGATGATAGTGCATGAATTCAAAGATAGCAAATATGGCGAGGCTCTGCGTAACCCCGACTATATCAACAACCTGCGGCAGATGGATGCCGTTCAGGAAAAAATATACGAAGATACCTACGAAGCTTATATGGCCAATAATAACGAGGCTGTGCATAGCGGCTATCAGCGTATGGCCGATGAATTTCCTATGAGCAAACTTATGCCCAAGTTTATGTTCCTGGATGCCTTGGCTTACGTTACGGAAAACAACCCCGACCAATTCAATGCCACCTTGCGAACGATGCTTGAGCGCTATCCGGATACGGATGTGGCGCCCATCGCCTCGGCATGGCTCAAAGGTATGGCTGCCGGGCGTAAACTGCATACCGGCGGCGGCTCCAATATGCGCGGAATGCTGTGGGACATCAGCCTGACCAATGATACTACCGTCGGCGAAAAAGCCGCCGTCAACTTTACGCTCAACGAGTCCGACCCGCAAGTATTGGTGATGGTATTCCCCACCGATGCGGTATCCTCCAATAAACTGCTTTTTGACATAGCGCGACACAACTTCCGCAGTTTCGTGGTCAAGGATTTCGACCTTGAACAGATGAATTTCGGACGCCTCGGCATGATTGTCATCGGACCCTTTGAAAACCTCGGCGAGCTTAATCACTACCGCCGCGTTATGGCTGCCTCTACAGAATTTCGCTTGCCCGACGGCGTGCGTCCCGTTCCTATAAGTCGAAGCAACTTCGATGCCTTATTGCAGAGTGGAGGCACACTGGACGACTACTTCCGCTTCTTGCAAGAACAGAACTATCAGGATGCCCAGTCGGGTCTGCTGCCTTACCATGAGATACAGACCCTGCCCGAAGCCGAGGCCGAAGCATCGGAGGCTGAATCCGAAAGTGCGGCCGAATTCGAGAATTCCGAGAAATCGGAAAGCCGCGAAGAATCGGCTAAATCGGAAAGCCCGGAGGCTGAGTCGGCTGCATCAGAGGCATCAGAGACTGATTCGGAGAATACGGAGAGTCGGACATCGCCGGCCCCCACGCCTGCAGCCACATCGTCGACCCCCGCTTCGACAGCGGAACCTGCTTCCGCCCCCACGCAACAACCAGCAACATCCCCGGCGTCCGCGGCCAAGCCCGAGACGAAACCTGCGGCCAAGCCGGAAGCGGAAGCCAAGCCTACAGCTAAGCCCGAGACGAAACCCGCGGCCAAGCCGGAAACGGAAGCCAAGCCTACAGCTAAGCCCGAGACGAAGCCCGCGGCTAAGCCGGAAGCCAAGCCTGCGGCCAAGCCCGAGACGAAGCCTGCGGCCAAGCCAAAACCCAAACCGCGTCCGACTTATGATCCCGGCAGCGAGGGCGACGAAGACGACCCACTTCTTAATTGATATGCACACAAACAAAAGTACACATCTCCTCATACGACACTATGGCAGACACGACACAACAACGATATTCGATACTATGGGCGGACGATGAAATAGATCTTCTGAAGCCGCACCTGCTATTTCTCGAACGCAAAGGCTATGATGTGGCTACGGCTATGAGCGGCCGCGATGCCTTGGATATGTGCGCTGCACGACATTTTGATTTGATTATACTCGACGAGAATATGCCGGGCCTGACCGGCCTCGAAACACTCGCGGCCATCAAGCAGAGTCAACCGCACATACCGGTGATAATGATTACCAAGAGCGAAGAGGAAAATATTATGAATCAGGCTGTAGGTAATAAAATAGCCGATTACCTCATCAAGCCCGTCAATCCCAATCAGATACTTATAGCACTAAAAAAGCACCTGCATAGCGATCGTCTGGTCAGCGAAACGGCGGCCGCCGACTATCGTCAGGAATTCGGTCGGTTGTCCATGGCCATCAATGACGCCACCGGCATTTCCGATTGGATGGAACTGTATCGGCGGCTGGTATTCTGGGAAATGGAATTGTCCGACACGGCAACTGATATGCACTCTATGCTCGAGATGCAGATGTCCGAGGCCAATTCGGCCTTCAATAAGTACATACGGCGCAATTACGAGCATTGGATATTGCCCGACGGGACCATAGACAGCGACAATGCCGACACGCCGTTGCTCAGTCCGAGGGTGTTGCCGTCCAAAGTTTTTCCGATGTTGCGCGGCGGCGACAAGGTTTTCTTTATACTTATAGACAACTTCCGCCTTGACCAATGGCTGGCCGTCAAACCTATACTTGCCGAGATGTTCACTTTTGACGAGGACCTGTACACCTCGATACTACCTACGGCCACTCAGTATGCGCGCAACGCCGTATTCTCCGGGTTGATGCCGGCTCAGATAGCTAAGATGTTCCCCGAGCTATGGGTCGATGAAGAGTCCGAGGAGGGCAAGAATGTCAACGAATCGGCACTGGTGCAGACTATGCTTCGGCGCTACCGTCTGCCCTACAAATTCAGTTACAACAAAATCAATGACTCTGTGGCCGGAGAGAAATTGTTGCGCGACTTCGCCAATCTATTTCATAACGACCTCAATGTCATAGTGCTCAACTTTATAGATATGCTGTCGCATGCCCGTACGGAGAGCAAGATGATACGCGAATTGGCCTCCACCAACGCCGCTTATCGCAGCTTGACGCGCTCGTGGTTCCGACATTCGACGGTTATGGATATGTTCCGCGGCATTGCCGCCGCCGGGTACAAGATCGTGCTTACCACCGACCATGGCACCATTCGCGTCAATAATCCCGTCAAGGTCGTCGGCGACAAGAATACCAATACCAACCTGCGCTACAAGGTGGGTAAGAATCTCGGGTATAACCCGCGTCAGGTCTACGAGATCAAGCAGCCGGCGCGTTTCGGTCTGCCTTCGCCCAATGTTTCGTCCGTTTATGTTTTTGCCGGCGGGCGCGACTTCTTTGCCTATCCCAACAACTATAACCATTACGTGACTTACTATACGGACACCTTCCAGCATGGCGGCATTTCTATGGAAGAGATGCTTGTTCCGCTGATAACTCTCACTCCGCGATGAAACCTCTGATACTGCCCGCAAGCAAGCATAAGTCGTCCCCCAAGCTCTCGGGTGACAGCCGACGTCTGGTCATCATCGGCGCTAACGGCGCCGGGAAAACACGTTTTACGGACGCAGTGTGTGCAGAGTCCGACAATAACACGTTCAGGCTTAACGCTATAGAAGCGCTGTATGCCGTCAGTACCCTCGACGCCGAGCACAACGCCATAGACGCTATGGTGGCTGCCTCCGTCATTCCCGAGGCCGAGAAACAACGGCCTCAATGCAGGCTTGAGCGACTGCTGTCGCTGTTGATGAGTGACGAACTGGTCAACTTGCTGGACTACAAGATTGCACGGCATGCCGGTGGTACGGCGGCTGTTCCGCCGGCCACACGTCTCGATCGTGTTCTTGAATTATGGAAAGCCATATTCCCCGGCAGCAACATGTCTGTGAATAGCGGCAAGATACGTTTTAGTCGCCGTGACAGCGCCGATATATATCGAGCATATCGGCTATCGGACGGCGAGCGCGTAGTGTTATACTATGCCGCAGCCGTGCTGTACGCGTCCAAAGAGGCAAATATCGTTGTAGACAGTCCCGAGATGTTTCTGCATCCCACCACCATGCAAAGCCTGTGGAATCGCATCGAAGAATTGCGACCCGATTGCCGCATGATATATGTGACGCACGATCTTGACTTTGCGTCCACGCGTCTCGATGCCGAGGTGTTGTGGGTGCGCTCGTATGACGCCGCGAACAAGTGCTGGGACTATGATATAATGCCTCGCGGCGCCGTCACCCCCGACATATACGCCGCTATTGTAGGCGAGCGCAAGCCCGTGCTTTTTGTCGAGGGCGATGTGGTGCATAGCATCGACTATCGTCTGTATAGCCTCATATTCAGGGAGTATACGGTCAAGCCGTTGGGCAGTTGTGACCGCGTCATTGAGGCCACGCGAACCTTCAATACACTCAGCGACTTCCATCACCTGACCGCCAGGGGCATAGTAGACCGCGACCGCCGCGATGACAGCGAAATAGAATACCTACGCCGCCGTAATATCAACGTCCCCGCCGTTGCCGAAATCGAGAACATGTTTCTGCTACCGGAGGTTGTGGCTGCCGTCGCCGAGGCCTGCGGCAAGGATGCCGCTGCCGTCGTAAAGGCGGTCAGGACGTATATCTTAGGCGAATTTAAGCGTTTGGCCAATGCTCAGGCACTGGAACATACCCGCCACCGCATCAAACGGCTTGTCGAGTATCGCATTGATGGTAAATTTAATAATATCAATGCATTGCAGCAGCATTTGGCCTCTTTGGCGGACGAACTCAATCCGCGTGCCATCTACGAAGGTCTGTGTCGCGAGTTCCGTGGATACATATCGCAGGGCGACTATCTGTCCGTACTGCGTGTGTTCAATTACAAGCCTATGCTTGTCGATTGCGGCGTTGCCGTCTTGTGCGGCATAGCCAATAAAGACCGCTACATACGCCTTGTGCTGCGTCTGTTGCGCGGCGATGATGATCGTGCCCGGCGCATACGTATGGCTGTGCTGCGAGCACTGGATATTGAGGAAACAACGCCTCGAAATGTGACGATGCCGGCAATGACGCCTCACGAAGATAAGTTTCGTAATAACGGCGTTTCGGTAGCTAAAACAGTGAAAAAAGACAAGAAATGATTGATTATACCACTATAGCTCGCGCCTTGATGATGCATCGCGTACGTGCCGCACGAAGCTGGCGCGGCGAAGGCATCGAAAAGACTCAACGCCGCGTATTGGCGTGGCTGACGCGCCGCGGTGCCGTCACTGAATACGGCCGCGACCGCATAGTACCCGGCGATGAAGCCGAAATATTTCGTCAAGCCGTTCCCACGGTGGCGTATGCAGATATACGTCCGCTGGTGATGCGTATGGTTGACGGCGAGCGCAATATTCTCTGGCCCGGCAAAGTACGCCGCTATGCCCAGTCCTCCGGCACCGGCGACGGGCGCAGCAAGTACATACCCATAAGCGATGACAGCCTGCGCCTCAATCACTATCGCGGTGCCACCGATGCCGTGGCTCATTATCTGGCATTATATCCCGATAGTCGGATGTTCTCCGGCAAGGGCTTTATCCTCGGTGGCAGTTTTGCCAATACCCTTGACCGACCGATGCCTCGCGGCGTCAAGGTCGGAGACCTCAGCGCCAACCTCATAGATGATATCAACCCTATAGTCAACCTTGTGCGGGTGCCCTCGAAGCGCGTCGCTCTTATGGAAGACTGGACGCTCAAAGTGCCTGCTCTGGTGCAGGCTTCGCGTGGTGCCAATGTGACTAATATCTCCGGCGTGCCGTCGTGGTTTATGACCGTCATCAAGGAAGTTATAAAATCAGTGCCCGGAGCCCGAACGATACACGATGTGTGGCCCAATCTCGAAGTGTTCTTCCACGGCGGCATATCTATGGCTCCGTATCGCGATGAGTATAATCGCCTGTGCGACGGCGCCCGTATGCGCTATCAAGAGACGTATAACGCCAGCGAAGGCTTCTTTGCCGTGCAGGATCTGCGCGAACACGACAAGGGGATGCTTCTGCTGCTTGATGCCGGGGTGTTCTACGAATTTGTGCCGTTGGAGCACTGCGATGACCCCTTCCCGCCGTCATTGACCGCTTGGCAGGTCGAAGCCGGCAAGACCTATGCCATGGTTATTACCGCCGCCAACGGCCTATGGCGCTATCGCATAGGCGACACCGTGCGTGTATGCTCCACCGATCCGTTGCGTATTACCGTGGCCGGGCGTACGGCGCATTATATCAACGCTTTCGGCGAAGAAGTGATGGTGCACAATACGGATGCAGCATTGGCCGTGGCCTGTGCTGCCACCGGCGCCGGGGTGCGCGACTACACCGTGGCGCCCGTATTTGCGGACAGCGGCCACCGCGGTCGGCATCAATGGCTGATTGAATGGAATGTCCCGCCGCGCGACCTCGAAGACTTTGCACAGAGTCTTGACGATGCTTTGCGCAGCGTCAACAGCGATTACGACGCCAAGCGCTCGGGCGACATCTTCCTTGACCGCCTGACCATTACCGTGGCCGAGCCGGGACTGTTTGAGCGCTGGCTGGCTTCGACAGGCAAACTCGGCGGTCAGCGCAAAGTGCCGCGACTGAGCAACGACCGACACCTCATCGAGGCTGTTATGTCCCTTGCCGATGCGTCGTAATCGCGATGACCTTCGGGCTCGAGTAGCTGAATTATAGATAATATATATAGGAAACGATAAATACATAAGACACAAAATTATGAAAACCAAGCACTTGATTATCGCTGCGGCTATGGCCTTCGTCGGTCTCTCCGCTTCGGCAACCATTCCGGCGTCCTGTTGCACCGCTAAGGCTGCCCCCAAGTACGTGTTCCTCTTTATCGGTGACGGTATGGGCATGGGCCCGGTAATGTCCACTTTGGCCTATCAGCGCATGGTACATCCGACCGACACCCTGGTGATGTCCACCTTTCCCGTGGTGTCATGGTGCCAGACATACTCGGCATCCTCGCCCGTGACGGACAGCGCCGCTGCCGGTACGGCTCTTTCGACCGGCACAAAGACCAAGAACGGGATGCTCGGCATGGGGCCCGATACCGTTGCTGTGACCTCGATTGCACGACAATTCAAGGATAAAGGGTGGGGCATAGGTATTGTCACCTCCGTGGCTCCCGATGACGCCACTCCCGGTGCGTTCTATGCCCATGTTCCAAAGCGCAGTATGTACTATCAGGTGGACTGTGATGCCGCCGCCAGCGGCTACGACTTCATCGCCGGTGCCGGACTGCGAGGCCTCAAAGACAAAAAAGGCGAGGCTACGGATGTGCTCGAGCGCTTTGCTGCTGCCGGAGTCACCATAGCTCGCGGTCTTGATGCCTTGCCTGCCGCCACGCCCGGCGGTCGCGTGCTGCTGCTGTCGCCCGAAGGTATCGGCGAGGACAACAACGTGGGCTACACCATCGACTCGGTGCCTGCCGCGCTGAAACTTCCGAAGATGACGCGTGCATGTCTTGACTATGTACAGGGAACGGCTGCCGAGCCCGGACGCCCGTTCTTTATGATGGTCGAAGGCGGTAATATAGACCACGCACTGCACGGCAATGACGGCGGCGCTGCCATCAAGGAAATTATAAATTTTGACCAGGCAATACGAGTGGCCTATGAGTTCTATCTGCAGCATCCCGACGAAACCCTGATTGTAGTTACAGCCGACCACGATACCGGCGGCATGACCCTGGGCAACAGCGTGCTGCATTACGATGCCAAGCCTCAGTTTATTGACAGCCAGCGTGTGTCCAAGGAAGAATTCTCCGCCTATTGCAAAGGCATTCTCAAAAGCCGCCGCATCTATCGCTGGGATGATATGAAGGAATATCTTGAGGATGCACTTGGATTGTTCAAGGTGATTCCGGTCACGGCAGAGCAGGAGCAGGCATTGAAAGACAAATTCGAGGCGTGCTTCACTCAGCGCAATTCGGCAGACGAGAAGACCTTGTACGCCAGCTTCAATTCGTTTGCGGTAGACGTATTCCGTCACCTTAACGGTCAGACCGGCTTCGGCTTCACCACCACCAGTCATACCGGCAACCCCGTGCCCGTCTTTGCTGTCGGCGTTGGCGCTTGCCGCTTTAAGTCGCTCAATAACAATAAGAATATCCCGGAAATCATTCGGTCGCTGACCGGAATCTGAAAGCTCGGTACACCCGGTTCCCGTGAATAACGGGAGCTGTGGGAATAATGGAAGCTCCTGTGTATAATGGGAGTAATGACAATGATGTGAATAATGGGAACGATGGCAAAGTCCGCTTGCACGCCATTGTCCCATTATTCGTATTGTTCATAGCCTTTTATTATTGCTGTCCGACAGACCATTTGGCTTGCGTTTGTTAATTAAATATTTTTAACAACAGGCGATTGCTGTGATAAATAAAATGTCGGTACATTTGCGGTGTGTGTGGTAGTCGCAATCAATCAGCACCTTATGATTGTTCTGATAATGAATTAACGCCGCCTTTCAACGCCATGACATATTTGCGATGCTTGTCCACGATTTTGCTGACACTCATAATGGATTATGGGTGGGCATCTTCGGGTGTCGCCACAAGCCGGTTTGTATGCCATGGAGGGGAACTGACCGAGCGTGACGGACGGCTCGTGGGCGACACCTGGCATTTGTTTGTCTACGACGGCTGCGGTCGGCAGGTGGCCAAGTATTGCTGCGGCATGATGGATAGTGAGATAACGGAATTTTCATCGGTATGCCACGGGCCTCGCTGACGACTGCGGCGGACGAATACGATCGTGGCGGCTATGCCCTGACGCCCGTTCCGACGGCATGGCCCGGTGACGTGGTCTGGGCAAAATACTACGACGACTACCGCTTTGTTGCCGTGCGCAGCCTCGGCACGGACTTCGCCATCGAGGCTTCTGCCTCCGCTCCGTTCTATGCCTCTGCTACCGGGCTGCTTACAGGCATGTACACCGGCAGCGGCTATGAGGCATACTACTACGATAGCGAGGGCCGCGAGGTTCAGCGTTATGCCACGGGCTACAACCGCGGGCGGCGCTGCACCGCGTACAACTATGATGGCACTATTGCCTCGCGTACATACAGCTATAAAGAGGCATACTTGCCCGATATGGAGGAGGTATACGCTTACGACAGCTGCGGACAACTAACCTCCACGACAATACGCGTAGACAAGGCGGTGTCGGTGCCGGTACTGAACCCGGCAGCAGGACAAGACGCCGAAGGCATCGAAGCCGCGGACACCGCAAACCCCGCGGCATCGGTGCGATGGGCGACAGCGGTCATTCGGCGTGAGTATGAAGCCATAGGGCGGCTGGCGCGGCTTCGCCACGGCAACGCAGCAGTCACCGAATATGGCTACGACGTGCATTCGTGGCCGGTCTCCCAGCAAACCACATACAGCACCCTCCATCGATGGGAATTTAGTTCCCCACTACTACGTCACCGACTACCTCGGCAGCAACATCGCCGTCATAGACGAAAACGGCTTCCTCGTCCAGTCCGCCACCTACTA
>CAKTOT010000025.1 GCA_934590135.1 uncultured Muribaculaceae bacterium
GGTACCGCGCATATCCGCGCCGTTGAAATTGGCATCGCTGACCACTTCGGGCGTATATTCTTCTACATTTGCCGGGAACGATAGGGCGGGTGCCGACAGTGCTTTGATATTGCCGGTGCCGTTGATGTTGAGGGTATATGTAAGAGCCTCATTGGTGCGTGGATGCGCCGGGGCAATGTCTGTAGTGGCAGTGAAGTGTCCTACCGCGCCGTCAAAGCCATCTGGCGCCGGTTGCGGAAGGTCTTCAACACTTACCGAAATCCGGTTGGAGGTTGTTGTGATATTTTGTTCGATAGGACGATAAGTAACAAAGAATCCGTTAGTTATCGGTTCGTAAGTCTCGAGTGTCACGTCATATCGACCGGAGTTGATGGTCAGTGTTCCTGCTTTCTGAGGATAAAGCAGGCATTTCTTCAGCACCGCGGAGTAATAGTTTTCGCCGCGAAAATGTTCCATCTGAGCCTCGTTGCTGCCCACGGGCAACTCTTCGGATATAAATCCGTCGAATTGAGGTAGTGTGGTAGCTCGGAAGGATGTGATATTATGTTTGGTATACACCTTAATGGTTGCAATGACAGCCTCTCCTTTCCATAGATGCTTCTTGGACATATTGACCGTGACGATGAGATCGCTCGGTGACACTTTGCCTGCGCGTGGCGCTGAGGCTGCCGGTGCCGGCATCGAAGACGAGCCGGATTGACTTTGCTGCGAGCTTCGATCCGGCGGAAGTATGGTAAGTCTTTTGGCTTGGGTCCGCATATTGCCTACGCTGACAGCCGGGATAGTCACTGTTGATGCTTTTTCGGCCTTATATAAATAGGTGTATTGGCGTTGTATTGAGGACTCGACACGACCATTGATGATAGTCGTGCTTTGCATTGTCGAGACCCCGGGACGCGAGGCATTAAAAATCTTGCAATTAGGTATTTCGGGAGCGTTTCGCACTACTGCATCGCTATTGTTGACAGAGATGGTGACGCTGAAACGGTTGCCTTGAATGACCGTAGCCGGAGCCTCTATCGAAACCGATTGGGCGGTCGCGATGTATGACACAGCGGCTATAGCCACAAGGATTATGTAGTATCTTAATGCGGACATAGTGTACTCAGTTGTTGGATATGCTTTTACCAGGGCTTATCAGTAGTTCGACGGCCGTAGCCTTGGTGCTGTTCCCGGTTTTTGCGAGTTTTGTTCTCTTTGTTCTGCACTGCATTGAGTATCTGTTGTGAGGACTGACTCGGCTTTTGTTGTTGTTGCTGTTGTTGTTGCTGTTGTTGTTGCTTTTGCTGCTGCTTGTCCTTATTTTTATCCTTGTTGTCGTTGCCTCCACCGCCGCCTTGACTTTCCGGGGGAAGCTTGAGCTGGGCTATACGCAAATTTTGCAGCGCTTTGATATTTGTGGGGTTGCGTCGGAGTATTGCTTTGTAATTTGATATTGCTTGCTTGTAGCTTTGGGTTGATACTTGTGAGAGCGAATCGGCCAATTGGTTAGATGTTCTGCCATCCGAGGGCGCTCCCATATTGATGTCTGCACGGCGCAAGGAGTCTGCCAGGTCCTTGAGGTAATCGCCTATCAAAACTGCATCGTTACCCAGATTGTATATGGCTTTTTCGCTGATGTTTGGGTCGGATGCGGTTTTGCCCAAATTGGCAAGGGTCAGGCGAGCTTCGCGTAGCTTGGTTGTATCGGCGGTAGTAGCGCCCATTATTGTTGCCATCGCCTTGTCGTACTTTGCCGCTTCGGAGGATGGATTGGCCTTCAGGGCTTTATCGTAGTCCTTAACGGCATCGGCATAATGCTCTTTTTTGTATTTTTCGTTGCCGTCTTTGATTGCGTTTCGTTCGGCTTTATTAGACATATCAGACGAGCATGAAGCTAAGAGAGCTGTTGCGATTGCCAGTATGAATGCCGGCGTGATTATGTGAGCGTGTTTTATCAGCGTCATGAGTGCATTATCCTTTTTTCTTTTCAGAGCCGTTCTTTTTGTTCAGTTCGGCAAAGAAGTGTATATGTTTTAGCCAAGAAGTCTTTCGTTCGAGTAGTAGAATGTCGCAGATCAATAGGGCGAGAGCTAACCATGCGAACAGGGGGAACTGTTCGGCGCTGTTCTTATATTTTACGGTACCGAAGTCTGACTTCTGGAGATTGTCAAGTTGTTGTACGAGTTTGTCCAATGCGTCTGTATTGGAGCCGTTGACGTATATGCCTTTTCCGGCTTTGGCTATTTCTTTGGCTGCATTTTCGTTGACGGCAGTGAGGACTTCTTTGCCCTCGTTGTCCGTGAGGTATCCGCTACCGATGGGTATACGTGCGCCCTTAGATGTCCCGACGCCGATTACGTTGACTTGTATCCCGCTATCTACTACGGCTTTGGTCGCATCGATGGCGTTGCCGTCGTGATCTTCGGCATCGGTGAGCAGGATTATGCATTTTTTGACGTCTTTTTTGTTGCTGAAGCACTTTTTGCTTAGATCTATGGCTTCGCTGATGGATGTACCTTGATAGGGCATCAATGATGGATCAAGGTCATTGAGGATGAGTTTGGCCGAGTAAAAATCCGTTGTCAACGGTAGTTTGACTTTTGCATCACCGGCAAAAACCACGAGCCCGACTTTGTCGTTTCCGAGGCGGTCTGTAAGTTTTTCAAGTAGGAGCTTGGCGCGTTTCAATCTCGAAATGCTTTTAGGATCGTCAGTGGAGGCGGCAAGCATTGAGCGTGAGGCATCAAAAGCTATCATAACTTCGATGCCGCGTTTGCTGTCTGTCTGTTCGGTTTCGCCAAATCGCGGACGGGCCAATATAATGACTACTGCTGCGAGAGCTATTAGTTGTAGCGTGATTTTGAGGCCGGTTTTGTAGTGTGATGCATCCGGCATTAGGGGAGCCAGTGTCGATGGGTTGCCGAAGCGTGCAATCTTGCGTCGGCGAGACAATTTGGCAAGCCAGTACAAGAAGTACACTATCGGTATCGATACCAGCAATATCAATAATATGGGATTGGCAAAGTCTAACATTTTCTATAAGATATTCGAGGAGTATACGGTTTTTGTCGTTGGTCCGGGAAAAAACGTTCTTACTAAGGGACTGTGCGGAATACGGTGTATCTCAAGACAAGCTCGAGAGCCAAAAGTCCGAAGAGCAACCATCCCCACGCAGCAAAGTCGTCTTCGGTGTGGCTGAATTGGCGGATGCTCATGTGCGTTTTTTCCAAACGGTCGATTTCGTTGAAGATATTTGATAGGGTTTTGTTGTCTGTTGCACGGAAATATTTTCCGTTGGTATGTGTGGCGATGGACTGAAGTGTAGCCTCATCGATGACAACTTGCTGCATCTCATATTGCATTCGGCCTAAGGCGTCAATGCTTACTGGTGTAAGTGCTCGACCGCGTGTTCCGACAGCTATGGGATACACTTTGATTTTGCGTTCCTGAGCCACTGAGGCGGCATCCGAGGGTGTTACGACTCCTGTGTTGTTTGAACCATCGGTGAGTAGTATCACGCTTTTGCTCTTGGCTTTACCATCTATAAGTCTGGATATTGAAGTGGCGAGTCCGTCACCGATGGCGGTGCCGTCTTCGAGCATTTCGGGTTTGATACCTTCTATATAGTTAATGAGAGCCGAATGATCCATAGTCAATGGAATGCCAGTCAGGCTTTCGCCGGCAAAGACAACTACGCCGATGTTGTCGTTGGGACGCCCTGTAATGAATTTTTGGGCCATCTTCTTGGCGGCTTCCATACGATTGGGCTTGAGATCCTGAGCAAGCATACTGGAAGAGACGTCGAGGGCAATGACGATATCGGTTCCTTCGGTATCTGTTGTACGCCAGCTGTCGCTCAACTGAGGTCGGGCGAGGATGACTATCAGACAAGATATTGCCCCAAGCCTCAGGGCAAACAATAGATGTCGCAGGCGTGCACGCCATGGTGTAGGCGTATTAGCATAAGGGGCAGTGGTGGATACGCCCATGGTTGGGCGGGCGTTTCGTGCCGTATACACGTATCTTGCAATAAGCAAGGCTAAGACAATGGGTATCAGCCATAGTAAATGCGGATGAGCAAACTGCATGACGGTATTTTAGCTTTTTCGTTTTGTGTTCGTTGTTTTAGGGCTTTCGCTGTCTTTAGCGGCTGTTTTGCCCTTGGCGTTTTCGTCAACTTCGGGCAAGGGACGGGTAGTGGATACAAAGTCGCTTACGGCGTTGAACGAGCGGATATTTTCTGAAATATCGGGACGTTGACGAGCAAATTTCACGAAGTCGGCTGTGCGAAATACCGGGCCGAGAGCATCGATGAAATGCTTGAGCGTGTCTTCGGCGGACATTGCTTCGAGAATTTGTGTTGTGGTCATTTCGCGTGCATTGATGCCGAAACGTCCGTCAATATATTGACGCAGGATGTCCGTGAGTTCGGTGTAGTATTCTTTGTCATGACCGCTTTCGGCAAGGTGTCGCGACTTTAGATGTGTAAGGCGTTTGACTGCCAATTCGTATGGCGGAATTATCTTCTTGTGCGGAAGCAGAGTCGGGCCATTCTTCTTGTACAGGAGGAATATAACGACGCCGAGGGCGATGACAAGCAGTGCCAGTAGTGGCCAGTACCACCATTCCGGGATAAAGTCATACCATCTTCCCTGAATGGAAACAACGCCTTCAAAGGGATTGATGAGAAGGGAGTCTTTCATCACCTTCGGCATATCCGGCTCAAGGACTTTGAGCGTCACTATTTCCGAATCAATGGTGTCGGCACCATTGACAAATCTGAATGGTCCTATGCTCTGAGTGCCCGGTTCGAATGGCTGGATAAGGTATGTATATATTACCTGAATGCGACCATTGCCGATGTCCGTTGAGTCGACTGAAGTTTCGCGTACTTCCACTTTATTAAGCGTGTATACGCCTTGGTCGTCTTGTTGCACCTGATCCATCATCAGGCCGTAATGCCCGTTTTTGAGCACTTCGACACGGATGTTGGTGCGGTCGCCCATAGTCAATGTGGTCGAATCTATTTTTGCCGATATTGTGACGGGTGCGGCTGCTTCGCTTGGCTGTTGGGCAAAAGCTCCGGATGTAAAAAACACCAGCGCAAGGGCGGTGGCAGTCTTTAGAGCCGACAGTTTGATCGAAGCTTTTAATGTATGTATATTCATATATTTGTGTACAATGTGTCGGACAAATGGTTGTTGGCCGTTAGCCCCGTCCGCGGTTTTTGAACAAGCCCATAAGTGCGCGGACATAGTCTTCATCCGTGGCCACGGATATAAAGTCCACACGTGCCGAGCGTAGTGTCTCGGCCATACGTTGCTGGTTGGTATACCAATGTTTATCATAGATTTGGCGCGCGTGCCGGCTGGATGTATCCACCCAGCGGGTTCGCCCTGTTTCGAGGTCTGCCAGGCGAATGAGACCTACGTCAGGCATCTGTGCGTCACGTTTGTCGTATACTTGTATGGCCATAAGATCATGGCGATTACGTGCTATTTGCAGAGCCTGCTTATAGTCAGTGCTGTCTATGAAGTCCGAGATGAGGAATGCTGTGCAAGCGCGTTTTGAGGCATTGGCAAAATACTTTACCGCGCCTTCGATGTCTGTTTTGTTGTGTTTGGGACTGAAGTCTATAAGCTCGCGGATAATCAGCAGGATTTGTTTTTTGCCTTTAGCCGGCGGAATATACTTCTCAATTCGGTCGGTAAAAAATATGGCTCCTATTTTGTCGTTGTTTTGTGTGGCCGAGAATGCCAATGTGGCCGATATTTCGGCAATGATGTCGCGCTTTTGCGAACCTACAGCGCCAAAAGCACCGCTACCCGACATATCAATGAGCAGCATCACCGTCAATTCCCTCTCTTCCTGATAAACCTTCACGTAAGGTTTGTTGTGCCGTGCGGTGACGTTCCAGTCGATGTCTCGGATGTCATCGCCGTATTGGTACTCGCGCACTTCGCTGAACATCATGCCGCGGCCTTTGAAGGCCGAATGATATTCGCCTGCAAAGATGTTTTGCGACAGTCCGCGAGTCTTGATTTCGATTTTGCGGACCTTTTTTAGAAGTTCTTTCGAGTCCATAATTCAGCGCGTTGAGCGATTGGTCGATAAGGGTTAGGGGACAAGAATTTTGTCAAGGATTTCGGTGATGATTTCGTCCGTGGAAATATTGTTTGCTTCGGCTTCGTATGTCACGCCGATGCGGTGGCGAAGGATGTCGTGGCATACCGCGATAACGTCTTCGGGAATTACATAGCCGCGCTGGTGGATGAAAGCGTAGGCGCGAGCGGCGCGAGCCAGCGATATTGATGCACGAGGCGAGGCTCCGAAAGCGATAATGTCCGTCAGGTCGTTAAGACCATATTCGGCCGGAGTGCGGGTGGCATATACTATATCTACGATATAGCGTTCGATTTTTTCGTCTACGTATATCTGTTCGACCAGTTTTTGTGCATCAATGATTTCGGAGGGTTTGATGATGGGGCGTATTTCGCGGCTTTCGTTGGCGATATTCTGGCGAATTATTATACGTTCTTCTTCTTTGGAAGGGTAGCTTATGACGACTTTCATCAAGAAGCGGTCAACTTGTGCCTCGGGCAGAGGGTATGTACCTTCTTGCTCAATGGGGTTTTGTGTGGCCATTACCAAGAAAGGTTGGTCAAGACGGAAGGTGTTGTCGCCGATGGTGACTTGACGCTCTTGCATAGCTTCGAGCAGTGCACTTTGTACCTTTGCCGGGGCGCGGTTGATTTCGTCGGCGAGGACGAAGTTTGCAAATACCGGACCTTTTTTCACCTGGAATTGTTCGTTCTTGACGCTGTACACCATAGTACCTATTACGTCGGCCGGGAGCAGGTCGGGAGTGAACTGTATGCGACTATATTTTGCATCTATAAGTTGAGACAATGTCTTAATGGCGAGTGTCTTGGCAAGGCCGGGGACACCTTCGAGTAGTACGTGCCCGTTGGAGAGCAGGGCTATGATAAGTGATTCTATAAGATGCTTTTGTCCAACGATTGTTTGGTTCATTCCCTCGGTAATGAGGTTGATGAAATCGCTTTTGCCCGCGACCATATCATTGAGTTCGCGGATGTTTACGGTGTCGCTCATAAAACTGGTATCTGTAAGTTTGGTCTATATATTCGATAAGTGCAGTAGCCAAATCCGTTTTTGGGATTTGGCTACTACAAAATTACGTATTACGGCCTATCTGCCGAGATGCAATGTGTTAAAAGATTTTATTAAACGTTTAACTCATAAAAACCTTAACCTTTTTTAGGATATTTGCATCATAGTGTTACTAATATTCACATGCTAAATGCTTAGTGTGATGTGTTCCGTGAATGTTTGGCGCATATGCCGAGAGTTGATGTCGCGAAGGTGTGTATGCGTTACTCGCGGAAGTATAATCTTTTGACTCGTGAGGATACGGAGGTGAGTATTTCGTATGGTATGGTATTCAGCGTTTCGGCAAGGCGTTGGATTGGGGCGTGTTTACCGAAAATCTCCACCGAAGATCCGATGTGTGCCTTCGGGCAGTCGGTGACATCTATCATACAGAGATCCATACAGATGTTGCCTATAGTGGGACAGGGTATTCCTTCGACTACAAACGAAGCGTGTCCGCATCCGAGGTGTCGATTGATGCCATCGGCGTATCCTATAGGTATGGTTGCGATAACGCTGTCGCGTGTGGTGACGCCGCGACGGCCGTAACCTATGGTCGCACCTACCGGGTATTTGTGTATTGCGATTATGGACGTGCGTAGCGTTGCCACGGTTTTCAGCGCTGATTGGTCTGCATCGTCCGGTAGCGGTGAAATCCCGTACATGCCAATACCGAGACGCACCAAATCGTATGTATAACGTGTGTGGCCGTAGCGTATTATGCCGGCAGTGTTGAGTATATGTCGCTTGATGTCCTTGCCGTATGGGACGCTGTTGCGCAAATAGTCGCTAAGTCGGTCGAAAGTGCTAAGTTGGAGTGTGGTATAGTCGTCCATATCCAAGCAATCGGCTGTGGCCAAGTGTGAGAATGTCGTAGCAATATGCAGGTGCGGACACTGCGAAAGCATTGAGACAAAGGTGCTTATTTCGTCCTCGTTTTTCAGCCCGACACGATGCATACCCGAGTCTATTTTGACGTGTATCGGGTAGTCGGTAAGTCCGGCGGCGGCAACTTCTCGCTCGAGATTGGACATTATGTCTTTGTCTAAGTCTATAAGTGTAGGCTCCAGTCGGTATGCAACGATTGCGTGCGGATTGAGGCACCAAGGGTCAAGTACTATTATGGGCATAGTGACACCGGCGCGTCTTAGGCGGACGCCTTCATCCACAACAGCCACGGCAAGGTAGCTCAGGCCGCATGACTGTAGCGTCCGAGCGACTTCTATATCACCGCATCCGTATGCATCGGCCTTAATCATAGCAATCATGCCGATGCCCTTGGTCAGCAATGATCGGTAGTGCCGTACATTATGCACAAGTGCCTCAAGGTCAATATTTAGGTGCGTGATGTGTCGCAGCGAACACAGCCGATCGCGCATCAGTCTGCCTTGTTCCTTGTCTTCGACGTTTATATATAACATTGTGCGTTGCATATCGTTGACATTGTGTGCGATATGGCGTTCGAATGCGTCCGTGTCTTCGAATCGAGCTACTTCAAGGCCTGAGGACGCTATCCCGGCGGAGTATTCAGTATCGCCCCCGATGAGGTATGCCTTGGTGACGCCTGCTGCCTTGAGCACATTGGCCACCGAGTCGTAGCCCCATGTCTCCGCCACCGGTGCACTGACGCATACTCGTAAGTCATGTTCGGGGGAAATACGTCGACGTACATAGTCGAGTGCAGTGGCAATTCCGTCTGTATCTCCGGTATAATAGTCCAAGGCGAGTGCACTGTTGCCGCTCATATCCGTTATGTCGATACGTCCCGAGATGTCGTATCGTCCGATTTGGGCGGGATTGAAGGATATCTTTTTGCCGAATAAGGCAGCGACTTGGACGCATATATCCCAGATGTCGGTACATGGGTGTAAGTTCTTTTCGGGGTATATATCCTTGAGAACCAAGGCAATCAAAGGATATGAACTGTTGTAGAATATGTCCGTGGCCGAGGCAAAAAGCAGGGCTTTTTCGCGGCATTTGCTCTCTATGGATTCAAAGCCATCGTTATGCTCTTCTGTAATTGCGGTGAATATTCCGATGGTGGGACGTATGATGTCTGCAAGTATACCCATCTCGCCTTTGTGCGAGATACCGGCCTCAATGATTGCTGCATCGGCTCCTGCCGCAAGCCACAGCGATTCGGGCACACCGATACTCGAATTCCAACTGCGCGGGCTGCGGGCACAATGTTTGCTGAGTCTGCAGCTGTTAAGAAGTTCTTTGGTAAAGGTCTTGCCGATGCTTCCGGTAATTCCTATGACCGGACCGGTGAAGGCGTCGCGAAGCGCTTTTGCGCTATCCCATAAGGCTTGGCGCACATCTTTTACGTTGATAAATGTGGCGTCGGGGTATGCGGTGAGGTCTGCGATGCTTTTCTCGATCAGGAATACACGTACACCCTTGTTGTACATATCTCGAATGTAGCGGTGTCCGTCACCTTGAGGCGTACATAGTGCTGCAAATACCGTGTTGTACGGATCGGTCAGCAGTGCGCGACTGTCGGTAATTACAGTACGAAGCATCGAATGTTCGGCCGAGGTGTTGCCTGAGATGGCAAGTGCGTGTACTGCCGCTGAAAGCGATTTTATGTCAAAATATGGGTTCTTGTCCATGTATAGTTATTGTTCAATGATGGGGCGATGCAAAGCCCTAAGTTTTTCGGAACGATATTGTATCGCTTGCCGTTGCGTATCTTTGTCAAAGTATGTGTTGGCGAAAAAGTCGTAGACAATGTCTATTGCCGTCGGTGAAGGATGCTTGAGATCGCGGTCATAAAAACGGTAATCGCGCAATTGGTCACAAACAATTTCGAAGGCCGGGAAATACTCGGTAGCCGAACTTTCGGCAACAATTCGTTCGACGGCAAGGTGGAGTACGGCCTTGCTTAGATTGTTTCCGTGAAGTCCGTCTGCAAGATGACGTACGGGACTGACGGTGAATATTACACGTTTGTCTCGGCAAAGCTCCTTCCATTCAGCGACAATCGTATCAATGTCAAGTCGCGTGCGTTCAAAAGCACTTTGTGGAATCTTGTGGCAGTTACCGACAATGTAGTTGCCGGCTTTGTAAGTGTATACCCATGCAGTGCCGAAAGTGATAATCCAAATTGAATCGGAGGCGAGTCGTTGGCCGAGTGCTTTGATATCGGCGTTAAGTCGCTCAAGGAGTGCGTCTGCATCCGTATCTGAGTATCGAGTGTTCAGATACAAACAATGCCATCTACTGTCATGGAACACCAAATCGTCATGTGTGAATTCTTTAGATGCAAGAGCGCGGCGCATAATAGTGGCAATGGACGCCGGGTTGAAAAGCACACCCAGAGGATTGGCCTGCACATCGAAGCCGTCACGTCGCAGACATTCGCCGATGTTGTCTGTAAAGCATGAGCCGAGCATGGTGATGCGGTCATTGCGGCTGATGCCGCATGTTCCGCGAATAGGTTCGACCGGCGTGTATAGGCGAATGTCAGACATTGTGCAGCGGTTGTCGGGCTTAGTACATCCTGTAGTCTATGGAAAGGACTTGGAACTCGGTGCGACGATTAATCTGGTCGGCGGCTTCACGGTCTTCTTCCTTTTCCAGTGCATTTATATAGTCTTCGGTGAGTACATCTCCCTCTTTGAATTGGGGATATTCCTTAGCTATACGTTTAGTGACGGTTTTCGGTCGGGATTTACCATAGCCCTGGCTTTGCAGTCTGTCGGGTGATATACCTACGCTGATAAGGTAATCAATGACCGAGCGAGCGCGACGTGATGATAAGTCGAGATTGTATTTCTCGGAGCCGTGTCTGTCTGTGTGCGAGGCCATTTCGATGGTTACGTTGGGGTTGTCGCGCAGCACTTGAGCCAGTTCGTCCAAGGCTTTCTTTGATTCGGGTCGCAATGAGGCTCGATCGAAGTCGTAGAATATATTCTCGACAACCACCGGCTTGGTAATAGAAGACAATACGAAATCGACACCGTAGTCGGCATCTTCCTCGGTGTACTCGCTGGTGAATTCTTGACGCGCGTTCAGATATCCTTTTGCACCGGCCATCATAACGTAGGAAACGCCACGATTTAGGGGGAATGAGAACGACCCGTCATCGCGGGCTACTTGCTTTTGATTGCTCCCGTCATTGCCTACTATTCGAATTACGGCGTTAGGTACGGGCTCATCGTCTTTATCAATTACCCAACCGGAAATGGTGATTTTCAGTTCGGGTAACTCAAATGAATATATATGATCGTATCCGCGTGCATCGCCACGGTTGCTGCTGTAGAATCCGCTTTCGCCTTTGCCGAAAGTGATGCCGAAGTCATCACCTGCGCTATTGACCGGACGACCCATATTGGTTACGTTCCAACCGCCGGATGGTGTCATCTCGGCACGAAAAACGTCAAGGCCGCCAAAACCCGGGTGCCCGTCGGATGCAAAATATAGTACCGAATCGGTGCGCATATACGGGAACATTTCGTCCCCCGGGGTATTAATCCACTCGCCGAGGTTTTCGAGCGATCCGGCGCGTTCCTTGAGGTTGACGCGCCAAATATCTTTGCCTCCGCTACCGCCCGGCATATCGCTGGTGAAGTACAGCCAGTTGCCGTCCGGAGATACGGCCGGATGCCCGTAAGAGGACAGCGTATCTGCTGTAATCTCGTATTTGACGGGCGCACTCCATTTGGCATCGCTGCGCTGCGAGGTGTATATTTCCACTCCGGTGTTTGCCGAAGGTTCGCGACGAGCCTTGGTAAGGTACATTGTTTGTCCGTCCGGCGAGAATGATACGATGCCTTCGTCCAATTCGGTGTTTAGTTCGCCTTCCACGGCTTCGGGACGATTCCATTCGCCGCGTTCGTTCTTTGTCGCTACAAATATGTCCCCGTTCTTCATGCCGGTGATTTCGCTGCGTTTGCTTCCGGAGGCTTTTTCGTTTGTGGACGTAAAGTATAATCTGTCCAATTCGGGGCTGTCATACATAGGTGCGTAATCGCTGCGCCGCGAATTGAAAAGCTTGGCCGCTTTGACCACGTAGCGTGTTTGTAGAGCTTTGTTTTGTCCCATTTTGGCTCCTGCAAGGCCGTCTGCTGCGAGTTTGTCTCCGGGCTTCCATTCGAGGTAAGTTTCGTAGGCGGTCACAGCCTGAGCATATTTACCATCGGCGTGTAATTCGCGCGCCAATTGCAGGTACACTGTCGAGTCTTTCCATCCGTATCGTATGGCGTTTTGGAAGGCGGCGGCAGCACGCGCGTTTTGACGCAGGCGGCTGTGGCACAATCCCAATTGATAGGCCACTTCGCCTCGCTGTTTGCGCTCCTCCTTCTTGGTGAGCTTGTTGTATATCTTGCGATAGGTCTTTGCTGCATCAAAATACTCGCCGCGGTCATATTGAGCCTTGGCGTCGGAAAGTTTTGGCCCGCCGCAGGCGGTCAGGACAAAAGTGGCTGCAAGTATGGCGGCGTATGTCGCCGTCCGGAGCATAATTTTCATGAAGTTATCTTATTACGTACGTAATAGGTTAACGTATAGTGAGGGTGTCATATTGTACGCCTGTCAAGACAACAGGCACAAAGGCGTGTTTGCGTCACATTACGCCTGTTTCGCGCAAGTGCTGTTGCCAATGCCAAGCGTTGAGCATAGTCTGTTCCAGAGGCGTTTCGGCCTTCCATCCCAGGACTTTGTTTGCCCTGGATGGGTCGGCCCATACTTGGATGATATCGCCTTGGCGTCGTGGGGCAATGGTGTAGGGCACTTTGACGCCGGTAGCTTTCTCGAAGGTGTTGATGAGTTCAAGTACCGAGACGCCGTGGCCGGTGCCGAGATTGAATACCTCGACATCCTCGTCCATATCCTTGTTTACGATACGTTTTACGGCTGTGACATGAGCCCGAGCCAAGTCGGTAATATCAATGAAGTCGCGGATACACGATCCGTCGGGAGTGGGGTAGTCATTTCCGAAGACGCTAAGCTGTTTGCGTATTCCTATCGCAGTTTGCGTCAGATATGGGATGAGGTTTTGCGGTACTCCGTTGGGCAGTTCGCCGATGAGAGCGGACGGATGCGCGCCTACCGGGTTGAAATAACGCAAAAGTATGGCGTTGAAGCCCGTACCGGCAGCCACTGTGTCGCGAATGATATCCTCGCTGATTTGCTTGGTGTTGCCGTATGGCGATGTTGCCGGTTTGATAGGGGACATCTCCGTTACGGGATTTGTGTCAGGCTCGCCGTAGACGGTACATGATGAGGAAAAGACTATGCCGCGACATTCGGTGGCGCTTTTGATACATTCCAGAAGGTTGAGCAGCGAAACGATATTGTTGCGGTAATATAGTAGCGGTTTGTGTACGGATTCGTTGACGGCCTTGCTTGCTGCAAAATCAATGACGCCGACTATAGAAGGATGTGAAGCAAAGATTGAGCGCATCGTTTTAAGGTCGGCGCAGTCGGCCTGTACAAATTCGGGCCGAGTGCCGGTGATGGCCTCGATGCCGTCCAATACACCGAGGTTGCTGTTGGAGAGGTTGTCGACTATGAGTGCCTCGTATCCGGCATTGATAAGTTCGACTACGGTGTGTGATCCTATGTAGCCCATACCTCCGGCTACGAGTATAAGCGGCTTAGTCATAAGTGAATACCTTTAATTGATTATTATTACTCTATGTATAGGTTGAATTCGTATTGTGCAGTGGCGCAGCGGTTGGTTTTTCGGGCTAAAATTCGCTCGAAAAGTGAAACTTGATGTCGGGAAAGTCGTGCTGAGCCATCTGCAAAACGTAGTTGGAGTCTGCAAGGAAGACGTCTCGGCCTTGGGTGTCGGTGGCGATGTACTGATATTTGCGCTTTTTGAAGGCGTCCAAGGCTGCTTCGTTGTCAGACTCAATCCAGCATGCTTTGTAGAGCGATATGGGTTCCCAACGGCATTGGGCGCCATATTCGTGTAGAAGCCGATATTGGATTACCTCAAATTGCAGCTGTCCGACGGTGCCGATGATTTTGCGGCCGTTGAATTGGTTGGTGAATAGTTGCGCCACACCTTCGTCCATCAGTTGGTGTATACCCTTGTCAAGCTGCTTGGATTTCATCGGGTCGGTATTTTCGATGTACTTGAACATCTCGGGCGAGAAACTTGGTAGGCCTTTGAAATGAAGTTCGCGTGAGCCTTCAACGAGTGTGTCGCCGATTTTGAAGTTGCCGGTGTCGGGTATGCCGACGATGTCACCGGGGTACGCCTCGTCTACGATGCTTTTTTTCTGTGCCATAAATGCGGTGGGGGCGGCGAATTTCATTACTTTGCCTGTGCGCATTTGCTTGTAATTGTGGTTGCGATGGAATACGCCCGAGCAGACTTTGACAAAGGCTATGCAGCTGCGGTGATTGGGGTCCATATTGGCGTGTATCTTGAATACAAATCCGCTGAAATCTGGGTCTTCGGGTTTTACTGTGATGTTTTCGGCAGTAATTACCGGACGAGGAGAAGGAGCTATTTTGACAAAGCAGTCAAGCAATTCCTTGACACCGAAAGTGTTGAGCGCGGAGCCGAAAAACACGGGAGCCATTTGACCTGCGAGGTATTGATCACGGTCGAAATCGGGATATACACCTTGTATCAGGTCAAGGTCTTCGCGTAGTTTGGCTGCATCTACGGGGCCTACGGCGGTGTCTATGGCCGGGTCATTGACGTCTGTGATTTCAACGCGTTCGCTGACTTTTTGCTTATTGGGCGTGAATAAGTCAAGTGTGTTTTCGTAAATGTTGTACACGCCCTTGAAGTGTGCACCTATATTTATGGGCCAACTGAGGGGGCGTACGTTGATTTTGAGCTCGGCTTCGAGTTCGTCCATAATTTCGAATGGGTCTCGGCCTTCGCGGTCAAGTTTGTTTACGAATATTATGACCGGAGTGCGCCGCATACGACATACCTCCATAAGTCTGCGTGTCTGGGCTTCAACGCCTTTGGCGACATCGACGACTATGATGACCGAATCGACGGCTGTGAGTGTGCGGTATGTGTCTTCGGCAAAATCCTGGTGGCCGGGAGTGTCAAGGATATTGATTTTATACCCGTCGTATTCAAAGCCCATAACCGATGTGGCAACGGAGATGCCGCGTTGTTTTTCGATATCCATCCAGTCGGATGTCGCGGTTTTTTTGATTTTGTTGGATTTTACGGCTCCGGCGATGTGGATTGCTCCGCCAAAGAGCAGTAATTTCTCCGTGAGAGTTGTTTTGCCGGCATCCGGGTGCGAGATAATGGCGAAGGTTCGCCGGCGTTGTATTTCGGTGTCGATTTCGGACATAAGTTGTTGTTGGTGTGTGGTCTGTATCGTTTGTGGTCGTGGAGAGATATATTACTGTATCTGTTGTACTACTCGGCATAAGGCTGATTGCCAGTCCGGTATCTTGATGCCGAAGGTGCGGCATATTAGCGAGGTGTTCAGTACGCTATAAGCCGGACGCGTGGCTTTTGTCGGGTATTCGGCGGTAGTGATAGGGGTGATGGTTGATTCGTCGAAGCCACTTATGCGAGCGATGGCGACTGCAAGGTCGTACCATGAGATTTCACCGCTATCAGTGTAGTTGAAGATGCCGGAGGACTTTCGACCGGAGGCTATGATGTCGCGCACGGCATCGGCCAGTGTAGTGGCTTCGGTGGGGGACATTATTTGGTCGGCAACGACACGGAGCGGTTTATGGTCCTTGAGCTTGCCGTAAATGGTGCGGACAAAATTGTGCCCCCAAGCGGCGTATACGCCTGCGGTGCGTATAACCAGGGCGTCCGGACATATCGATAGTGCAGCAGTCTCTCCGGCCAACTTGGAGCGGCCGTAGGCATTAAGCGGTGCCGGTGCATCTGTTTCGAGATAAGGCCGTCGGCTTTGACCGTCAAAGATATAGTCTGTGGAGAAGTGCACGAGTTTTGCGGCTCGGTGTCGACATGCGCGAGCCATTGCGGCCACGGCTTGATGGTTGACGGCATCGGCTTGGTCCGGATGATCTTCTGCGGCATCTACAGCTGTGTATGCGGCGCAATTCACCAGGATATCGGCATCGAAATCGGTTAGGGCTTGGGTGACTGCGTTTTCATCGCAGATGTCAAGGTCGGAGTGCCCGCATGCATATACGTCAAAGGTGTCATCATCGGACAATGATGACACAAAAGCCCTGCCGAGTTGCCCGTTGGCACCGGTGATAAGTACTTTATGCATTATCGGTCGCATATTTTCTGCAAAATTACAAAAAATCTCGGGATTAATATGTACTTTTGTTCTCGCTTGACAGGCATAATTGCTCCGGGCCGTGGCGTCGAGATACCTCAGGCAAGGGTTGTGCATTGTATGCCTTACCGGCATAATTTTATTGTTCAAAACAATAGAGCTTGCATGAACGACACAGACAACATGAAACGACATAGGCTGAAAGGGCACTTGACGGATGCTGTAGGCGCGGCTAAGACGTTGTTGAAAAGGCAGTGGCAATACTGCGCCGGCGGCGTATGGAGCGATACGCGTGATACTTTTGGCGTTAGGGCGGTCAAGACGCTCAATCTTTCGGTCAAATCCTTCATGGATACCAATTTGCAGTCGCAGGCATGTGCTATGACTTATCGCACGTTGCTGGCCATTGTTCCGGCTTTGGCTATGCTATTTGCCATAGGACGAGGCTTCGGCATCCAGAGTTTTTTGCAGAATCAGCTGTACGAATTACTGCCGGGGCAGACAGAGGTGGTGAGTCATGCGATGGATGTCATAGATTCGTATCTGGGGTATACAGGTAAGGGCGTATTTGTCGGCATCGGTGTTGTCTTGCTATTGTGGACGTTGATTTCGCTGCTGAGCAACGTCGAGGGAGCTTTCAATCGCATTTGGGGTATACGCCAAGGGCGCAGCTTTTGGCGCAAGATGATGGATTATACCGCGACATTGCTTATATTGCCCATATTACTGATATGCTCGGGCGGCTTGGCGTTGTTTGTTTCCAATACGTTGCAGCATCTGTTTGATTACGAAATTGCCACCCCGATGATTTCGGTGCTTTTGGATTGTGCGTCATGGCTGCTGACGTGGCTATTCTTTGCCGCTGCTTATATTTTGATACCTAACACCAAAGTGCGTATGTCCAATGCTTTGCTTGCCGGAGTTATCGCCGGTACCGGCTTCAGACTACTGCAATGGCTGTTTGTGACAGGACAGGTGTATGTGACGCATTACAATGCTATTTATGGTAGTTTTGCGTTTCTGCCGCTGCTTCTGATATGGCTTCAATTGACGTGGGTGGTCACGTTGAGCGGCGCTCTGATTTGCTATACGTCGCAGAGCATTTACCATTTTTCGTACAACGAGGACATCAAGCATATTTCCTGGTATTACTATCAAAAAATAGCGGTGGCTGTGAGCGCCGTAGTCGCTTATCGGTTTGACAAAGGCCTCACTCCGCCGACGGACAACGATCTGTCTCGGGTATACAATATCCCGCCGCGACTTGTATCATTAATTGTTGACGAATTGACGCATGCAGGGGTCATCAATTGCGTCATACTTGACTCTAAAGATATGCTTACGGGATATCAGCCGGCCAGGCCTACATCCGAGCTGACGGTCGGGCATATTGTGGATGTGCTTCACCGGTTCGGGCATAACGATTTTGTCAAAGGCTTTGACAAGACTTTCGATAATGTAGATGCGGCGCTTGATCGTGTAAGTCTAGCTGCTGCATCGGCGGATGCGACCCCTGTAGCCTCGCTCATAGAAGATGTCTAATATTCTAATTAACCATCAAATAAATATAGTTATGAAAAAAGTAATTGCAACTACCGCCGCTCCCGGCGCTATCGGTCCCTACAGTCAGGCCATCGACACCGGAACTTTTGTATACGCTTCCGGTCAGATACCCATCAATCCGGCCACCGGTGAAATACCCGAAGGCATCGAGGCGCAGACCAAGCAGGCGCTTGCCAACGTGTGTGCCATACTAAAAGAGGCAGGACTGACTGTCGACAATGTGGTTAAAACCACTGTGTTCCTCGCTGATATGGGCGATTTTGTCGCTATGAATGAGGTGTATGCTTCGGTGTTCACCGCTCCGTATCCCGCGCGCTCGGCCGTGGCAGTGAAGACTCTGCCTAAGAATGTACTTGTCGAGGTCGAAGTCATTGCGCTCCGCTAAACCGTAGACTGCCGAGCCGGATGCCTTAAATTGCGGCGTTTTTTCGGCGTGCGGCAAGCATTTCGGCAACGACGAAATTGCTTCCGCCCACAAAAACGACAGAATCATTCTTGCCGTCGTCACTTTTAGCTGTGGCGGCGGCAAGTGCTTTGTAATAGCCGTCGGAGACCGAAGTGCAAACTTCGCCGGGTATGCCTGCACGTGCGGCGGCGGCAGCTACATCGGCGGCGCGTGCTGCGCGTGGCGTGTCTGGCGCTACAAAGAAATAATGAGCGTCGTGCGGTACGGTTGCCAGAATGTCTGCGTAATCCTTGTCTGATACAAATCCTATGACAATGAATAGCTTGTGAGGATCTATGGCTGCAAGACGAGGTGTGATATATTGCCAGCATCCGGGGTTATGCCCCGTGTCGCATATTACGGTTGGATGGCGTTGCAGTATACTCCAGCGGCCTACAAGTCCGGTGTCTGTCACGTGAACAAAGCCGTGGCGGATGGCCGCCTCGTCGATATGCCATCCGCGTCTTATGAGGGCCTCGATGACGGCCATAGCCGTGGCCGCATTCGCTTTCTGACATTCGCCGGTGAGCTGACCTTTGACATCTCCCCAACGTGTGCCGCGGTAGATGTACGTCCCGTTGTTATCGGTGTCTATCTTCGTCCAAAATGGTGCTGCAATGGTGAGCGAGACGCCGGCAGATGCTGCGGCTTTGCGGAATTCGGGCAGTATCTCGTCATCCGGTTCGCCCAAAACGGCATCGGCGTTGGGCTTGAATATCCCGGCTTTTTCGGCTGCTATGGCTGCACGTGTATCACCCAGGATGGCAGTGTGCTCCAGCGAGATATTGGTGACGGCCGCCACTTCCGGGTTGATGATATTGGTCGAGTCGAGACGTCCGCCGAGTCCTACTTCGATGACGGCGATGTCTACATCTTGTTGATTAAAATACTCGAAAGCCATGACCGTGGCCAGCTCGAAGAACGACGGATCGCATTCGTGGATGTCCATGGACATATAACGTTGCACAAAGTCGATTACGTAATTGTGATCGATAGGCATGCCGTTGACTCGGATGCGCTCGTCAAAGTCCAGAAGATGGGGGGATGTGTATAGGCCGGTGCGGTATCCGGCGGCCTGAAGTACGGCGGCGACGGTATGTGCCGTGCTGCCTTTGCCGTTGGTACCGCCGATGTGCACGCATTTGAGCCCTTGGTGTGGATTGCCGAAGGCGGCCGAAAGGGCACGTATGTTTTCAAGCCCCGGATTGTACGCCTCCTGTCCGATATGGTGGAATGTCTTAAGTCGTGCGTATAGGTATTGGAGCGTCTCGTTGTAATCCATGTAAATCAAAATATGAATAATCCGGCGCCGCCGGCGGCCACGATGGCCCAAATGGGGTGTATTTTTGTGAAAAAGACTATGCAGAAGGACGCGATACAGATGGCGATGCTTGCTACGATGTCATAGGTCTCTGTCCCGAAGTTTTCGCCATTCATAAGCAGCAATGCCGCTGAGGCTATCAGCCCAACCACTACGGGGCGTAGGCCGAGAAAAATGCCTTTGATGTACTCGCTGTCGCGATGGCGTATGATGTAATGGTTGAGGCGTGACACGAGCACAAATGACGGAATCATCACGACCAAGGTACATAGCAGTGAGCCCAGTACGCCCCACCACCAGCCGTCGAATCCTGCGACTCCCGGAGCCGTATAGCCGATATATGTGGCCGAGTTGATACCGATAGGTCCAGGCGTCATCTGCGATATGGCTACGATGTCTGTGAATGTTTTGTCTGAAATCCAGCCGGGTTCGACTACTTCGCTTTGGATGAGGGCAAGCATGGCATATCCGCCGCCAAAGCCGAAGAGACCTATTTTTAGGTAGCTCCAAATCAGATGCAGGTATATCATCGGGCGTGTCCCTCCTCGGACTTGGAGACATTGTGCATACTGTGCCGAAACACAAGAATTCCGCCAATGGCGCCGAGTACAATCCATAGTATGGGATTGGATACCACGGGTAATTTGGACCATATCAACAGTGCTACGCCTATGGGAATGCCGGCCGTGCGCCAGTCGATGTGTGCCGCGCGTGCCGCCGAAATCACGGGGGCGATGATAAGTGCGACTACGGCCGGACGTATGCCTTTGAAGATTTTGACGAGCGTGGGATTGTTGTTGATAAGTTCGGGTGTGAGGAATATGGCAATAACTAAAATGATTAGAAATGAGGGTAGTATGGTGCCCAGGGCGGCAACGATGCTGCCTCGGCGCATAGCTACGCGATCGCCTACGGCTACGGCAATATTCACGGCCAAGATGCCCGGAAGCGACTGGGCTACGGCCAGCAAGTCAAGGAATTCTTCGCGGTCTATCCAGCGGTGATTGGTGACGATTTCGCGCTCAATAATCGAAATCATAGCCCATCCGCCGCCAAAGGTGAAGGCTCCTATCTTGAAGAACGTCACGAACATCTGCCAAAGCAGGTGTGCGGACGCGGGTGTATGTGTTTCGGTCGAATTGTCCATCTGTAGGGTTGCTGTGTGCTCGGTTTGTGTCCGCAAAGTTACGCAAAAAGCGTCAGACAGCATAACCTCGGTTGTGCTGTCTGACGCGATGCCGGAGTCCGTCGTGGTGTATTTTGCCCTACTCGGCTTATCGTACAAGGAGTGAGGAAGCTGTTTCCTCGCGCCTCAGAAGTCTACCGAGAGGCGTACGTTGATTTGACGTCGTGTCAGGTAGTTGGGCACGGCGTATTGCAGATTGTTGACGTCAGTTACCCAGTAATACGAGCTGACATTGCTGATATCCAAGAGGTTGAAGCAGTCAAGGCCGAGCCATACGCTCTTGATGTGCCGCAAGAAGCCTGAACGTTGTCGGCCGTCGGCCAAGGGTGACAGCAGGGCGTAGCTCAAGCCGACGTCCACGCGCTTGTAAGCAGGGGCTCGGAAGTAGCCCTTGTCACGCGACGAGCGCGGAGCTGTGGTGGGCAGGCCATCGCTGAAGATGCCGCGGAGGCTGAATTTTAGCTTAGGCAGTTTGGGAAAGTAATCGGTGAAATAGAGCGCAAAACTGTAGCGGCGGTCGGTGGGGCGGGGTACGGTGACGCCGTTGAGGTTTTCGCGCGTATTCATCAGCGAGAAGCTGACCCAAGAGTCGCTTCCGGGGACGAATTGGCCGAAGAGTTTCATATCCACTCCCGCTGTCGAGCCGGATGTCGAGTTGACGCCCGAATATGTTATCTTGAGGTTGTCAATCTCGTATGGTATCAGGTTGCCGAGAATTTTGTAGTATGCTTCGGCGGAGAGCTTGAACGGACGGTCAAAGGCGCGGAAGGTGTAGTCGCTGCCGAGAATAAACTGGAAACTGCGTTGCGACTTGATGTCGCTGTTCAAATGTATGGTGTAGTTGCCTTTGTCATCGACTACTGGCTGACGGAATTCTTTATAGAAAGGTGTCTGATAGTATAGGCCGGTGGCAAAACGGAAGGTCCAACGCGGTGCACGTGTTGGGACAAATCCGACATTGAAGCGCGGACTTACGAGTGTCTCCTTATTGAAGTCCCAGTAACTGAGACGTATGCCGCCGTTGACGTTGAAGTAGCCTATGGACGAATTGATGCGCCAAGTGTCTTGGACGTATGCCGACAGGCGGTTGCTTGCGATGTCCTCGGCCGATTGTAGGTTGTAGACTACGCGGAGTGCATCGGGGTCGAAGGGTAGGGAGTACCCGGCCGAGTCGCGGCGTTCCCATTCGCGCGTTCGGTCGTGGATTTTTTCGTGGTTGTAGGTGACGCCGTAGGCTATATTGTGCCCGGCTATGCCGTTGGCACCGCGCAGCGACAGCGAGAATACCGAGGCCTTGAGGCGGTTGCGCGAGTGCTCAAAGTAGCGTCCTATGCCCAGTTCGCCGCCTATGCCGCCATCGTTGCCCGATCCGCCGGTGCCGGCTTGGTCAAGCCAGTATTCGCCGGAGATGTCGTATGATACAAGCTCGTTGGTGAGATATCCGGAGGCAAGCAGCGTGTATTCGGCTTTCTTGGAGGGCTTGAAGGTGATGTTGCCGGCGCCGAAGAATGTCTCGAAGCGGTCTTTCTCCTGTCCGTCAAAATAGACCTTGAATTGCTTGGCATCGGTGGAAGTGCCGAAATTAGTGCTACGGTCGTGTGGTATGAATTTGTAGTTGTTGATGCTGATGTTGCCCAGTACCGAGGCTGTCCATTTGGGGCTGATCTTCAGAGTCATATATGTCTGGTAGTCGAAGAAGCGCGGGTCATACTCGCCTTTCTCGTCCATAGAACTGAGCAGCGACGAATTGCTCTTGTAGCGCACGCCGTGCAACTGGCTGAAGCGTTTGCTTGAGGTGCCTATGGTGAGTCCGCCGCCTTGTAGGCTGAGGTTGAGCGAACCTTCGAAGGCCTCGGGCTGGCGATAGGTGATGTCGAGCACCGAGGACATACGGTCGCCGTACTGGGCGGCAAATCCGCCGGTGGAGAATCCGATGGCGCCCACCATATCGGGGTTGATGATGGACAGGCCTTCCTGCTGGCCGGAAGAAATGAGCTGCGGACGATAGACTTCGACGCCGTTGATATACACCGAGTTCTCGTCAAAGGTGCCGCCGCGTACGCTGTATTGCGAGGACATCTCGTTGCTTTGCGTGACGCCGGCCATGGTGGATATAAGACCCTCGACGCTGCCGCCGTTGACATCCGGCGCCAGGCGGTAGCTATCGGTATTGATGCTTTGGACTGTGCCGGTTTGTTTTTGGTAATCGGTGACGGTGATTCCTTCCAGTGTGATTGTTACGGGTTCCATCTTGACATTCAACGTGGTCTCGCCTTTGGCGCCGATGATGCGTCGTGTCACCTCGTGGTAGCCGATGCAGGAGAATACTACGCGTATGGTGTCCGCTGCCGGGGCTGTCAGCGAGTATGTTCCGTCAAGTCCCGAGGTCGCTCCTATGGCTGTGCCGCGGACGTGTACGCTGACAAATTCGAGAGCCTCGTTTTTCTCGTCGGTGATTTTTCCGTGTATTTTGACCTGCGCCGTCGAGACGCCGCAGCCGAGTACGATTGCAAGTATAAGCCAAATGGCTCTATGAATGTGCGTATTACGCATTGTTGTCCTGTGGGTTTAGATATGCTATTACCCTTAAATAACGCGAAATTCCGCTCTAAATTGTACGACGCACCCCGAAACTGCCCGCTCCCGCGTCCTCCGGAAGTGTCACACCGCCCTCGGCCATGTCGGTTCGATCGTCCGCAAGGCGCCAAGTTGTCTGCCAAAAATGCTTATTTTTCAACGCTATAAGGATTGCTCAACGCATAAAGAGGAATAATGTCAATGTGTCGACGGGTATCATTTGCCTCTTTGTCCACGTATTCGTACTCACCGAAGTTTTCCAACGATGTCCTGACTGCATATAATAGTCCTTTCTTCCTCATAAACAGCCAAAGACTTTGCATACTGCCTCGGGTATTGGTTTTTACCTCAATGGGCAAGATCTTGCCGTCCTTTGCTTCCAGATAGTCAATTTTGGCATTTGTGCCACGAGTTTGATTTTGCCAGTAATAGTTAAATAATGCCAAAAGTCAATGCAATAATTCTCCTAAAACGGCTAAAAGTGGCGTATAGGTCAAAACGGGTGTTAAAACCGCTATTATAGCGGTGACTCACAGTATGTTATCACAATTCAAAAGTTTTGAGGACTCATTTGGTATGAGTGCTTTGATTCTATAGGTCAAAACGGGTGCTGAATACGCTGTAACTATTTTGACTTACTGTGCGGTATAGACGTTCAAAAGTTCTGAAGCTTCATTTGATTGGAGCGCTTTTCCCCATAAGCCGAAAAAGTTGTCCGGATTATTGACCTCGTTTTCGCCGTTCTTTTCGTATTTGATTATATCGTATACCTGTTGGTTGAATTAAATTTTTAAAATATTTATAATGAAAAAGTTGCACATATCGCTGATATTTAGTAATTTAG
>CAKTOT010000026.1 GCA_934590135.1 uncultured Muribaculaceae bacterium
TTCAATATCTCAACTATATAAATCATCGTAAAATCGGTCAAGTAAAATATTCTCTAATTTAATTCAACCAACAGGTATCGTATTCAATGTAACGTTTGCCCATGGCGGCGTGACGTGGTGGCTATGGGCTCTCGGCATGGCACAGATTGGTGATTGGTGGTGATGAAAAAACAGGCGTGAGAGCCTTATCGTTGCTCGTCCGCTGTCCCAAGGCATGTGGCATTGCCTTACTCAAACCAAACGAGCAACGCAGACCTCACGCCGATATGGTATATATAGACTTTGCCCACCGTACCGCGCAGGTACAGTCGGACAAGGGCATATATCATACCCGTGAGCGTCTACCGTCGCACATCCTTGGTCTGAGTGTTTGAAATTGCCACATTTCGGGGACAGACAAGGACAAGCGCTAATAAACGCCTATCTTATTGTAAAACAACCTCCCGCCCGCGCGGCCGCCTCCGCGGCCGCTCCCTTTTCGGCGTGAGATTCGTTGCAAAGTTAACAATTAAAATCAATATTCAAAAATTTTAACGAGCCAAATGGTAATAAATAAACGCAGGTCAGAACGAGGCCATCGGCAGGCGGTATAATAGGGCTGCGAAGTGTTAATAATCAGATAGTCGGCTGATTTTTGGAATGACAAAGTGGCGGAGGAATGGGGAAATTTGATAAAAAATGGCTAACTTTGACGGATATTTCGGAAAATAATGGCCGGACGATGTCTTGCAAGAGGCGTTGTCAGGTTGTGTAATGATATGAATAACAGTATGTTGAAAGGAGTACGCGCGTCTCGAAATCGACAAAACGGTCGATTCGGGCTGCTGCGGCATATCCTGCCGCATCGTGCCGCGCACACATGTAGGTTTGTATATATGATATGTGTGCTGTCGATGGCTTCGGCTATGGGCGGATGTTCGTCCGGTGAGGCGCCCGTGCCTACGGGACAGGGCAAAATACGACTGACTGCCAGTGTCGATGCACAGATGCGTAGCGCTGACGGAAGTTCCTTTACGCCAGTACAGCCTATAGATGTCAGCCGCCTTTCGATGTCTATGTCCACGGCCGACGGCGCTTACAGTCATACATGGAACAGCATAGACCAATTTGACGAGACTCAGAGCTTCCCCGCCGGGACATACAAGGTCAGTGCATACTACGAGGCGCCCGATGACAACGAACCGTCATATTATGCCTCCGCCGAATTCGATGTCTTGTCCGACCAAACCACCGATGTGACGCTTGATGCCACAATCAAGGATGCCGGCGTAGTCCTTGCTATCGGGAACCATGGTGCGGATGTACGTCCCATGGGAGTATGGGTGCGTGACGGGCGAGATCTTATGCATTATGTAAACCGTGCAAGCGATAAATTTGTTGCAGACGGTAATGCGACACTGTACCCGGTGGTCACCAATGCCGATGCAAGCCGCAGCTTTGTACTCGATGTATCCGCCGTTGCCGACCTCAGTTCCGCGATATATTATACTTACACATTATCCGGCGATGACAACGCATTGACCCTTAACGGGCAAGGCTTGAACAGCCGTATAACCACCGGCGCCGACTTCTGGAGTGCCGCAGCGCCGAGTATAGGCAGTACCGACATCAGCGAGGGGGCTGTGCTCACCGTATCCGAGGGCGTGCCCTTGGATGCGCCTGTCGTCATCACCGCCACTTCCGAGCGCCCGATGACGCGTCTGCTCTTGTCGATGAATTCGGCTTCCATCTACGGTTCCACCGACTTGCTTTCGGCCACGTCGGACCAAATTCTCAACGAGATGCAACGCCATGGCTTTGTGTATACGGTAAGTGCCGATCGCCGTACGGTGTCGATGGATTTCACGCGACTGATCGAACAAGCTCCAACGCTCAATGCCGTGTACACGCATCTTGCGCTTTTGGCAACCGATAATCGCGGCGTATGTTCCGAGCCATTTATGTTCGATGTCGATTCAAAGACAGTAGAACTATCTCTCGAATCGGCCACGCCCGCTGTGGTTGGTCTTGACCGCTCCACAATTACGTTGAAGACCTCCACTGTCAATGTGGAAGAAAGCGACTTTGCCGTACATGTATCCACTGCACAGGGCGAAGCCGATTGCCGGATTTCGGACTGGAATATGGATGCGTCTTCCGGCACGGTCTCCTTTGACATCGCCTTGCCTACGGGTATATCGCCTGCCGATGTGACTGTGTACTACTTGGGAATACCTCGTGTGTACGCAACCATAGCGCGAGCAGCACCGCAATGCGTCATGGACATAGATGCCTATGCCACAACGATGTACATCACCTTTGAGTCATTACAAGGCGATGAGGCGGCTGCGGCTATGGCAAATTATGCTACATTCTACGCCTCCGGAACCAAACTTAGCATCTGGGAACGCTATCCAGAGAAACATTCGGTGGTAGTCAGCGGACTTACTCCCGGAAAACATTACAACGTCAGTGCATGCCTTATCGGTGAGACCTCGGCCACGACAGCCGCTGTAACCACTGAAGCGGCTCAAGACTTACCCCAAGGTACTTTTGAGGACATCAAGACCATATACGAGGCCAAGCATCTGCCCTGCGGCGGTCGCTATAGCGCCGGCGAAATACCCGTGGCTTCGCGCCAAAACTTTACGGATATCAAAATTGTCTGGCCCGAGAAGCATTGGGCCGGAGTGAATGCCAAGACATTCAGTGATGCATGCGCCACGCCCAACACATGGTACAAGATGCCATCGGGCAATATAGTCGAGACCTTGGCCAACGACAGCCGTGTAATATGCCTGACCTCGGTAGGATGGGACCTCGCCGGCGCAGACATCCCCGACTACATACAACAACGCGGTCAGTACATACCGTACAACAATAATGTACCCAAGGTGGCACATCGCTCGGCCGGAAAATTGTTTTTGGGAAGTTACACCTTTGATCCCAAGACACTCGAAGAAACGTACGATGAAGGCATACCGTTCCACTCACGTCCTTCGGCGCTCAACGGCTTCTACAAATACCTGCCGGATGCGACTACGTACGATTCGGGACTGATACGAGTAGCAGTGTATGGCACAGACGCCAATGGCAAAGAGATAGTCATAGGTAGCGGCGAAGCGCAGATGCATATCGCCGCCGATATGACCGCGTTCAGTATACCCATCCATTACGCCATCAGCGGCGTTAAAGCTTGCCGCCTATGCTTGATGGCATCGTCGTCCATACATATGGGAGACATCGAGTACGAAGATGCGCATGTACCGGTGACCGCCTATCCGCAAAAGGGCGCATATATAGGTAGTTCGCTATGGCTCAATTCGTTGTATCTAAGCTATTGATACAAGGCATAATTTAATATAGACAGCAATAAGACAGACAACATATCGATACAGATAATATGACAAGAAAAATAATGGCACAATGTCGTGCAAAAAGTCTAAGGTGGCTGATGGTGGTTGCGGCGGCGTTGTTTTCCGTCACACCAACGATAGCACAAGAAAAGTTCACCCGAGGCCTTAAGCAGATTTCCTTCATACCCAAAGGACAATGGATTACGGGCGTCAGTGTCAGCTACTCGCAGTCTTCGCAAGACAACTACCAATTCCTTGTTTTTGAGAATCTCAATGGTGACACATACACATTCAAAGTCTCGCCTATGTTGATGTACTCCTTTGCAGACAATTTGGCTGCCGGCGGACGATTTGCATACAGTAGGCAACGGACCCAGTTGGACAAAGCGCAAGTAGTCCTGGATTCGGAGACTTCATATGATGTAGATCACCTTTACAGTATAAGCCACAACTACTATGCCACTGCCGCTTTTCGTAATTATATAAGCTTGGGCAACAGCACACGTTTCGGGCTTTTCAATGAAGTCCAACTACAATTGGGCGGAGGACAAAGCAAGTTGGAGAATGGCTCGGGAGTAGACTATACCGGTACATTCGAAAAAAACTTTTCGCTGAATGTCGGACTGGCGCCCGGTATAGTGATGTTTCTCAACAACTACTCGGCCATAGAAGTAAATGTCGGAGTCCTTGGCTTCAACTATCAGCACACCAAATCGACCACCGACCAAATATATATAGCCAACCGCACGCTTAAGAGTGCAAACTTCAAAATCAACCTATTTTCGATAACCTTTGGCGTAACGTTCTATCTATGATATCTATACGACTGAATAATACAATGGTCAAGCGAGTTGCGCTACTTACGATGATGGTATGTGTTGCGGTGGTGACCGTGACCGGACAGGTAGTGCGCAAAGACTCACTTACACGACAGCGCATAGCCGAAATGCTTGATGAAAAAGTTATTGTAGGCTCCGATACCGTAAGTATCATCATTCCCGAGCATAATTTTGGCCGATACGACAGAGGCTTGTACAATTATCTATTTATACCTAAAGGGCAATGGTCATTCGGACTGAGTGCCTCGTATGGTGAACTCAATACCGATGATGTACAAGTGCTGAATATGCTCAAAGATGTTGATTTTAAAGGGGAGATTTACAGCATCCAACCCACGATTGGTTACTTTATACGCAACAACCAATCCGTCGGAATTAAGATGACTTATAGCCGAGGTACAGCCGATTTGGCCAACCTTGCCGTCGATTTCGATGATGACATCAACTTTAAGCTCAAAGACGTCAGCTACTACACCGAATCATATGTTATCGGCGGCTTCTACCGCAATTATGTAGGTCTGGGACGTGACAAACGTTTCGGCGTGTTCAATGAGGTGGACCTATCCTTCCAAAGCGGGTCATCGCGCTTCAATCGTTTATACAATGACGAGCCCAAAAAGACCAAGACCACGGTAACTCAGGTTTCGCTTAATTTCAGCCCGGGTGTAGCCGTGTTCATACAGGACAATGTGGCATTCAACGTGTCCTTCGGCGTCTTCGGCGTCAAGTGGCGCAAAGAGCATCAGCTCACCAACGGAGTAGCCGAAGGCACGCGCGTCAGCAGCGGGGCCAACTTCCGATTCAATATCTTTAATATCAACTTTGGCCTGATGGTCGTCATTTGAGATGCAGGGTATTTGAGGCCATACTCGCTATACTGAGACAAATACAGACATATAGATGACAAGATACACGACACATATAATTACAGCAGCCTTAGCCTTATTGTGCGTACTCGGCGGATGTATAGAGAACGATATCCCGTATGCGCGGCTGCAATGCAACTTTACGTCCATTTCGGCCGAAGGCGAGGAACGCCCAGCAGCCATAGACACAATGGCCTGCAAGGTCACTTTCTACCTTTCGGAAGAGGTGGACATTCATTCGGTGAAAATAGCGTCATACACTTTGAGCGAAGGTGCCTCGGTGGTAGGAGACACTATAAACCGGCCCTTTGACCTATCATCGCCCAAGACTGTAACGCTCAGGCGTTACCAAGATTGGCAATGGACCTTCGAGGCACAGCAAACCATCGAAAGATATTTCACAGTGGACGGTGAAATCGGAGCAACCGTCATTGATGTTCCTGCGCGACGTGTGGTCGCGTATGTCAGTGACCAGGCAGATATATCCCAAATCAAGGTGCTGACGGCTAAATTAGGGCCCAAGGGGGCAACGGTCACCCCCGAGCTCGAGGGACAAACGATAGACTTCTCCTCACCTGTGGAGGTACAAGTGGAAGCATACGGCCGTTCCGAGACGTGGACAGTGTATGTCGAACAGACCACATCGCCCGTTACGACGGTACGTGTGGATGCATGGACAAATGTCGCATGGGTATATGGTGCGGCTGCCGATAGCGAAGACAATTATATAGAATATCGTCTCAAGGGCGCTTCGTCTTGGACAAAAATTCCGCATGAGCGTCTGACCATACAGGGCGGCACATTCTATGCGCGGATTACGGGACTGGCGCCATCCTCAACGTATGAAGCTCGAGCCGTAAGCGGCGAGTATCAGGGTGCGACACTTGAATTTACCACCGGACTGAATATACAAATGCCGAATGCCGGCTTGGATAGCTGGTGGCTTGACGGCAAAGTTTGGAATCCATGGGCCGAAGGCGACGAGCAGTATTGGGATACCGGCAATAAAGGTGCGACAACCCTCGGGGCCAGCAACAGCATACCTACCGATGATACTTATTCGGGGAAAGGCTATGCAGCTAAACTCGAAACGCGGTTTGTCGGCATCGGTGTCGTAGGCAAACTTGCCGCCGGCAACCTCTTTATAGGAAAGTACGTCAAGACCGACGGCACAAATGGTATCTTGGCATTCGGTCGGCCGTTTGAGCAACGTCCGACACGTCTGCGAGGATACTTCAAATATCAGACCGCACCGATATCCTCCACTACAGCCGGTTTCAACGAGCTCAAAGGTCGTCCCGACACCTGCATCATCTGGTGCGCGTTGATAGACACTCCCGAACCATTCGAAATCCGTACCAATCCCAACAATCGTCAGCTTTTCGACCCTAACGGCTCTTATGTAATAGCTTATGGCAAAATTGAGAGCGGCAAAAACGTAGACAACTACACACAGTTTGATTTCGAGCTAAAATACAATTCGACACAGCGAGTGCCCAAATATATACTTATCACTGCCTCTGCCAGCAAGTATGGAGACTACTTTACCGGTGGTAACGGGGCCGTGCTTTATGTGGACGATCTCGAACTGATGTACGACTACTGATCCGGTGACCTAAATGCCGCATAGTCGTCAATAACAATTAGAACAAACCAACGAAACATACAATGTCACGCAAGCGTAAAGAACTGCCGACACTCGAATCATTCGAGCTTACAGATATAGCGGCCGAAGGCAATGCCTTGGGACGCACCGAAAGCGGTATGGTTGTCTTCGTGCCTTTTGGCGCACCCGGAGATATAGCCGATATAAAGATAGATAAGAAGAAAAAAAGTTTTGCCATCGGGCACATTGCCCGTATGGTTAAGCCCTCGGAAATACGTGTAACGCCGCGTTGTCCGCATTTCGGAATATGCGGAGGATGCCGGTGGCAGCATATACCGTACGAGCGACAGCTGCAGTGCAAGCAACAGCAGGTAGCTGACGCCCTCGAACGTATTGCCAAGGTGGAGATCCCCGGGATAAATCCTATCCTCGGATCTCCGGAAATATGGGAATACCGCAATAAGATGGAATATACCTTCTCAAATCGAAGTTGGCTTACATTTGAACAACTTGCAAGCGGGGAAGAATTTACGGATCGTGATGCCGTAGGATTTCACATTCCCGGAGCATTCGATAAAGTCCTTGATATACAGACATGCGTGCTTCAGGATGATATAACCAATCGCGTGCGCAATCATATACGGTCCTTTGCCAAGAGCCATTCGTTGACATTCTATGACCTGCGCGCCCAGCATGGTCTGTTGCGTACAATGATGATACGTGTTGTTACAACGGGTGACATTATGGTAGTTATGGTGTTCGGCGAAGACAATGCAGCGCATATCAAATCGGTTATGGACAATTTGGCCGAGACATTTCCCGAAATCACGTCTTTGCAATATGTGGTGAACACTAAAGCCAACGACACGTTCGGCGACTTGGAAGTACATCCGTATCGCGGAGCTCCGTATATAGAAGAAGAAATGGAGGGTCTGCGCTTCCGCATCGGACCCAAGTCGTTTTATCAGACAAATTCGCGCGGCGCTTACCAATTATACAAGGTTGTGCGCGACTTCGCTTCGCTCGAAGGCAACGAATTGGTATACGACCTTTATACCGGTACAGGCACCATTGCAAATTTTGTCAGTCGTCGTTGTCGTCATGTCGTGGGTATAGAATATGTTCCCGAGGCAATAGCAGATGCCAAAGTGAACGCCGATGTAAACGGCATAGATAACACCGAATTCTATGCCGGAGATATGAAAGACGTGCTCAACGACGAATTTGTCAAAGAACATGGTCGTCCCGATGTGATTATTGTAGACCCACCGCGAGCCGGTATGCATCAAGACGTGGTGGATGTGCTGCTGAGGACAGCCGCCAAGCGCATTGTGTATGTAAGTTGCAATCCGGCGACACAGGCACGAGACTTGGCATTGCTTGACACCTTATATGAGGTTATGGCTGTGCAACCGGTGGATATGTTTCCGCATACACAGCATGTCGAAAATGTGGTACGACTAAATTTACGCGCAGTCCCCAACCAACCACGACATCTCAATCACACAAGCGAAGACACTTCGGGCGGCAATGCGCCTGTGCCCGAGAGAGATGAATTGTAATATCTGACATCGCCCGAAACTTCCTTGCCTACAAAAGGAGGCAGTGCGACAACGGCATCAGAGGATGGCAATTCGACTTCGGCGACAGCAAGTCCGGACAATTCGCCTTCAAAAATGTCCACTTCCCAGATATAGCCTCCAAACGGCACGATGTGGCGACGTTTGATGACAAGTCTTCCGACATGAAGCTCCATCATAGCTCGAGCATCTTCGACCGGTATCGGGTATTCCCATTCGCCGCGTGATATGCCCTTGTTGCGGCTCTTGACTGTCAAAAAGGCTGAAGAGTCGTCAATGATACGAATGCGGACAGTGCAATCCGGATTTACGGATAAGTAGAATTGACAGAAGTGGCTGCTTGAAGACGACATAGAGCGCCACTCATCTGATTTTACAAGATACTTTCGTTCGATTTCGACAGCCATAGTTAATAATTTAGGCAGAATAAACATTTGTTCAAAGTTAGCGAATATTTCCGACAAACGATGGAAAGACGTTATGTAATTATTCTTTTATTGGCAGCAGTTGCACTGATGGGAAAGGCAACCACTCCTGTGTCGTCGTACCTTGTACGCGGTATCGTCAAAGATAGCATAACGGATGAAGCCGTACCGTATGCGCGCGTTACATCTTCCACAAAAAAAGGTAGTACCATTGCCGGGCCGGACGGAGTGTTCGAGATTACGGTACGCGATACTGCATCGTGGCTCAAAGTGACCGCGCAAGCTTATGAGTCCAAGACAATAAATATCAGAAGAGGGTCGGTGAATATGTATGCCGTGTATCTTTCGCCGCAAGTTCAAGAATTACAGGCTGTAGTTATCAAAAAGCAGCGGTACAGCAAGCGCAACAATCCGGCAGTGGATATGATGCAGCGATTACGGCACCAAAGTCTGGGTCGCGATCCACGGCGCAATGACTATTACAACTATCGTCAGTATCAGCGCATATCTATAGCATTGAACAATTTCACTAAAGATCCTTCGACAAGCAAACTTTTGAAGCGTTTCCCTGTGCTTTGGACATGTATGGATACTTCCGATATTTCCGGACGTCCGATAATGCAGATCTCTGTTAAGGAAACTGCCTCGGATATACATTACAGGCGTCAGCCCAAAGCGACAAGAGAGATTGTGACGGCGTACAACAGCACCGGAGTTGACCAAATTTTTGATCAAGAGAGTATGCAGACATTCCTTGAAGACATCTTGCGTCCGGTGGATATCTTCAACGGCGAAATCAACTTGCTGCAGAACCGTTTTGTAGGACCATTGACAGCCGTATCGGCAGATTTTTATCGCTTTTACCTTGGCGACACCATTACTACGGCCGAGGGACGAAAGCTGGTGCCACTCAGTTTCTATCCGCGCAACAAGGCCTCGTTCGGTTTTATAGGTAGTATGGAGGTTGATGTGACCGATTCGGTGTTGTTTGTCAATCATATAGATATGCGTATATCTCCGGATATAAATCTAAATTTCATACAGAACCTAAGGCTCGAACAGTCCTATGCACGAGCTGCGGATGGGTCTCGTCTTGTCATCAACGACAATCTCACATTGGAAGGCTCGGTACTGCCGGCTACGCCCGGATTATATATCAACAGAACCTTGGCCTATGCAGATCACAACTTTAGCATACCGGCGGGCTCGGACACCATCTTTGCAGAGAGTCGGGAGAAGCGTGTCGAGCGTCAAGCCGAAAGCCGCGATACGGTCTACTGGGAGGGTGTGCGCCTTGTAGAACTACCCAAAAGTCAGCGTAATGTTTCCTCCGCTATGGTTAAACTTCACTCATATCCGTTGTATCGGTTTATAGAGAAGGGCGTGAAAATTCTTTTTTCAGGGTACGTCTCCACATCCACGCCGTCGTATTTTGATATAGGCCCGCTGAATGCTATGGCGTCTTACAATGACATTGAGGGTTTCAAACTTAGAGCGGGAGGAATGACGACTGCTAATCTATCACCGCATTGGTTTGGTCGCTTCTACACCGCCTATGGCTTCGGCGACCATAAATGGAAGTATGGTTTTGAGGCAGAATATTCATTCAATGACAAGCGCTACCATTCGCGTGAATTTCCGGTGCATTCGTTACGACTCAATTTGACATACGACACCTATCATCCCGGACAGTCGTATATGTTTACCAATCCGGACAACTTTATATTATCGCTAAAGCGCCGTGATGATTATAATGTTACATATCAGAGGCTTGCTACATTGACATATACGCACGAACGATATAATGGTTTTTCGGTAACGGCTTCGATCAATGCCGAACGTCAATGGCCGGGACCGTATCTGCCGCTGACGCTCGGCTCCGGTGTGGAATTGCCTAATTTTGATATGTCTTGGCTTGATTTGGAATTGCGCTATGCACCGGGTGAGAAGTTCTATCAAACACGTACATACCGACTTCCCGTCAATCTTGATGCTCCGGTAGTGATGCTGTCTCAGCGCATAGGGTCGCGCCATGTGGCCGGGTCGCGGTGGAGCGTTTGTCGTACTCAGCTGAGTGTACAAAAACGTTTTTGGATGAGTGCTTGGGGCTATCTTGATCTTATTGGTAAAGGTGGCCACGTATGGAGCCGCAATACGCCGTATTTCCAGCTATTTATACCCAATGCCAATTTGACATATACTATACAGCCCGAGAGTTATGCGCTGATAAATGCAATGGAGTTTATTACGGATAGTTATGCTTCGATAGAGGCGACATATTGGGCTAACGGAGCCATTCTCAACTATGTGCCGTTATTAAAGAAATTGCGTCTGCGCGAAGTGTTTGCAGTGCGCACCTTTTGGGGTAAATTGAGCGGGGACAATAATCCGAATGATAATGCATCGTTGCTTAGTTTTCCGTCTTCGGACGGGGTGGGGCGCACTGATGTATCCAAGACTCCATACGTTGAGGCTTCGGTAGGTATAGAGAATATTTTCAAGTGCTTACGCGTGGACTATGTATGGCGATTAACACACCGTTATCCCGGTTATCCCGTGGACCGTTCCGGCATAAGATTGGCTGTACACGTCACGTTTTGATATTCGGTATCACACTATGTAAGTGTAGACTATCCGGACGATTATAGCATTTGCAGGAAGATGTCATGATGCCGAGTATCGTGAACCAACGAGAAAGTCGTACCGAGTGTATCCTCGGCACGACTTTCTTGTTGTTAAGAATATGATGCAGTTTGAGGCCTTGTCGGGCCGGTCAAGATTACGAGTTGATGAGCTGATACAGCACCGCCATTTCATCGTATTTGGCGGAAAGGATATCAACGAACCGCTGCAACGAAGTATGATTCAGCGCTTTGGGCGTTGCTATGGTGTTGTTTACAAATAACTTGAAGCGAACCGGCGCAGTGTCTTCGGGTTCGCCATAAAAGGCGGATTGTATCTTATCTTTGAAGCTCTCGTATTGCTCATGCAATCCCGGGAGCTCGCCGTCTTCCAATGTCTCCGGAAAGTCAATACGGTAATATGTCTTCTCGGGGCTGAACATCACGTCTACCCGGCCTTCGTCTCCATATGCGAGTAAAAATGTAATTCGCCGATTGTCTTTATTCTTGTCGCTCATCGTGGCAAAATTTTTATATTGAGTTTGGCATAAGCTTCATCCGCCTTGGTGCGAGCGTCGTCAACGGAGTCTGCGGTAGCGAGAATGACGGCCATGCGACGGTGTCCGCGTACTTCCGGCTTGCCAAAGATACGCATTTGTGTTCCGGGCACTGAGAGTACTTTGTCGACATTCTCGAAGATTACTTTATCGCTGTCGCCCTCGACCACTACGGCACGTGAAGCCGAAGGCCCGTAGAAACGGATTTCCGGAACCGGAAGTCCCAATACTGCTCGAGCGTGGATGGCAAACTCGCTTAGGTCTTGCGAAATCATAGTTACCATCCCGGTGTCGTGAGGGCGTGGCGATACCTCGCTAAATATTACATCTTGCCCTTTGATGAACAACTCAACGCCGAAGATACCATATCCGCCCAAAGCATCGGTGATGGCGCGTGCTATGTCCTGAGCTTTGGAAAGCGCCGTTTGGGACATGGGCTGAGGTTGCCATGAATAGCGGTAGTCTCCGTTGACTTGCACGTGCCCGATGGGTTGGCAAAATACTGTACCGCTGATAGTTCGTGCAGTCAATAGTGTAATTTCGTAATCGAAATCCACGAAGCCTTCGACAATGACGCGTCCCGCTCCGGCACGACCTTCGTTTTGGGCGACATTCCAGGCGTGCTCAACATCCGCATCGGTTTTGATGACTGATTGTCCATGCCCTGATGAACTCATTACCGGCTTGACAACGCAGGGTATACCAACAACTTTGACCGCCGCATCAAATTCCTCGCGAGTTTCGGCGAACATATACGGAGAGGTTGGCAGCCCAAGATTTTCAGCTGCCAGGCGGCGTATGCCTTCTCTGTTCATCGTCAGCGCTGCGGCTTTCGCGGTTGGAGTGACATTGTATCCCTCGCTTTCGAGGCGAACAAGCTCGGAGGTTGCTATAGCTTCGACCTCCGGAATAATGTAATCGGGATGTTCTTCCTCAATGACCTTGCGCAACGCTTCGTGGTCAAGCATATTGAATACATGGCTGCGGTGGGCAACCTGCATGGCAGGTGCGTCTGCGTAGCGGTCGCATGCAACGACATATATGCCGAAACGTTGTAGCTCGATGGCCACTTCCTTGCCAAGTTCGCCGCTTCCAAGTAGTAGAGCCTTCTTGCCGACCGCTGTGTTTATTGAACCGATATTAGTCATATCTCGTAATGTAGTGTTGGGATAAATACTGTCTATGAAATATTTGCTATGCTTTCGGAAGATGATATATGGCTAAAAATCAAGATAGAACGCTGATGTAAGGTCGCGATATTCATCTGTGAATGTACCGTCTTGTCCGCGTATGGTCAGCGTTGTGTGCTCCGATGCTGTTGTCGAATCTCCCGAGGGTTGTATTTGCCATAAAATTCGGCGTGGTTTTTTGCCGGGGACAGTGATGACATCGCATCGGCGGATTATTTGCATCTGCCGTATGGTAGTTTCGAATATAATAGTTTGTTCGAATTCGTAGGGTGTCACCATTGCCAATGAGCCTCCCGGGGCGAGATGCTTGGAGGCATAAGATATAAGTGTGATGGGAGAGAGTGCGCCGTTACAATGCCGAGCTGTTGCACGTGCATTGTCCGGCGAAAGCATTCCCGTCGAGTAAAACGGGGGATTGCTTATAATCAATTCGGCCGGAGATGGTATGATGTAGTCTTCGAATCCGGAGTGGATTACTGAAACTGACTTGTGCCAAGGCGATGCGGCCACGTTGGTACGGGCACATTCGATTGCATTTTTGTCGCTGTCAATGCCGATAATGAGCAGGCCGCCTGAAGCGCGTTGTGCCATCATTAGAGATATGAGACCGCTGCCCGTACCGACATCTAGAGCGAGTCCCTTGACAGGAAGTGTCGCCCATGCGCCGAGGAGTACGCCGTCAGTGCCGATTTTCATCGCGCAACCGCTGTCGTCCAGCGAAAAGTTCTTGAAATCAAACGGCATACGGGCTACGTCAGAGTTCTATGTCAAATCTGTCGGCATCCAAGCTTACCGGGAAACTGTGTCGCAAGTGTCGGAGCGTGTCGCGTGAAAAAGTGGCATATACTATGGCTGTGTTTTCGTTTTCGTTGCCTATAGGCTTGCCCATAGGATCGAATACGAAGGTTTGATTGTTATAGATGCCGAAGTCATCGCTGCCGCTACGGTTTGCTCCTACTACATACGATTGATTCTCGATGGCGCGAGCTTTGAGTAGGTTTTGCCACGCGTACTCACGTGCCTGTGGCCAGTTGGCCGGAACCAGCAAAATGTCGTATCGCATGCCTTGGTTGCGGCACCATACCGGGAATCGTATATCGTAACATACGGCCAAGGCAATGTTCCATCCGCGGTATCTGACGACAGGAGTAATCCGATGTCCGGCGGTGATGTATTTGGCCTCTTTGCTGAGTGTAAAGAGGTGACGCTTGTCGTAATATGTGATTTCGCCTGACGGCTCGACAAATACGGCTCTATTGAAAATTCGGTCGCCATCTTTGATAAGTAGTGTGCCACAAATTGCAGCATTATACTTTCCGGCCCATTCGGTCATGGCGCCTATTGCTGAAGAGTTGTGCCAGTCTTGGGCAACGCGCGCTATCTGTTCGCTGTCTGAGATGTATCCTGTCGAGAATGTCTCGGGGAGGACGATGACATCGGGTATATCGGGTAGTGCTTCGATGGCGGCGGCAGTGGCGAAAATGTTTTCGTCGACATCGCCCCACGCAATGTTAAGCGGAATTGCGGCTACTGTCAGGCTGTCTTGTAGAGATGGCATATTATTGTCGAGTGTTGTTTTATTGGCGGTTGGAGGAATAGCCGTCCTTGTTTGTCATGGGCGAGCTGTTTGGAGCTGAATTCAAAAGGCTATTGTCGAAATTGTCAGGATGTTTGGCTTGCGATGCATTGTAATAGCTTTTAATTGTGGCCATGTCCGTGTCGTTATTGCCGGAGGCGTGCATTGTGCGATGGGCTGTTATGCGTCTGTTTTGATAGTCGATGGTGGCAAGTACGATTGGCACGCCCGTGTTGTATGCAATACGCAGTATTCCTGTGTGCCATTGGGCTGTGCGGCTGCGCGTGCCTTCCGGCGTAATAGCGATTTGTAGCTTTTCGCGCTGACGCATCATTGCCGACACCTGATCCACCATAGACGGATATTTGCCCTTATGGCTCCGGTGTACGGGGATGCCGCCCATTGCGCGAAAAATCCAGCCTAACGGAGGAAAAAACCAGGAGCTTTTCATCATAAACCCGGCATGGCGACCTATGGCCGCATAAGCCAGTTTGCCCATGATAAAGTCCCAATTGGAGGTGTGTGGTGCAACGCATATCAGACATTTGGAATAGTCCGGGACGGAGAAGTCCACGGACCATCCCATAAGTCTGAGTATAGCCGAGGCAATGGACATTGATTGTCAATCAGTCTTTTTTGCGCTCTTTGAAGTCCTTGACGATTGCGTCACGTGCCTCTTGAGGCATTGCGGCGTTCATTTCCTTTACAATCTCTTGTACTTGGTCACCGAACTCTTTGAGAAGCTTGGCGTATGCTGTCGCGAAGTACTTGGCGCGGGCGGTGTTGTATGCTTTGCGATTGTCGAAATCTGCGGCAACTTTATCGTAGCATATAGATACATGGGCCACGGAAGTCTCTTGGAGTATGGCAATTTTGCCTACGATTTCCGGAGTCTTTTCTGTGTCAAAACCACGTACACCTGCGTTGGCGACAAGGAGCGTTACGGCAAGTTCGCCGCATACGTAGCGGATGTGTTTCTTGAGTTGGCGTTTGTTTGTCATTGTGTTTAATATCTTTGAGGTGATGGAGTGTTGTCTAATATTATATGCCGCAATACATCGTAATTGGGGTTGATGCGGATTCTGTGGTCCTGTCCGGTCATAAAGGTGTTGAGTTGTAAGGGCAGGTCCATAGCGCGTCCTGTGATGGCGTTCATAGCTGTCAGCGATTTGGCCGGATGGGCGGTAGCAATGAGCAGCCCAATCTGTCCGGGGCGGAGATGACGTCGTAGTCCATAGTAGGCCATTGCCGTATGCGGATCGCACATATATCCTGTGTCGCGGTAGCATCCGTTGACAGCCTCTATGATTGCAGCATCATTGACGCATACGCTTGTAATGTCATGGCGTATGGCATCAAAGTCGTTGTGGTACAAATCGAGTATTCGAGGCAGATTGGTTGGGTCTGCCTTGTCTGTAGCGTAAGCCAATGTCGGCACGGACGGCCGTCGTGGCAATAGGTGCCCGGCTGTAAGTGTTTCGTTGAATGCGTCATTGGCATTTTCGCATGCAATAAAGTGGCTAATCGGAAGCCCGATACGCTTGCTTATAATGCCACCGGTGAGGTTGCCGAGGTTGCCGCAAGGTACTGCCGCGACTATTTCCGGCGAACGTTGATCAGTGCGTTCCAGTAGCTGTGCAACTCCGTAGAAGTAATAGAATGTCTCGGGTAGCAGGCGTCCTATGTTTGCCGAATTGGCACATGTCATCATAGCCTTGCGCTGCAGGATCGGGTCAGAGAGCGCTTGGCGCATAAGTGCGTGGCAGTCATCTATATTTCCGTGTACTTCTATTGCATGGATGTTCCCGCCCAGGGTGGTATATTGTCGCTCAAGTTGGCGATTGGAACTGTTGCGAGGAAACAGAACAAATACATTCACGGACGACAATGGAGCTATGGCATTGGCTATTGCTCCGGCGGTGTTGCCGCACGAAGCTACGAGGATGTTCAGTGGCAATGGTCCTGTCCCGATATATCTGAGTAAGGATGCCATGAAGCGTGCGCCGATATCCTTAAATGTCAAGGTGGGTCCGCCAAATAATTCGAGAACGTATATGTCGTTGTCGATGCGCCTCAATGGCATATCGAAATTGATGGTACGATCTACCATCTCCTTGAGTGCTTGTGCCGGGATATCGTCGCCGAAAAAGTGCGTAGCAATGACATAGGCGATTTCGGAGGCGGTCATGCCTTGGAAATTACGGAAGAAAGCGTCAGGGATTTGTGGAAGCGTTGCGGGCATATATAATCCGCCGTCCGGAGCGTGGCTGCATAATACAGCCTGAGCCAAAGTTGCGGCGGGAGAATTGTGTCCGGTGCTGATATATTGCATGGTCGGTGTCTCAAGTATGGGTCGGTGACGGATGTATATGCGTATAATGGTGATGCCCGTCACCATACGCCGTTAAAAATACAGCCGTCTTATACTGATGCAAAGATAATGATTTTTTTTGCCATAGGCGGTATCTTTCGCCCGGTTTTTATAGCGGTGTTTCTGAATGTCGGCGTATGTTAAGCCGACCGAATACGCCGTATTTATAGCGTGGCCATAAATTTGTGCCTGTATTTCAGTGCTTCAAATGCTTTTGCGGCTTTTGATCTGTCTCGGAATAGTCCATATACCGCCGATCCGGATCCTGACATTGCCGAATAGTCTGCGCAGGCTTTGTAAAAGTATGCTTTAAGTTCGGCTATCGGCGGAAACAAAGGGAATACAGTGTCTTCGAACATATTATGAAGTTCGGTACGCCATTGTGTCAGAGGACGTTCGACTGTGTGCTCGACCGGAGTCGCATCTGGTTTCTTGGATACTCCGGCGTATGCTTGCGCTGTGGAGACGTGGCAGCCATCGGGTCGGCAGATGACTATTGTGAGGCCGCTTAGTGCCGGAATGGAGATCTTGCGCAGTGTCGTTCCGGTGCCGGAGACGACCATGGCGCTATCGTATACGAAAAACGGACAATCGGCTCCGATGGGAGAGACGATTTTTGCCATAGTGTCATCATCAAAGCCCAATGAAAACAATGTGTTGAGTGCACGTACTGTGTATGCCGCATCAGCCGAGCCGCCACCCAAGCCGGCTCCGGATGGTATATTTTTCTGCAAGAAGATGTTCACTGCCGGAATGTCGTGATGTATGGCTTTGACGGCATTGTATGCTCGTATTACGAGATTGTCCGCATCGGAACAATCAAGAGCTTCTGTGCCGTAGCATTTTAATGTCGTGTGTGACTTGTCGGCAGCCGGTACAATCTCCAGCACATCGCTCCATCCGACTGGTACCATAATCGAATCAATATCATGGTATCCATCCGGGCGTCGTCTTAAGATGTTGAGCCCGAGGTTGATTTTGGCGTGTGGAAATACAACCATGTTTGATGTGGATTTTGGTGTAGATACTTGTCTGATTATTCGTGGGTGATGGCGGTTGATGCTGCAGCCGGAGTGCTGTCGGTCAAGTGTGGCAATTAATCAAGTTTCAGTACGGCAAGGAAGGCCTTTTGAGGTACTTCTACCGATCCGATTTGCTTCATACGCTTTTTGCCTTTCTTTTGTTTTTCAAGCAATTTGCGTTTACGTGAGATGTCGCCGCCGTAACACTTGGCTGTTACGTCCTTACGTACGGCTTTGATGGTTTCGCGTGCGATGATTTTGGCGCCTATGGCAGCTTGAATTGCAATGTCGAATTGTTGCCGTGGAATAAGTTCCTTGAGCTTCTCGCACATACGTCGGCCGAAAGTTACGGCATTGTCTGCGTGTGTGAGTGTGGATAGTGCATCCACGCTTTCACCGTTGAGGAGGATGTCGAGCTTGACCAAGCGGCTTTCGCGGAAGTCGTGCAGGTGGTAGTCGAAAGATGCGTAGCCTTTGGAGATGCTTTTGAGTTTGTCGTAGAAGTCTATCACAATTTCGCCAAGCGGCATATCAAAGGTGAGCTCGAGTCTATTTCCGGAAATATATTCCTGTTTGATAAGCTCGCCTCGTTTGGATAGACATAGAGTCATTATCGGTCCGATGAAGTCGGCGGTGGTGATTACACTGGCGCGTATATACGGCTCTTCGATGTGGTCTATCAGTGTAAGGTCAGGCAAGCCTGAAGGGTTGTGTACTTCTGTGACCGTACCTTTTTTATCGTAGACCTTATAGGAAACGTTGGGCACGGTGGTGATGACGTCCATGTCAAATTCGCGTCCGAGCCTTTCCTGAATTATTTCCATATGGAGTAGACCCAAGAATCCGCAACGGAAGCCAAAGCCGAGAGCGGCAGAGGACTCGGGGGTGAAAGTGAGCGAGGCATCGTTGAGCTGAAGTTTCTCAAGCGAAGCCCGCAGGTTCTCAAAGTCCTCGGTTTCAATAGGGTATACGCCGGCAAAAACCATGGGTTTGACTTCTTGGAAGCCTTCGATGGCTTTGTCGCATGGACGGGCAACGTGTGTGATGGTGTCGCCGACTTTCACTTCCTTGGAGGTTTTGATGCCGGAAATGATATAGCCCACATTTCCGGCCGAAATCTCGTTGGTGGGCAGCATTTCAAGTTTGAGGACACCGACTTCGTCTGCATTGTACTGCTTGCCTGTGGCAACGAATTTTACGAAATCGTTTTTACGTAGCGTGCCGTTGATAATCTTGAAATAAGCGATAATGCCTCGGAAGGGGTTGAATACCGAGTCGAATATCAATGCCTGAAGCGGAGCGTCCGGGTCTCCTTTAGGCGCCGGAATGCGCTCGACTATGGCGCGGAGTATGGCGGGAATGCCTTCGCCTGTTTTGCCGGAGGCTCGGATTATTTCCTCGCGTTTGCATCCGAGTAGCTCGACTATTTGATCCTCAACTTCGTCAGGTTTGGCCGAGTCGAGATCCACTTTATTTATTACCGGAATGATTTCCAGGTCGTTGTCTATTGCCATGTATAGATTGGAAATAGTTTGAGCCTGGATGCCTTGGGTCGCATCGACAATAAGCAGGGCGCCTTCGCACGCGGCAATGGAGCGAGACACTTCATACGAAAAGTCTACGTGTCCCGGGGTGTCTATGAGGTTGAGTGTGTATTCCGTGCCGTCAATGGTATGAAGCATCTGTATTGCGTGGCTTTTGATAGTGATGCCACGTTCGCGTTCAAGATCCATATCGTCCAGCACCTGGGCTTCCATATCTTTGGGTGCGACAGTGCCGGTATATTCGAGAAGTCTGTCGGCAAGAGTCGACTTGCCGTGGTCTATGTGCGCTATTATGCAGAAGTTGCGTATATGGTTCATATTTTGTTCGAAATTGCAGCTGTTGGCTGTGCAAAGGTACAAAAAAACCGCGTAAGGGGCAATAAGGTATCGGTGCACTGCCGGATAGTTGGGGGTGGCAGCGTGTAATGTGCTCCTATATAGTATGGTAGGATGGCGTTATGTGCAGGAGAGAATTATGCTGTGTGCCGAGTAATAATGTTGTTACTTTAGGAACGCGAGGTATACAGCGCCTATCAGCAGGAGGAATGCTGCAATATGATTCCAGCGTAGTGTCTCGCCGCCGAAAACAAACATTGTGATGACAGTGAACACTACCAAAGTAATGGCCTCTTGGGTTACTTTGAGTTGCATCAATGTCATCGGTCCGCCGTTGCCTTCGTATCCTATACGATTGGCTGGAATCATAAATGAGTACTCGAATAGTGCTATGGCCCATGAGAAGATTATCACGAGCCAAAGCGGCCAATGTGTGGATATGCCGGCTGTCTGCAATTTGAGATGCCCATACCAAGCAAAAGTCATAAAAACATTAGAAACTACCAAAAGTAGTATTGTTGTAATTAAAGGGCTCATTTCGTAGTATGCTTGTTGTATTCTTTAAGGCTCAGTGCGCGTTCTTCGGGCATCTTTGAGCGTAGATAATTCATGTCTATGTAGACTTTATCACCCGGACGTTGCAATGGGAATGCCTTGTATTTGGCTTTTAGAACCTCGTTGCATGCTGGACTGCGCCATCCAGGGGCTGACGGCTGCAATTCTGGAGGCACCGAATCGGTTGTGACTGCTCGGACGTGGCTGCAGGGTGGGTAGCCGATGACAGTCCACATTACGGCATCTTTGGGATCACTGCCCGGAGCTACACCCTCAATAACAATTGAGGCGGAGGATATGCGCCGTGGTATAAAATCTTGGTCTATAGCCCAACGGGCGCTGTCGCATAAGACATCACGACCCAGACGGCTGTGGTAGAACGACCTTGATACATCCTCGGTGAAGAATGCGGGGGTGAGTGTGTGGCGTTGTATTCGCTCTTCGGCAAGGTGGCATAGGTTGTCGTAGCGGACGTATCCGTACCCTGTCGTGTCGTTGCCGCTAAACGAGAAATTTGTGCGCATCAGCACGTCGTTTTCGCTGTCTTTGAGATAGTAGGCTGTGTACCCGTTGTCGTTGGTCTCAAAGTAAGCGCCGTTGCCGTAGGCGTCGATGACGCCGAAATTGGCTTGTACGCCCATAGGACGCGGTAGAGAGTCCAGTAGTGTGGCGAAATCGGCGACAGTGCGGCAGCGGCCCAATGCCAAGGACATCACAGCGCCTTCTTGATCTACCAGCTTTGCTGTGTCCGGTGCAAGGTTATATGATGCAGTATTCATAATCCCGAATCCGGTGTCATTCAGCCCCATCCATGCTTCCGAACGGAGACTGTCGCCGCCGTTGAATAACGCTACATACCTGAATTGCCCGGGCCGGCATACAGTGTCTACAAAATTATGCTCGGTGCCGGTGTCACGATGTTTCCACAACAGAGGACGTCCGTTGGCGGATGCACGTGCGCCTACTATCATTGAGGTGCAAGCCTGTGTGTCTTGCGGCAACGTCATGGATGTGACCAAAACGCTGATTAAGAGAGTCGTGCGAAGAAATAATGTGCTCATTTATTATATATATAATTGCCGATGACATCTTTGCAGAGCATCGATGGCTGAGGCTTTGGGTGGATATTCGGTGTCTTTGGCCTTTTTAGACATACAAAATTACGCATTTATTCGCAGAAATTGAGTACTTTTGTGTGGACTAAGCCGTTTGGCATCATTAAACGCATTTAATCATAAAGGACAATATGTCGCTGATCGAATATCAAGACGTGGAACTACGTCGTAAAGAATTTGTCGTGTTCAAAGATGTTACGTTTAGCATTGACCCCGGCCAACCGGTTTATTTGGTAGGTAAAGTCGGTAGTGGCAAAAGTACATTGCTTAAGTCTTTATATGCCGAAGTGCCTGTGTCCGAGCAAGGTCATGCCCAAGTACTCGGATATGATATGACAAAGTTGCGCCGTCGAGATATACCAAAGTTGCGCCGTCGTATGGGCATCGTTTTCCAAGACTTTCAATTGCTGATGGATCGCAATGTGTATGCTAATCTTGAGTTTGTGCTTTTGGCTACGGGATGGCGCGACCGAAAACAACGCGAGGATCGTATACTTGAGGTTCTTGATCGGGTCGGTATGCCCAATAAGAGTTACAAAATGCCGCATCAATTGAGTGGCGGAGAGCAACAGCGCGTAGTGATTGCGCGGGCATTGCTCAATAATCCGGATGTAATTCTTGCGGACGAACCCACCGGCAATCTTGACCCTGAAACCGGACAGCAAATTTTTCACTTACTAAGCAATATCGCTTCGGAGGGAAAGGCAGTAGTAGTGGCTACGCACAATCATTCGCTGATAGACCAATTTCCCGGCCGTGTGTTTATCTGCGAAGATAAGCACCTTAGCGAACTGCCTTAATCAGCCGAGCCCCAAGCCCTTAACGTAAAAGGTCGCTGAGTATATAATTAATACAAAGCGACTTTCTAACGCTTCTCGGCTCTATGTCAGTTGAGTGTGCCTGTACGAGCACGCTTGATGACGTTTTCTTCCGGTATAACGTATATTTCGACGCGGCGATTTCGTTGTCTGTTCTTGACGGAAGTGTTTGGCGAACGCGGTTCTTCGGACCCCATACCATAGGGGATAATATTTGTTTCGATATCGCCGGCCAAGTTGTCGAAATAGTCTGCAATGATGTCAGCACGTTTTTCGGTGAGATTGTCGCAATATTGTTCGCTACCGGTATTATCGGAGTATACTACGACGAGTATTTTGTATGACGTCGGTTTGCGTAGCAATTCTTTGAAGGCGTTGAGGTAGAACGGCGCATGAGCACGCAGTTCGTCATCGTTGGCTTTGAAAAGCGTGTCGCAAGGGATGATTATGCTGTATACCTCGTTCTTGCGATGCATGACAACTTCGAGATTGTGCCGCGCAAATTGGTTGGCGTTGTTGCCCATGTGCCGCTGTATTGCAG
>CAKTOT010000027.1 GCA_934590135.1 uncultured Muribaculaceae bacterium
GGCATCAACTTCAAGTATAGCAAACACAACGGCATACCTCTCGCTTATATTCCTAATCCGTCTGGGCTGTGCGCGCGTTACTACAACACGGAAGAGAAAGTCAAAAGCTGGCAAAAAACGATAGAGGCATTCCTGAAGAACAAACTCAATTAGCAGCCTCGCAACCTTCTATATGTCCATCAGCAACTGCTTCAAACATTTCACAATCTGAATCCAAAAATCACAACAATGAACTATGATATAACAATGATGGTGGGAGACGAACATGTTCGCTACTCTCTCACAAACAAAGGAGATAATCCCCTGATCGTCATCGGCATCAATCCAAGTACGGCGGATAAGGACAAGCCGGACGCCACAATGCGCCGCGTCATGGGCTTTGCCGAGCGTTATGGCTTCGACAGCTTCGTGATGCTCAACGTCTATCCACTACGTGCAACCAAACCGGCAGCACTGCCTCAAAAGTGCGATGCCGCACTACATAGTGCCAACATCCGAGAAATCGTCAATGTCGTATCGTCCAACGCCGGAGCACCAATCCTTTTGGCCTATGGCGGCAATATCAACAGCCGCAAGTATCTGAAGTCCTGCCTCCGCGACATCGTTGAGGCACTCAAACCGTACACCCACACATACTACCAAATAGGGACAGCCTTGAATCGTGACGGCTCGCCAAAGCATCCGTTAATGGCACCATATTCCTCCGCAATGACCCCCTGTGATATCAATAAACAAATCTCGTGAATATGATATTTAAAAAGAACATATTGCTCTCCAAATACATTGAGAAGAGCTTTTCGTCCGCAGTCATACCTGCGTACAATAACGACTTAATACACCTCTGTCCATACAGCCTGCAAGACAGATATCCACTCATACGAGACTTCGCATTCAGATTTGATGAGGATGACTGGGCTACCATCGTTAGTTATTTGGTTGATAATCCAAGATTTAACACTTTGTATAATACTAAATTATTACTTTCCGAATATGGTATCGTTTCATTTGAATTTGCGGCTAATGATGGAGCAACGATAGACCTCAGCTTCCAAAGTATATATGATACTTTCTTTGAGCCACATCCATGTGAAGATGACTATGACGGCACTGTTGATCAGTTAGAACTTCTTTGTAAATTGGCCAAGGAAACTATAGAGAATTTCAATTATATAGATATTGGAATACGCACCGTGGAAGCCAGTCATCCACTTTCTCTAACACAACGCCCTGACACAAATAATTATGCGACCCCTTTCTTTTCTAAAGGGTTTACGTTTGAAAGGTTTAAGGATTTTTTAGACCGTTTAGAGGAGTGTGTAGTCAACATCCCTACAGTAATTGACGAATTCGTCAAAACACAAGAACGTAACAAGCAGCGGCATTAGCAATATTCATCGCATTCCAAAACTCGGAATAAAGCAACGTTTATATCTGCATCAAAGCAAATTGTCGTACAGTCTACTACGCAATACCATGGTATTTCTATGATAGCGCAACCATTAGAGTTCGATGATCATCTTTGATGCAGATTCATAACTATATAGAAGGCTTCATATATTAATACTTCAGCCGCCATAAGTAGTATTCCCGAGTGCCGTCAGCGGCAGAGCCATGCTTGGCGCTCGGGGGCGTCCATGCGCTCGATGGCATAACGTAAGGCGGTACGCGGCATTCGGCTGTAACGGTCGTATAAGTATTGCCGGAGCAGATCGATATCTTTCTTGCCGACCTCACGAAGCATCCATCCTACGGCTTTGTGTATGAGGTCATGCGGATGTCCAAGCAGGGCGTCGGCGATGCGTAGTGTGTCTTCATATTGGCCGGCGCGTATCAATGCCGATGTGCTGACAATGGCTATGCGCTGTTTCCAAAGGTCTGCATCGGCGGCAAGGGTATCGAGTATGCTACGGTCGGGGTATGTCCCGTCTGCACAAGGCTGCAAAAGCCATGCGCCCAGAATATATCCCGCCGAGAGGTCCACGAGATCCCAATTGTTGGCCCGGTGTGCATACTTCAGATATAAACGCACAATCTGCTCGCGCCTGTCTGCATATTCGGTGGGAGCAATGCGCTTTGGCGGCGTTGCGGCCTTCATCTCCTCGACAAGCAGCAGAAAGCCGCATAACCGCACCTCGTGCCATGGAGATTGCAAAAGCACAGTTATTTGGTCCAAGGGAACGGCAAGACGAAATCGCTTGACCACTTCACGCGTCTGCGGTACGCGAAGCCCTAAGAAGCTGTCACCCTCGCCATACTCTCCCGGTCCGGTCTTAAAGAATCGGAGAAGAATCAAACGCTGAGCCTCGTCTTGCATCTCGGACAACGCCGCAATAATCTCGGAAGCCTCGTGCATAGCATTATGCATCTTTTGTTGCTTGGAATATATATGGTCAATGCCTTCTTTATTTATCTTTAAGCACATTGCCCGCCGAGAAAGCATCACCCACACGCTCGCCCAACTTAATATACCCATTATGTATCGGATCGAATGTTATCAGACCGAGTTTGGTGACATCCGGCTTGCCGTCAGGTGCGAGGTATCGCTCGTCGCACAGCACATTGACGATATCGCCGACAAGGTAGCATCCGGTTTCACTCTCATCTATCATCTTGGCCACCCGACACTCGAGTGTCATGGGGAAGGCGGTGAATACCGGAGCATCCACGTGGCTACCTCGTATCGACTCCAAGCCGGCACGAGCAACCTTGTCACGAACCTTTCGTCCGCTTACAAGCCCCACATAATCAGCAGCCGCCATAGTATCAACAGTGGCAAAAGCGACAGTAAAATCACCATTCTCCTTGAGATTGTCGGTAGTTGCATGGCTGCCAAGCGAAATCACGATTTTCTCGTAATCCCATTGACCGGCCCACGCGGCATTCATCGCATTCGGTGTATGATCTTTGTCGTAAGTGCCAAGAACGAGTACCAACTGAGGCAGTACCCACGGCTTTGATCCGAAGCTCTTCATTTCTCTAATTTTGAACATGGTTCAATATTATTATATAGTTGCTAAGTCCATCACTTATTATCGGCGGACAGGCCTATGGCGCCGGTGGCGGGGTCAATGCTTATGCGGTGCTCGCGGTACAGCATCCCGACGGCACGCTTAAAGTCTTTTTTCGAGCAATGCAGCAAGGCGGCAATTTCGTCCGGCGAAGACTTGTCGGTGAGAGGCATATCTTCATGCCTCAGCTTTTCGAGAATAGTGTCGGACAATGACCGCGCACGACCACCGATACCGGGTGCTGTGAGCGTCAAGTCGACACGTCCGTCACTGCGACGGACATTCTTGACGTAAGCCTTAAGTCGCTGCCCGCTTTGCAATGTGTCGTATAATTCGTTGGCATACAACATCCCGCGATGCATATTTTCCACGATGACGCGCCATCCGATATCGGTACGCTCGGTCACCAAAACGTTGACAGCCTGCCCATGCTTGTAATCTGCCGGGACATTGTCCAGATACTTTCCAATCTTTGCTGTAGCGGCAATGCGGCCGGTCGCATTGTCCAAGTATACATATACAAGGTACACCCCATCGGCACGCATACGCGCCCGTTGCTCGGCATACGGCACAAGCAAATCTTTAGACAACCCCCAGTCAAGGAAGGCGCCGATACGGTTGACATCTCGCACTTGCAGGTAAGCAAATTCGCCTACCATCGCGATAGGCTTCTCCGTTGTAGCGACAAGGCGGTCTTCGCTGTCATTATAGACAAAGACATCCAATGTCGAACCTATGCTCATATCGTCCGTACAGTATCTATTAGGCAAAAGCACACGCGTGGAAGGAGTATCGACAAGATTTTCCTGCACTCGAGAGCCATGAGGTGCATCGACCGAAGCCTCGTCTGTCTCGCCAAGATAAAGCCCGTAATCGCTGCGCTCTAATACGGTTAAGGTATTGTTTTTCCCTATTTTGAACATATCGTATCGGTGTTTTGCTGAAATAATACTCCACAAATATAAGAATTTTCTCCCTATTTTTTTATACTTTTGCAGAAAGTATATGCGGACGACACCGATGCAGGACACACCTCTGCGCGTTTCCACTCCGGTCACCCACCCCATACATTCAGCCTATATGATAGAAATTATCAAAGAATATTTCCCGGAAATGACACCTCAACAGGAGTCACAAATGCAGGACTTAGATGCATTATACCGCGATTGGAATGCAAAAATCAATGTGATTTCACGCCGCGATATCAACAACCTATATGTGCGCCACGTCTTACATTCGCTTGCCATAGCAAAGTTTTGGAATGGCACACTCGTTCCGGGGACATCCATACTGGACATCGGCACCGGTGGAGGTTTCCCCGGCATCCCGCTGTCCATAATGTTCCCACAATGTCATTTCCATTTACTGGATCGCATCGCGAAGAAGATTCGCGTAGTGAACGCCGTAGCCGAGTCATTAGGTTTAAAGAACGTGACCGCGCAGCAAGGCGATATAGGCGAGTGTCACGAACGCTTTGATTATGTTGTCAGCCGTGGCGTTATGCGCCTCGAACCTTTGGTGACTGCAATAAAGTATAACATTTCCAAAGAGAACAAAAACACTTACACCAACGGGCTGGTATGCCTCAAAGGCGGAGACTTGTCCGACGAAAGTGCCGAGGTCAAATTCCCGGTAATCACCTACCCTCTCAACGAATATTTTGATGCCGAAAATCCGGAAGTTCGCGAGGCATTTGCCGACAAATACCTCGTCTACGTCCCTATGGCAGCAAAATAGCGCCAAACAAAAACAGGACGTTATTTAAGGTCCTATTCAGATTACAGATTATATCATGCTTAGACTCGAAAGATTCACCTTCAATCCTTTTTCGGAGAACACTTATGTAGTATACGACCCCGACACCAAAGATGGCATAGTCGTAGATCCCGGAATGTCCACAGAGGTCGAACAAAAGCAATTTGACCGATTTGTCACAGAGAAAGGCATACACTTGTTGATGATTGTAAACACCCATATGCACATAGATCATTGTCTGGGCAACAATTATATCATCAAAAAATACGGCATACATACTGCTGCAAACGCCACCGAAATCGCCTTCGGCGAAAACCTTGACCAGCAAGCCCGTTTCTTCGGCCTAAACCTCAAAGGTTTCAACACAACAGTAGACATAATACTTAATGACGGTCAACTGTTACACATCGGGCCAAATACACTCGAAATCATTGCCTCGCCCGGTCACTCTCCCGGTGGCGTATGTATATACGACCGCGCCGATGGATGGCTACTCAGCGGAGACAGCCTATTCCTCGGCTCGATAGGTCGCACCGACCTTCCGGGTAGTGACCATAGCAAACTAGTTCACGGCATTCGAACACGATTGTTCACACTCCCCGAAGCAACCGTTGTCTACCCCGGTCACGGGCCCGCTACAACTATCGGGCACGAACGAGCTACCAATCCGTATGTTCGGTAAATCGGAACTATGCACGTTTTGACGTCTTTCCGCAATCCGAGATATACTTCTGGCAGCATATAGTCTGCGCTTGACTGCAGCGTCTGTTTTAGCGTTATTTACAAGTATCGGGCACAATAGCTGCCCAAGCATCGGACTAACTTTGCACTATAAATCAGCAAAGTATTCCGATAATGAAAACGATAAACGACACTGACACCATATTTGCGACTATAGTTCAATACGGACGTTCACTGACAAGCGTAAAGTTGTGTGGGATGTCTTCCGTACAGTCAATAGTATCATTCCTTCGCTCCCATAATGCCGTACCCTCGGGGTTGTCGCAACTCTCGATACGCAACAGCACACAGGGCTGGTGTTCTATGCAGGCATTGTACATTCGATGATTTAAGCCAACTCCGTGATTGTCCGTAGGGCATAATACTAGGTGAAATCTATTGCAATCATTAGCGATCGTTGGTGCGGCCGGCGGAATCAATTTTATGTAAAACAGGCTGCCGGAACGGCCAAAGAACTTTTTTTCAAAAACCGACACCCAAACCTGTTATATTAGAATTTAGAGATAATTTTTTGCAATTCATCGTATAGTTCGTGAGATTGCAGTCGAATACAGAGCCACACTCACAAATCGACACTTCGGTGTGCAGATTCGGGCTGTCGCTCAATATTCAGAGGCGTCCGAACGTCTGTTCTTCTGGCAGCTCGCCGTGTAAGTAGCAGGTTCGGATGCTTCTTTATTCTAATACTATACGCGAATTATAGTTAAACTATTAATACGCTCGGTTATGGATAGACAAAACGATCATCCTTTAATTGAGCTGGTATTTTTGCGAAAGTGATTATCCGGTTTCAGCTCCATTATTATTCATTATTGAAGTTTCGCCAGAGATTAGCAATTTGGCCGAAGCGCAATAGGCTGTGTTTCGCGGATTATGCGTAAATTTGCAATAAAATACTTATAGGCATACGCAATGAATGATTACCGCGAAGTGCGTTTTGATATGACGCCATGTTCCGAGGATGCCACAGACCTATTGGCGGCATTCCTCGCAGACGTAGGATACGAGAGTTTTGTGCCGGACCAAGATGGTCTTACGGCCTATGTTCCGGCTTCGGCTTGGTCCAAAGACGCAGTAGACAACGTCATTCTCAATTTTCCGATGGATACAAACATTCGAGTAAAAGAAGAGTTGGTCGAAGGTCGTGATTGGAACGCCGAATGGGAAAAGAATTACTTTCAGCCCATCGTAGTCGGCGATGAATGTGTAATACATAGCACCTTTCACCACGACATACCTAAAGTCAAGTACGACATTGTCATCGACCCCAAAATGGCATTCGGCACAGGGCATCATGCCACCACGGCCCAAGTCATTGAGAGCATTCTCGCTATAGATATGCGCGAACGCACCGTGATTGACATGGGCACCGGTACGGCAATATTGTCCATTTTGGCTGCAATGCGTGGCGCAACGTCTGTTACAGCTATTGAGATTGACGATTTTGCCTATGCCAACGCCATCGAAAACGTCAACATTAACGGCGTCAGCGATGTCGTAAAACTGGTCAATGGAGACGCTGCCGCCTTGTCCGGAGTCGAACAGGCCGATATATTTCTGGCAAACATCAATCGCAACGTAATACTCGAAGACATAGACAAATACGCCTTACATCTACGAGATGGCGGAACAATGATCCTTAGTGGTTTCTATGAAGCCGATGTGCCAATGATTGAATCAGCGGCACGCCCGCTCGGGTTTGTAACCGAAGCTATACGCAGCCGTGATAAATGGACTGCCCTAACCTTGCGCAAACACTCGTAACACACATGAATACGACAAAGACCATAATATCAGCCATAGCAATGTTATGTTGCGGTACAATGACATACGCACAAAACGCTACACCCGGCGACATTGCACCCACTCGCGTTCGCTTTGCATGGGGGGCAGACATCAACGGCAGTGTTGACCTCAGCGAACACGACATGTCGTTACTGGGCATCGAAGCAATGTTCGGTCTTGAGTATCGATGGATACGTTTTCTCGGCATAGGAGCTCAAGCCGATGTCATGGTGAGCAATTCCTCCAGATCGTTTCCTCTAACGCTGAATTTCCGCACCGATTTCAGCGGCAGTCACCGTCGTCTGCTGTTTATGGATATACGCGGCGGCATAGCACTCAACTACCTCAATGGCGACCGAAACGAAACCGACCCATATGTCAGCGGAGGCATAGGTGTCACCCTGGCACACAAATCAACTTATAGCGCACATTTTATTATCGGATACACATATCTGGGTCAAAAGCAGTGCTATTACGGCGAAAGACTACGCGATTGTCCCGGCATAAGTTACGCCACCATTCGGTTCGGCGTCACATTTTGAGATGCAAAGCGCTACAGCCTCATTCGTAAAACAATATAATTGCTATGAAAAGATTATTAGCGACAATTATAGCTGCAATAGCCGCGACTTCATGCATGTTCGCATCAGAAGGCATTCCGGAATTCATCAATACGGCTGCTGACAGCATTTCATTATCCACTGCCGATTCGCCTCAACGTGCCGCATGGAGGCACCTGGCTTCAAGACTTGATTCGCTGGAGCATCATACATCGTCCTCGGTGGTGCGTATACTTCACATCGGAGACTCACACATTCAAGCCGAATTTGTCACCAATGCCCTGCGAGCAATGCTACAGGACACATATGGTAATGCCGGACGCGGATTGGTGTCGCCGTTACGTCTTGCCGGGACCAATCAGCCTGTAGACTATACAATTACCGCCACGGCTGCATCCGATTGGCGCAAGACGAGATTGCTGAAGTTGCCTTGGAATGCTACGCCAGGCGTAACGGGCATTGCAGCACAACCCATTCGTGCCACCACCGCGACCATTAAGGCTCTCGGATTAGGGCATAAAATCAAACAAGCCACTATACTAACAGCCAGTGGCGACAAAGCATATTCTTATACCTCACCACAAGACAGCATCAGCATCAATCTCAACGCAGATGAATCCTTGTATGGAGCTATACTCGAAAATGGTCAACCGGGCGTACTATACTCTGCTATAGGCAACAATGGTGCCTGCTTCACCGACTATTTGCTCATCCCAGGATTCGTAAAAGGCACCGAAGTCTTTCATCCGGATCTAATCGTTTTATCCATGGGCACCAACGAGGGATTCTCGTATATGACAGACACCGAGATACAGCGTTGCACCGCAGATCTTATTAGACTTCTTCGCAATGCCCACCCCAATGCAGCGATGCTTGTGCTCACACCAATGGAGTGTCAGATTAATCGCAATCACGGATATCAACCATTGTCGCCCTATTATGACATCAACGAGCACGTGGCCGATGCGTCACGCCTTATTTCGGATGTAGCCAAGAGGCAAGGCATACCTATCTGGGATTTTTACTCTATCGCCGGAGGACATGGTGCATCCGACCGATGGATCAAGTCCGAACTTTTCAGCAGAGATCGCATACACCTCAATGCGGCCGGATACCGACTTCAAGCTCGCCTAATGTACTCGGCATTGCGTGCTGCCATCAGCAAGTAGCCAACGACACGCAAGGATACTATCTGCGTGTCGTTCCAGCCTACTTGCAAAGAGCCCAAGCATCTTTATTAAAACGATTTACCCTTGTCACAAACATCTGCGACAAGGGTAAATCATATCTAACAACCCGTTTGGCATATAGATCTCCTGTTTCACAACTTCTCTTCAATTTTAGCCAATAGAGCAAAAAGGCGGAAACCCTGATAGGGGGTTTCCGCCATGCAAGCTGTTATAGGAAGAATTATAGGGGGGAATTGGAGCAAATCCTGCGGAAATGTCCGAGACCCTGTATTTTTTAGTTACTTTCCCTTGTGCTCGTACTGCAATGTAAGCGAGGGCTGGTCGCATACTTCAGCCGGACCGAAGTACTGGATGGGACCGGGATATACATAGCATGTATTGAGAGCCCAGTCGCGACGATGTGCGGCAAATTTGCGGAAAGGTGCGCCATCAAGTTTTACGAGAGCCTTTTGTATCACCGGCTTCATCTCTCCATGACGACGTTCCATATTCATCATCATCGTGATAGGTATACCGCCTGCAATCCATTGTACAGCCGGCTTAACCAGATTGCGAACGCTGGACATATACCCGGTTACACCGGCATTGATCAGGCATGCAGCATTGAAGCCCAAGGCGTAACAATAGTCTGCATCGAAGTTCGAGGGATCGGCGCAGCGTCCTTCGTATCCGAAGAAGTGATGAAGAGCTGAGAATTTGCCGTTGTACTTGCCTTCGGCACGCATTTGCTCAAGACGTTTGCCCACCATTTCGCTAAGCAGTTTTTCTGTCTCAATGAGCGAAACCTGAACGTTTCCGTGGGGATCGCGGTCCAAAGTCAACTGGCGTGCAACGCCTTCAGGTAGAGCCTCGTAAGTTTTTGCATTATCTGCACTGAGATGTTCGATAACCCATTGACGCTGGGCTTCACGATCAAGAGCCGCAAATGCCTTCTCTTCTTTGGCCAGAAGATCGTTAAGCTCTGCTATCAAGCGACCTACTGCGGGAATAAATTCGATAAGGCCTTCGGGGATAAGCACTGTTCCGAAATTGTTACCCTCTGCGGCACGTGCAGCCACAACATCAGCCAATTGGTTGACTACATCCTGCAAGGTGAGATTCTTGGCTTCTATTTCTTCGGAAATGATGCAAACGTTAGGCTGTGTCTGCAGCGCACATTCGAGTGCAATGTGACTGGCGCTACGTCCCATCAGTTTTATAAAATGCCAATACTTCTTGGCACTGTTGCAATCTCGCTGGATGTTGCCTATCACCTCACTGTATACCTTGGTGGCGGTATCGAAACCGAAGGAAGTTTCAATCAAGTCGTTCTTAAGGTCACCATCAATGGTCTTGGGGCAGCCTAGAACCTGTACACCGGCATCTACCTGCTTGTAATACTCGGCAAGTACAGCGGCATTGGTGTTGCTGTCATCGCCACCGATGATAACAAGTGCGGAGATTTTAAGTTCTTTGAGTATTTCAAGGCCACGATCAAACTGGTCTTTTGTCTCGAGCTTGGTACGTCCGCTGCCGATAATGTCAAAACCACCGGTATTTCGATACTCATCTATGATAGATGCGGTCAGCTCGATATACTTGTGCTCAACAAGTCCTCCGGGGCCCATAACAAAACCGAATAAGCGGCTATCGCGATGGATACGCTTGATTCCGTCAAACAAGCCGGAGATAACATTGTGTCCGCCGGGAGCCTGGCCACCGGAAAGTATAACACCTACATTGATGGGGCGACCCGGTGCCGGGTTGGAATTCTTCTCGAAATGTAATTCCGGAAGTCCATAAGTCTGCGGGAAAAGTTTCTGGATATCTTCTTGATTGGCAACAGATTGTGTCGGTTTGCCAAAAACCGCTTTGACCGGACCGGTCAAAGCAATGGGCAGTTTAGGTTGATAGCTTGCCCGGGCTTTCTGTAGCGCGCTCTTTTTCATCTTTGAGGCTGTATTGTGATATGTGGTTGTAGATATTAATATTCCAAAACTACTTGGACGATATATTCAAATTGCTGTATTCTTTCACCTTAGCGTGGTATATTGTCAATCCACACATGGCATCGCCCATATTTTCTGCAAAGTAAACATATTTTCACCAAATATCAAATATCCACCAAGCCCCGTTAAGTTTTTTTGACAGTCACATTTTCACTTGTCAGCTCTTAACCCAATCAACTTGCCTTTTGATATTATTAAATAAGGGTAAAGCGCCCATATTCTCATAAAAATTTGCTACATTTGCACCCGACAAGCAATGTACACGCATACACAAGCCATAAGACAGTATAATATCGGTATATGCCGTAGACTTCGTGCATATATCGTCCGACTTGTTATAATACTTGCTCTGGCATCTGCCCACACTCCCGCATATGCACAAATCAACGCCGAACAGGCTGTCACAGTTGGCCGCAACAGTATGTATTTCGAAGATTATATGCTGGCCATACAATACTTCAACCGCGCCATCTCTGCCAAGCCCTACCTCGCACTGCCTTATTTCTATCGAGCAGTAGCCAAATTCAACCTCGAAGATTACCGCGGCGCCGCCGAAGACGCAGGACGTGCCATCGAGCTTAACCCCTTTCTATCTGACGCATGGGAAGTTCGCGGTGTGGCTCGTCAGAACTATGACGACAATGCAGGTGCCGTTTCCGACTACGACCATGCGCTATCACTACTTCCGCGCAATCGTCAAATTATGTTCAACAAGGCTATGGCTCAAACCGCGCTGAAAGAATACGCAGCCGCTGATAGCACCTTTGGAGAATTGCTCGAACACTACCCTCGATTCGAAAGCGCATACCTCGGGCGTGCTCGCGAACGCCTTGAAGCACCGAAAGCGGATACGCTGATGGCCATAAAAGATATAGAAAGAGCCCTCGAAATTAATCCCAACAGCTTCAACGGCCACGCCATGGCCGCCGAATTGGCAATGCGCCGAGGCACCGCATACAACGACACGGCAATGTACCATCTCGAAAAGGCAATCAAACTGCGCCCGAATACTGCCGGACTATACATCAATCGTGCCTATCTGAAATACAATAACGATGACTATGACGGGGCCCTGGACGATTTCGATCACGCCATTGCGCTTGAACCATACAATACTATAGCTCTATTCAACCGCGGTCTACTTGAGACGGAAGTATCAGATTTCGATAAAGCTCGAGCCGACTTTGATCGTGTACTATCCCTTGAGCCGGACAATGTGCGAGCTCGATACCAACGGGCATATATCAACGGCCAACAACATCGATACGACAAGGCCATTGAAGACATTAATTATGTCATTGAGGCATTCCCCGATTTTCCTTCCGGACTATATATGCGTAGCGAGTTCTATCGACGAAGTGGAAATACGCAACGTGCCGTTGCAGACTATAATCGCGCAGTAGCTCTCTCCCGCAAACTACGTCCCGATGCACAAGGCAAAGTCGAAAGCGACTATACTCCGGCAGAGCTTTCGGACGATGAAGTGGCTCGTCGACGCTTTGCCACGCTGCTTACCGTGGACCAGCAACAGCCTATAGATGCCGAATACAACAACCCGGACATCAGAGGCAAGGTGCAAGATCGAAACATCTCTATTGAGCCGCATGGGTGGGTGGAGATTTCGTACTATAACGCTCCCACCGAGCTGCAAACCACAACTTATTTCATGAAAGACGTAGATATGCTCAACGCAACAGGTGCCTTGCGCTACAAAGTTATGGTAACATCCAATGTGCCCGGCAGCCTTGATGATACTATGACGCAACGTCATTTTACATCAATAGAGGACTACACCAGCTATATGGCGACACATACGCCGCGTGCCGTTGACTTTATAGGACGCGCCATGGACTACATGACACTACGAGACTACGAAGCAGCAATCAAGGATCTCGACCGAGCTATCGCGCTCAAAGACGACTACGCTCTGGCTTATATGCTACGCGCCCAAGCACAACACCATAAATTGAGTCTACCGAACACCGATATGGATAATACCGATGCTACGGCTCGGGCGGCTATGAAGCGTGCAACCTATGACGAGATACTATCCGACTTGAACAATGCTCTCAGACTTGACCCGAACAATGCTTTCGCTTGGTATGACAAGGCCTGCCTTTATATAGAATTAGAGCTTGACAACGAAGCATTAGATGCCATCAACCGCGCCATCGAGCTCAAAGACGACTTTGGCGAAGCATTCTTTAATCGAGGATACCTGTATATGCGCATAGGCAATACAAAGGCAGGCGCCGCAGACCTTGGCCGTGCAGGCGAGCTCGGAGTGCCGGGCGCATACAACCTGCTCAAGCGCCTGGCTCAATAACATATATGATCGAAACAAATCCGAATAATCCCCAAGACCTATAAACCCTCTAAACATCCATTATTTTCAAATGCTTACCTCGCAAGACCTTGAAGACCTGGCAAAACGCGGCATTACCGCCGAAGACTTCAATACACTCTTTGCTCGGTTCAAAACCGGGTTCCCATATCTACGACTCTCATCGTCTGCTACGGTAGACGGCGGAAGCATCATGCGTCTGTCGCCTGATCAAGAGCAACGAGCCATCGAACGCTGGCAGCAATACCTTGCATCCGACAACGCCGAGGTGACAAAATTCGTTCCCGCAAGCGGCGCTGCTTCTCGCATGTTTAAGGCTCTGTTCGCCTTTATAGACGGCGACAAAGATATCCCCGATGTAGAATCGCCTGTTCGCGCAATAATAGACAACCTTACCAAATTGCCGTTTATTGATGAATTGGATGGCACCCTACGCCGCTTATATGGAGCAGATTCATCAACTCTATGCGCACAAGGTCGATACAAAGACATCATTAGCGCCATAGTCAGTGAAGAAGGCATGGGCTATGGCTCGCTTCCCAAAGCACTGCTCACATTTCACCGCTATGCAGACGGCAGCACGCGCACCCCACTCGAAGAACAACTCGCCGAAGGAGCACAAACGGCTACTGCCGGCGGATTTGTACGCCTGCACTTCACTGTATCTCATAACCACCGCGAGCTATTTGCTAATAAGATTAGCGCCGTAGCACCTGCTATGGCCGAAAAGTACAATGTATCCTACGACATTTCGATGTCTGAGCAAAAGCCCTCCACGGACACACCGGCTGCAAATGCAGACAACACTCCATTCCGCGATGCGCAAGGCCACATTGTTTTTCGTCCCGGAGGCCATGGCGCACTTATCGCCAACCTAAATGACATAGACAGCACTATCGTTTTTATCAAAAACATAGACAACGTCGTTCCCGACTCGCTTCGCACCCCCACGATACGCTACAAGCAGGTTATAGCCGGCGTGCTCATGCAAGCTCGCGATACTATTAACAAATACCTCGAGCAGTTGCGTAGCGGCAAGTACACCTCTGATGATTTGCATCAGATGATTGCCTATATGCATGATACGCTCAATATACGGCATAAGGGCATGGAGCAGCTTGACAACAACGAATTAGCTCAATATATTCTAAAAAAATTAGATCGTCCGTTACGCGTATGCGGTATGGTGAAAAACCTTGGCGAACCTGGCGGCGGACCATATATCGCATACAGTGCCGACGATAGCACGGCGCCACAGATACTCGAGTCATCTCAGATAGATCAAAACGACCCGAATGCACGCGCAATGATGGCTACGGCTACGCACTTCAATCCCGTAGATCTGGTATGCTGCATCAAAGACGCAAATGGTCGTCGCTACGACCTAACGAAGCACGTCGATCCTGCCACCGGGTTTATTTCCGCTAAGTCACTTGACGGACGCGAGCTCAAAGCCATGGAGCTCCCGGGATTATGGAATGGTGCAATGAGCGATTGGAACACCATATTCGTCGAAGTACCCATCGAAACATTCAACCCCGTCAAAACGGTCAATGACCTGCTACGCCCGCAACATCAGGCATAGCAAATCCGCCTACAAATGCTCGGTCGCAATAGTATCGCATCGCGCTGCTATTGCGACCGCTTAACTACTTATATCACAACACCATCGTTAGTTAAAACCATCCCGTATTATTCATGAAACGCGCACATATCGTATTTACTTGCTTATTGTTGATTCTTTTCTCGGCGGTACCGACAGCTGCACAAAACATCGCACAAAGCAAATATAAGAAAGCACTCGTCATTGGCGCACACCCCGATGACCCGGAGACTATAGCCGGCGGCACAATGCTGGTTCTCAAGATACTTGGCTGCGAGGTGGTCAGCGTATATCTCACTGCAGGCGAAGCAGGCATTACAGGCAAAAACGCCTCGGAAGCTGCAGCTATACGCCATCATGAGAGCGCTGAAGCATGCCGCATAATGGGCATACGCCATATTTTTATGGACCAAGTGGACGGAAACACCGAAATCACTCGGGAAAAGTATGCACAAATGAAAGAAGTCATTGAGCGCGAAAAACCGGATGTAGTTTTCACTCACTGGCCCATAGACTCACACCGCGACCACCGCATATGTTCAATCTTGGTATACGATGCATGGCGTCAGCTCAATCATAGCTTCGACTTATACTACGCCGAGGCTATGTCAGGCCTGCAATCCCAAAACTTCGTTCCGACAGATTACGTGAACATAGACGCTGTAGTTGACAAAAAGCATGAAGCATGCCTATGCCATGTCAGTCAGGGAATGCCAGAGATATTAGATAAATGGCATAAAGTGATGGAACGCTTTCGCGGACTCGAGTTTCACTGTAACGCGGCAGAGGCCTTTGTCAAACAACTCTGGACTTCAAGTGATATAACAGGAAATTAGCACTGAAAACTACGTGTACACGGCAAAATCATTCCATCTGTCACTACGCACCTTTGTCACGCCACATATTGCGCCCAGAAAACTATAATTTGTCGCATTGCAAAATAAGTCGTACCTTTGCCAATATATATGCCCTCAAAAGCATATCAATATGCGGACATATGTTCCGTAAATGCAGAGATGCACAACGCATACCCTCAACATGGACCATATACTATACATACTGCCCAGAGGATTGGCTATCGGCATACTTATATCGGCGCCGATGGGACCTATCGGTATGCTGGTAATACAGCGCACCCTCAGCAAGGGGCGTTGGCCTGCATTTTTTACGGGAATAGGAGCAGCATTCTCCGATTTAGCCTATTGCCTTCTCACCGGTTTAGGCATAAGCTTTATCACAGACTTCATTGAAACGCACCAATTCGGGCTGCAAATCCTTGGCGGCATTGTCCTCGCCGCGTTCGGCATATATTTGTTCCGAAAAAATCCCACACGTGCGCTCAAACCATCAACCGAGCCATCATCCAACAATTACGTCACAGATACCATTACCGGTTTCCTACTGACTTTTTCCAATCCGCTGATTTTATTTTTCATCATCGGATTGTTTGCTCGATTTAATTTCATTATTCCCGAATACGGCACACACCATTACATCGTAGGATACGCCATGATATTTACCGGCGCACTGCTTTGGTGGTATATGGTGACCACTCTTGTCAACCTATTACGCCGACGCTTTAACGTACGTTCTCTTTGGCTTATCAATCGTATTATTGGCGGTATACTAATACTTATGGCGGTTGTTGGAGTATTTATGGCCATACGCACACACTATTTTGCATAAAGCCCCCTACCGATGCAACAGCGCACACTTCATATTCCGTATATTCCCGAGCTGGATTTGGCGATAAACAACAGTGCAGATGACGATGCAATTACTATGCTTGACCGCCAAGGCAGCCGATGCCTTATAGACAGCCTGAATTGGGCCGATCAATACCCCTACGCACCTTTGACATCGGTGACAGCCGGCCACTCGGATACCGCAATATACATTGACTTCTTTGTTCGTTGTAACTACCTACGCGCCGTCAACGATAAAGATCTTTCGCCGGTAAGCCAAGACTCCTGCGTCGAGTTCTTTGTTTCGCCCAACACCAACGACACTTTATACTGGAACTTCGAGTTCAATTGCATAGGCGCGCTGAATGCGAGCTTTAGACGAGAACGCGCCCACCCCACCCGATTGTCCCCCGAACAACTTGGACGTGTCATACGACGAGCCAGCTGCGGCAACCGCCCTTTTTGCGAAATAGAAGGTATGTTCACCTGGAACATACTTATCGCCATACCATTTGACTTACTCGGCATCGAGTATCGGCGCGGCACACCGATAGTTATGGCCGGAAACCTCAATAAATGCGCATCGGCCACATCCGCGCCGCATTATCTTAGCTGGAACCCGATTGACACCCCTACTCCCGATTTCCATCGACCGGAATGCTTCGGACGAATCATTCTGGATTGACGTCGCAATTCGCGATGTTCGACAGCGAAGAGCTCTGCATTGACACAAGAGAACCCTTACAAATAGCTATGCTTTTATGTTCTGTACTGCGCCGGAACACGTAACCGGTGAAGTATTAGGCAATAACAACTTTAGATTAAACCGAACACACAATCACTCAAATAAAGTTTTCCAAATCCCGAAACCTAATAATTGATTTTCAATTGTTTGCATTTTTAAGAACTACTCAAAGTTTTCCAAAACGAAAATTTCAGCAAAACTTTTAGTTAAAAAAGTTGCCCGAAATAATATATTGTTTTACCTTTGCCGATGCGATTTATGCAAGTCGGATTGGTAGTGCTTCGAGCGCTCAATTCGGCCATAAAAACTGACATCAACAAACCAGTATTCGTCAAAATAATATACGTCCCATACACCACACCTAAGACTATGATACAGACAGTAGTGAAGCGCGACGGCCGCGTCGTAGGTTACAACGAAGAAAAAATCAAGGCTGCCATACGCAAGGCAATGCTCCAAACGCCATTAGGCGAAGACGAGGCACTCATCCAAAAGATAGCCGATCGCATCGGCACGACCGGCAATGAGCGCATGACTGTCGAAGAAATACAGGACCGCGTCGAGCTTGAGCTTATGGCGTCACCGCGCAAAGAAGTTGCCAAAAAATATATTGCATACCGCGACCAGCGCAGCATCGCACGTCGTGCCAAGACTCGCGAGATGTTCCTCGAAATCATTGAAGCCAAGAATACGGATATCACACGCGAAAACGCCAATATGAACACCGATTCGCCGGCCGGTATGATGATGAAGTTCGCTTCGGAAACCACAAAGCCCTTTGTAGACGACTATCTTCTGACGCCCGAATCGCGTCAGGCCGTGCGCCAAGGCTACCTACACATACACGACAAGGACTATTACCCCACCAAGAGTCTCACTTGCGTGCAGCATCCATTGGACAAGATTCTGCGCAACGGATTTATCGCCGGACATGGCGAATCGCGCCCCGCAAAACGCATCGAAACAGCCAGTGTAATCGCCTGCATATCTCTCGAAACGGCACAAAACGAGATGCACGGCGGACAGGCCATTCCGGCTTTTGACTTTTACCTGGCCCCGTACGTATTGGCTTCGTACCGCGAAGAACTGCGCAGCCTCTCCGAACTCTACGGCAAGGACCTGACGTACCTTGCAGACCAAAAAGTAGACGAATATCTGCATCGCTCGCTCGAAGGCATTGACGACCCCACCGAACGCGCACGCCAGCACGCCATCAATCGTACCGTCAGCCGTGTTCACCAAGCCATGGAAGCGTTTATTCACAATATGAACACAATACACTCGCGAGGCGGTAATCAGGTGGTATTCTCTTCCATAAACTACGGCACCGACACTTCGTCCGAAGGCCGCTGCATAATCCGCGAATTACTCCATTCGACATACGAAGGCGTAGGCAACGGCGCCACAGCCATATTCCCCATCCAAATTTGGAAAAAGAAACGCGGCGTCAACTACCTTCCCGAAGACCCAAACTACGACCTTTACAAACTTGCATGCAAGGTTACGGCTCGACGCTTTTTCCCCAACTTCGTCAACCTTGACGCCACATTCAACTTCCACGAAAAATGGCGCGCAGACGACCCCGAACGCTACAAATACGAGATAGCAACCATGGGCTGTCGCACCCGTGTCTTCGAAGATCGTTTCGGCGAAAAGACATCCATAGGCAGAGGCAACCTCAGCTTCTCCACCATCAATATCGTACGCATTGCCATCGAATGTATGTCCATACAAGATCGGCAGGAGCGCATCGAGAAATTCTTCTCGCGTTTGGACGAAGTGCTTGACATCACGGCGCGTCAGCTGTGCCACCGCTACGAATTCCAAAAAACCGCATTGGCCAAGCAGTTCCCGCTTGTAATGTCCCGCTTATGGGTCGGTTCCGAAAACCTACACCCCACCGACACCGTAGAATCCGTCATCAACCACGGAACCCTCGGCATAGGATTCATCGGCTTGGCCGAATGTCTTGTTGCGCTCACCGGCCATCATCACGGCGAAGACGAGGAATCTCAGAAATTGGGTCTGCGTATAGTATCGCACATGCGAAGCCGCGCCAACGAGTACAGCGAGAAGTATCAGCATAATTTCTCGATACTCGCCACACCGGCCGAAGGCCTATCCGGCAAGTTCACCGCCAAGGACCGCAAGACATTCGGCATCATACCCGGAGTCACCGACAAAATATATTATACGCACTCCAACCACGTTCCGGTATACTACCACTGCTCGCCTCGCCACAAGGCCGAAGTCGAAGCACCATACCACGAGTTGACCCGCGGCGGACATATATTCTACGTGGAGATTGACGGAGACGCAACCCATAACCCCAAGGCCATAGCCGACATCGTTGACCTTATGGACAAAAACAATATGGGTTACTGCAGCGTCAACCACAACCGCAATCGCTGTATGGACTGCGGATACGAAGATGCCACCGACAACCTTGACACCTGTCCCAAATGCGGCAGCCACGCCATAGACAAATTACAGCGCATTACCGGCTATCTTGTAGGTACCACCGACCGCTGGAACAACGCCAAGTTGGCCGAGCTCAACGACCGCGTCGTACACAAATGATTGAGCAACCGGCTAAGAATTCGGGCTCTCAGCCCGAAGAGTGCGCAAGCCGAGACGGACGACAGACGCTTCAGGTGATGGATATCGTTGCCGGAACAAGCGTAGACGGTCCGGGCTTGCGCACCTCAATATACCTCGCCGGATGCGCCCATCACTGCCCCGAGTGTCATAACCCTCAGACCTGGGCACCCGATGCCGGACATCCGATGACTGTCGATGAGATTGTGCATGAAGTCGAAAAGCATGGCTTCGATGTCACCCTTACCGGAGGCGATCCTATGTACAACGCCGCAGCCGTTATCCCACTGGCACGCCAATTGCGCGAAGCCGGATATAAGTTATGGTGTTATACCGGTTATCATTACGAACAGGTATGCAACGACCCGGTACGAGCCAAGTTGTTGAAATATATCGATGTATTGGTCGATGGCCCGTACGTACATGCCAGACGAGACATATCGCTACTATTCCGCGGGTCGGACAATCAGCGACTCGTTGATTGCAAACGCTCGACCCCCGGCCATATCATCCTATGGTCTTCAGACTTTTAGATTGCACACAATGAGAATATACTCGCAGTTTCGGGATGTGGCACATCACCACGGACTGCGACAGATGAGCGAACTATCAGTATACGACTCATAAAACAGCATCGCATTTCGGCTTATCTTAGCTCGGATATGCGGTGCTGTGCTTCGTATATTTCAGACTTTTATTCGGCATTTATCCTAATTTTGCATTATTTAACACTAACTTTACATTCTTACTGTTATGTTTGCTCTCTGACAAACGTCTTATATACAAAAGCCACAAACAATGGAACAAGACGCAAAAACATCGACATTCATCAGCCTCCACAGCCGCCTTCGTGCTTCGGCACAGCGGCTATTGGCAAATATGGACGATGTAAATGATGCGCTTCAGGAATTGTTTGTACGCGTATGGCAGAGCAGGAATATCGCCGATACCGAGGAGCAGAGACAAGCATTTATGCATATCACCTTGCGTAACATCTGCATAGATATGCTTCGGCGCCGTCGCCATTCCGAAGATATAGACACCTCGATAGAGGCACAAACAACGGCGAACGATACCACATCGCGCATCGATGACGCTGACAGCATCGATGACTTGCGGCGCCGGATACGACAATGTATGTCGGGGCCCGTCCTGCGCGTATTTGAGATGTATACATTTGGCGAAAAAGACTACCCGGAAATAGCCTCCGAGCTGGGCATATCCATCGATGTGGCACGTAGCTATATGTGCCGTGCACGCAAGATTGTACGCGCCCAATGCCGCGAAGCGCTCAAAAACAGATAAAGACATGACCAATATGGACAATAAAGACAATATGACAATAGAACAGCTTGAAAGACTGGCCCAAGCGTACTTCGACTGCGAGCTCAACCGCCGTGAGGAGGAAGATCTCAAAGCGGTACTGCTATTTGCCAAGGCGCACTCGCCACTCATAGACGAGTGTCGCCTGGCGATGGGTCTCGAAAGCATCGCCTCGCGTCCGCAAGTAAAAGTTGCGACTATACATCGTCTATTCAAATTCCGTAAATGGATTGCTGCAGCTGCATGTATTGCCGCAGCCGCTGTTACGGGAGTTATAATGATGATGACAGCCGGGCAATTGCAAGATAATTCGGAGACAGTTATAACCGTATATGCAAACGGCAAGCAAATCACCGACAGCAATCGAGCACACGACATAGCCATGTCCAAGTACAACGAATGTATCGCTCTGGCAAAAAAGCTCGAGAACGAAGCCGAAATGCGCATCAAGCATGTCAATGAGCTGCAACAGTCCGGCTCGGATATATATCAGCGAGCCATGCAGCTCAAAGCACAATCTGCTGCAACGGAGGCTTCGATTGTCAATCGTATAAATAAATATACTTCGTCAAACAATTAACCAATACAAACATATAACAAATATGAAACGCATACTATTAATACTTCTCACCGTCCTGTGCACAACTGCATGCTGGGCCAAGGGTCTCGCAACTGAAAGTCTGTTCTGCGAAAGCACCTACAAGAACAAAGCCGTGAGTGTATCCATAATCACAAAAAAGAACTCTGTATTTCGTAGCATCACCGTAAGGGGCGACGCGTCTCTCGTCTCCAAAATGGAGAGCGCAGTCAAGAAAGATCGTACCAAGGCCGCAAGTACCACCGAAAGCTACAGCAATGGCGGCGAAACTTACGATTTAATCTTCAGCGTCAACGGCGTCACCGTAATCTTCACCAAACGGAGTGACAACCGTGCCGAACTATCTCTATCCGGGAAATCAGATTCTTCCGATTGAATGAACATACACTAAATCTTTACCGGAGGGCTGTGTCAAAATAGGCGCAGCCCTCCCTATTTTTTTCTGAAATGTAATAATCAGTATGTGAAGACAAATC
>CAKTOT010000028.1 GCA_934590135.1 uncultured Muribaculaceae bacterium
TGACTATATCGTGAGCCTGAAATAGCATATATCTAAATTAGTTGTGATAGTGCAGTCTACTATATATATAACCGATACGTCCGACAATCGAGCCTTTCGGCGCACCGGACGTCCGTGACACACCGCCCGCGCTGTACGCCTCCACCGCCTTTGATTATGGAACAAGCCGAAACATCAGCCGTCGGAGGCACGCGTCTTAAAAAAATCAAGCCCTGCAGGAGAGTATCTCTTGCAGGGCTTGAGTGGGTGGCGGAGAGGACGAGATTCGAACTCGTGGTAGGATTACTCCTACGTCAGTTTAGCAAACTGGTGGTTTCAGCCACTCACCCACCTCTCCGTGGTGGAAGGGTCTTGTCTTGCATGGCCTGCATGCGCTTGGCCGTTATGTCTTAAGGACGGCCGCCCTCCTTTGCGACTGCAAAGTTAGCAATTATTTTTTGTCTCCGCAAAATATTTTCGCCCTTAAATTAAAAAAAAGTGTATGTGAGAAGTATCAATATCTCTCGTTCTGCAATTTTTCAGAGCAGCGACTCGGGCTATTTTCAAGGACGTGTCTGGCCGTGACCGTCGATATACCAGCGGTAAGTGGTGATTTCGCGCAAGCCCATAGGGCCGCGAGGCCCCAACTTTTGGGTGGATATACCTATCTCGGCACCGAGCCCGAATTGTGCCCCGTCAGTGAAGGATGTGGGCGCATTGACATATACGCACGCGGCATCAACGTTGCGGCGGAACATCTCGGCGGCGGCGGCGTTTTCCGTAACTATGGCCTCGGAGTGTCCGCTACCATGAGCTGCGATATGGGCAAGTGCCCTATCTATGCTGTCTACGGTGCGCAATCCCATCTTGTAGTCCATCCATTCGGTATCCCATATCGGAGCGTTGTCGTCATCATCGGCGTGAGCAAGCAGCGAAGCCGGGTAGCCGCCGTCAAGCAACGCCTTGTAGGCCGTGGTGTCGGCGTATATCGTTACGGACCTGTCGGCCAGGGGCATACATATTCGAGCAATATCAGCCAGCCGCGATGCATGCACTATGGTGGTGTCTAGTGCATTGCAGACACTGACGCGACGGGTCTTGGCGTTAGTGACGATAGCAGCGGCCACATCCGTATCGGCAGCGGCGTCTATGTAGGTATGCACTACTCCGGCGCCGGTTTCGATGACGGGCACCGTGGCATTCTGTCGCACGGTATCGATAAGTCGACGTCCGCCGCGCGGGATGCACAGGTCTACGAGGCCGCGAGCTTCGAGAAGTCGGCGCGTAGCCTCATGCGTCGGCTCTGGCATAGCCACTACGCCGGTATCTATACCATGACGGCGCAGCACGCCATGGATGACTGACACGGCTGCAATATTGGTATTTACGGCATCTTTGCCGCCTTTGAGTATACATGCGTTGCCGCTCTTGAAGCACAGCCCGAAGACATCGAAGGTGACATTGGGACGCGCCTCGTAGATGACGGCAATGACTCCGAAGGGCACGCTGACGCGACGAATATACAGGCCGTTGGGAAGGGTATTGGCATCCGTGACTATACCCAGCGGCGAGGGCAGCGAGGATACGTGGCGCATATCGGCGGCTATGCCCTGCAAGCGTGTTTCGTCCAGGCGTAGTCGGTCGTACAGAGGGGAGGCGGAGTCCATAGCCGCAAGGTCGCGATTGTTGGCTTCAAGGATGTCATCAGCGTGAGATTCTATGGCGTCAGCCACATCGTTGAGCACCTGTGTGCGAAGGCTTTCGTCCATGGCGGTCAAAGCCGGTGCGGCGGCATGTGCCCTTTGCAGTAGGGTATCTATGTCTGTGTATTGCATTGTACGTTATTCGATAAATAGGTAGTCGTAATGTATGAGCGGGCGCTCGCCGTGGTGTCCGAGGGCGGCGCGGGCGGTGTCGGCATCGCAGGCGGCACGACCTACGGCAATGCGGCGTCCGTCGGGATTGATAACCGCGACGATATCGCCCTCATCGAATGATCCGTCTATGGCCGTGGCTCCTACGGGCAGCAGGCTGACGGCGCGGTCACTGAGTAGCATTTCGGCGGCCTTGGTATTGACGTGTATAGCGCCTTTAGCAAAGGAAGTACTACGTGCCAACCATCGACGCACGGGGCTGATGTCCGTGTCGGCGGCCACAAAATGCGTACAGGGGGTATCCGGCGCATCCATGTCGTCCAAGACTACGGCGCGCAGGATATCGGGGCGGATACCGTTGGCAATGACTACATCAACACCTTCGGCGGCAAGGCGGCGAGCAACGCCGTATTTGGTGCCCATACCTCCGCGGCCGAAGCCACTCTTGCGCGTGACAATAACGCCGGAGAGGTCATCGCCGGGCAGCACGCGCTTTATCAGTTTTGAAGACGGATCGGACGGGTCGCCGGTGAATATTCCATCAACATTGGATAGTATAATGAGCTGCGATGCATCGGTCATAGAAGCTACCAAGCCGGCCAACTCATCGTTATCGGTAAACATCAATTCGGTGAGCGAGGTGGTGTCATTCTCGTTGAGTATGGGCAGGACGCCGCTTTCGAGCAAGGCGTCTATACAGGAACGTTGATTGAGATAGGCCCGGCGGTTGGAGAAGTTGTCTTTCTGTGTCAGCACCTGGCCCACGGTGATGCCGTATTCGGCAAACATAGCGCTGTAGATATTCAGCAACTTGATTTGTCCCACAGCGCTGAACACCTGACGGCAACCCACGGCATCGAGGCCACTTCCGGGTGATACCATTGAACGTCCGCAGGCCACGGCACCGCTGGACACCAAGACAACCTGATTGCCGTGCGCACGTATTTCGGCCACCTGTCCGACTATTTGCGCCATATGCGCAATATCGGGGCGGCCATTGGCGCGTGTAAGCACATTGCTACCTATCTTGACGACTATGCGGCGCATATTATTGTTACGCATAACAATCGATTATTTGGATATAGAGGCCAGTAGCCCCGAGATTACGGCATTCGTAAATCCGGCGGCCTCCATGGCATTGAGTCCACGTATGGTGACTCCGCCGGGGGTGGTCACCTTGTCTATTTCGGCTTCGGCATGTGCTCCGGGCTGCTCGGTCAGCAACGCGGCGGCTCCCTCGACTGTAGCGGCTACGATTTCCTGGGCTTCACCGGCGCGTATGCCCATCTGGACACCGCCTTCGACGGCAGCGCGGATGTAGCGTAATGCATAGGCTATGCCGCAAGAGGCCAGGGCCATAGCCGCCGGCAAGTGCGCCTCGTCTATGGCTTTGATTGTCCCGAGCTTTTCGAACATCTCTATGATTTGACCGGGGACTTCCTTGTCTTTGGGCAGAGGCACGGCGAAGGTCATCGACCGACGAACATTCATGGCCGTATTGGGCATCACCAAGGCTCCGGCGGAATATTTGCCGTCTATCCACTCGTTGATTTCAGCGCACGTGACGGAGGCGGCTATGACCGCGAGCAATTTATGCGACATATCGGCAACAGTGGCTATCTGACGCAGCACATCGGGTAGTATCCATGGTTTGACAGCTACTACAACCATATCGGCCCCGTTTATTGCGGCTCTATTATCTGAAAATGTGGCGCATCCGGCCTCGGCAAAGGGACGCAACTTGACGTCCGAGGGATTGGATATACGCAGGCTGTCGGGCGTGACGCCGGCGGCGAGAAGCCCGCGAGCCACTGCTCCTCCCATGGCACCTGCTCCTATAATTGCTGTTTTCATTTTAGTGTATGAAATATGTTGTATCACTGCGGCTTATGCGACATCATTCGTCTACTGACGTCTGATTGTCCGCTAAGTCATCGTATTTCTGATAAAGAAAGTCATTGTAGGGGAAACGACGCCGATGCACCTCAGCGGCCTTGTCGTAGATGCGGGCTTTCAGCTCGGGTATATTGAGGTTTTTCTTGGCCGAAATAAAGACGCAATCATCACCCATGCGAGCCATCCAAGATGTACGCAGTTGGTCCAGCGACATATTGCGCGTAGTGCGTTCGGTGAGGTCATCTTCGTCCTTGGGCTGATAGGTGAAGGCATCTATCTTATTGAACACCAGTATTACCGGCGTATCGGCATCTTTGCCTATGACTTCGCGCAAGGTCTGTTCCACGACCTGTATTTGTTCCTCGAAATTAGGGTGCGAAATGTCCACAACGTGCACCAGGACATCGGCTTCGCGCACCTCGTCAAGTGTCGATTTGAAGGATTCGACAAGGTGTGTAGGCAGTTTGCGTATAAATCCGACGGTATCTGTGAGCAATATCGGCAGATTGTCGATGGCTATTTTTCGCACAGTGGTGTCGAGTGTTGCAAACAGCTTATTTTCGGCAAACACATCGCTTTTGCTCAATAGGTTCATAATCGTGGACTTACCCACATTGGTGTAGCCTACCAGCGCAACGCGCGTCAGCTTGCCTCGGTTCTTGCGCTGTAATGCCTTTTGTCGATCTATGGAGGCTAGTTCCTGCTTGAGGCGAGCGATTTTGTCCAAGATGATGCGGCGGTCGGTTTCGATCTGTGTCTCACCGGGGCCGCGCATTCCGATACCGCCGCGCTGTCGCTCGAGGTGCGTCCACAGGCGCGTCAGACGCGGAAGCATATACTGATATTGGGCCAATTCGACTTGCGTCTTGGCGTGTGCCGTTTGGGCGCGACGCGCAAAGATGTCCAATATCAACGATGTGCGGTCCAAAATTTTAACTTGCAACTCGCGTTCGATATTGGACACCTGTTTGGTGGACAAGTCGTCATCAAAGACCACAAGCCCGATATCGTTGGCCTCGACAAACTGCTTGATTTCCTCCAATTTGCCTTTGCCGACAAATGTGCGCGGATTGGGATACTCGCATTTCTGTATAAAGGTCTTGACGGTTACGGCCCCGGCCGTATCGGCCAGGAAGGCCAGTTCGTCAAGGTATTCGCGGGCCTTTTCCTCGGGCTGCTCGCGCGTGGCGAGTGCTACGAGTACGGCGCGTTCGTTGGCTTCTTGAGATATGACGAATTCTTTCATTGATTGATGTTTAGATGAGGGAGGGGGATTGTTTTCTACGGCTTGGGCGGTCCCACTATGAGCGTGCCGTGCAGACTGTTGCTGAACAATTGCTGCGCAACGCGGCGCATATCGGCGGTGGTCAATGCGCAGTAGCGGCGCAATTGTGCATCCGGAGTCTCGCGGTGATATACTGCCAACGCGAGAGCGGCGGCACGGCCTACGTAGTCAAGGCTGTCAAGTCGGAAGGCGGCACGTTGACGATTTTGAAGTCTTTCTAATTCGGCCTCGCTTACGCCATCCGAGCCGTACAGCAGATTGCATTCGCTCAGAAGTATCTCGGCGGCACGACGGCAAGTGTCATCATCGGCATATCCGTCGGCGGACAGGCGTCCCGAGACGACCAACAGCCCGGGGCCTTCGCTCCCGGTAATACTGGCATCCACGCCGCTGAATGTTCCGTCGCCGTCTATGATAAGACGACGATAGAGGCGTGAGGCGGCTCCGGCGGCCAAGGCATCGGTGATGGCGTCCGCAGCTGTGTAATCGGTGGTGCCGTACGGATCTGTAAGCCATGCCATAGTAATGGCAGTGGCCGGCACGGAGGCATCGTCGCACCGCACCCAAGGTGCGGACGTCAATGCCGGCACCGCCATAGGCGGCGTGGCCACGGCTTCGCGCCGCGGAATGTCGCCGAACCATTTATCTGCCAAGGCAAAAGCCTCATCGCGACCTATATTCCCGGTGACGGCGACTACGGCATTGCTCGGCGTGTAATGCCGCTCGAACCATCGATGGGTATCCTCTGAGGTGATGGCGGCGATATGTGCCGGTTCTTTACCGATTACGGGCCACGAATAGGTGTGTGTCGGCGGATACATCATCTTGGCCAACGCATGGCCGGTGACTCCGTAAGGACGGTTGAGGCATTGCTGCTTGAACTCCTCGGTGACGACACTGCGCTGCACGCGAAGGCTTTCGCTATCAAAAGCCGGCGAGAGCATACGATCGCTTTCGAGGTAGAACAGCGTCTCGACGTTGTGCGCCGGCGCCATAGCGTAAAAATTAGTAAAGTCATTGGAGGTCCAGGCATTGGAGCGCCCGCCGGCAGCAGTGAGCGTGCCGTCATAATCGGGGATATGCACTGACGGGCCGAACATCAGATGCTCAAACAAGTGCGCAATGCCGGTCTTCTCCGGTTCTTCATCCCGTCCGCCGACGCCATAAAGCACATCGAGGCACACCATAGCGGTGGCCTCGTCACGGCTGTGTACTACGCGCAACCCGTTGGCAAGGGTATGCACCGCCGCGTCTTCGCTTATTGCGAAGTCCGCGGCGGTGTCATCTCGCGTGTCAGGCGCGCCGATGTTTCGGTCGCGACCCGGCGTCATTTCTTATCGATGATGGACATCGATATTATACGGATGTCCTTGACTGGGCGGTCGGCGCCGTCGGTCTGCGCCTTCTCGATTTTCTCGACTACGTCCATACCGCTAACGACCTCACCGAAGACGGTGTAGTTGCGGTCCAGGAAGGGTGTGCCGCCGACTTTAGAGTATACGTCTATGATTTCTTTGGACAGACCGGCGGTGCTGTCATTGGCGAATTTGGCATTGACTTGCTTGATAAGCTCGTCTTGCAGTGTCATCAGTCCTTGCTGATCGCCGGCCTGTTGCATGGCGCGTATCTGCTGCATACGAGCCTGCGCCAGACGATTGAACTCTTCTTGCATAGCGCCTTGACGTGCCATAGCTGTAAGTTCGGCTTCCGAGACTTTCTTGCCGGTCACGATATAGAATTGCGAGCCGGAGGAACGCTTCTCTGGATTGACCTGGTCGCCCTGACGAGCGGCTGCCAATGCGCCACGCTTATGGAAGTGTTTGGGATATACGATTTCGGCTTCGATGGTGTATTCGGGGCCGCCGGAACCAAGGTGCTGTCCGGCCTTGGCGTCACGGCTGTCGGGGTCACCGGCCTGTACCATAAACTCGTTGATGACGCGATGGAAGAGCGTATTGTTGTAATAGCCTTCGCGCACCAGTTTCAGGAAGTTGGCTTGGTGTTTGGGCGTATCGCCATAGACGCGGACGGTGATATCGCCCTCTGTGGTCTTGATAAGTACGGTTGTGTCGGGATTTGTCATTGTGGTCTGTGCTTTGACGGAGTCAGTGGCCTCGGCATTCGCACCGTCGGCACTCTTGCCGGCACATGCTGTCAGTGCCGTTGCTATGGCTATGACGCCTAATATTTGCTTGATCATTGATGTATAATTAGATGTGTTGTCTTAGTGTGTTCGGAGCCTTACATGGGACTGTCGGGGAACAGTCGCTTGTATATGCGGCGGAAGTTGTTATCCGTGGCTATAAGTCGGGACGCCTTATCGGCATAGTCCTCCCCGTAGATGCTCGTCAGCAAGTCCCCGAGATAACGATGCTCGCGGTCGCGGTCTATGGTCAGCGCCACAAGGCGATGTACCGCTTCGGCGTAGTGCTCGGCATCTATGGCGTGCAAAAATCGCGCCGCACTGGCCAGATATTGACCGGTGAGGTCCACTCGCTGCATATTGTCGATGATGGTCGGAATGTCGTCGTCGCAGCGCCCGATGTTATTGGCCAGATACTCGTAATTGGCAAGGCCGTCATGATCCGAGGCCAGAGCCTTTATGTCGTCTTCGTTCATATCAGTGCGGATGTTGTTACCGCAAAGTTAATCATAATTTTCCTAATCCGCATCGTGCCAACGCACAATCCGCATTATATCTGCATACGAAGACGTGAGCCGCTCCAGGCTGCAAGTACGACAATCACATGGCAAAATCCTGTATATCAATCGCGTACCTTGCTGCTGCACAGATAAGGCAGATAGCATACGGCAAGTAGCAGCGCGACGCCCGTCGATGACATTTCGAGCCATGTGAAATGCGGGATAAGCATCGTAAGGCCCCAAATCACACGCCCCGAGAAGACTACGACGATGGTCGTCATAGCCGTGGTCTGCAACGGTAGACGAGGAATAACCTTAAGCACGGACAGTCCGTAAAGCGCAACGACAAAAAATGCCGCGGCGATGAGGACGGTGATAATACACGGCCAATATGCCCCGTATTGCGCTATTCGATTCATAACGTCACTGATGCCGTAAATGGCAAAAATCTTGTCCAACGCAGCCAGACACAGTAGATGTCCGAGACCGATAAGGAGATTAAGTACGACACCGACTTTAATTAATGCTTTCATAAAAAGAGTTTTTTTGAATGGATGTATGTATGATATTCTCTACTTTTGGGGACTGCAAAGGTAACAATTAATTTGTATCCGTCACTTTTTACCTCGAATATTTTCCCCTGTTTTACAGAAAAAAACGCTAAATTTGCACACCACCGGAATACAATATACAACAATGGAGAATACAGACAGCATACGCGCCGAAATCGAGTGCCTGCGCCGCGAACTCAACGAGCACAACCACAATTACTACGTACTCAACGCTCCGACTATCTCGGACCGCGAATTCGACGAGATGATGCACCGCCTCGAGGACCTCGAAAAGCAGCATCCGGAGTACGATGACCCCCTGTCGCCCACGCATCGCGTCGGCAGCGACCTCACTCGCGGATTTGCGCAAGTGGAACACATCTACCCAATGCTATCCCTGGCCAATACCTATTCGGTGGAGGAAGTTGATGCCTGGGGTGCACGCGTACGGCGCGACCTCGCCGCCGAAGATAATATAGCCATTGTGGGCGAGATGAAATTTGACGGTACGGGTATATCGTTGATATACGAGCACGGACGTCTGGTGCGTGCGGTCACTCGAGGTGACGGCGTGCGCGGCGATGTAGTCACCGAAAACGTCAAGACCATACGCAGCATTCCATTGACGCTCCAAGGCTCGGACTGGCCCGAGATGTTTGAGCTGCGCGGCGAAATTCTCCTGCCATGGGAAGCCTTCGACCGCCTCAACGCCGAGCGCGAAGACGCCGGAGACCCGCTCTTTGCAAACCCGCGCAACGCGGCCGCCGGAACGCTGAAGCTGCTCAACCCCGCCGAAGTGGCTCGCCGCGGCCTCGACGCCTATTTCTATTATCTGCTGGGTGAGGACCTGCCTTGCGACAACCATTACGACAATATGCAACGCGTCCGCCAATGGGGATTCAAAGTCAGCGATGCAATGACGTTGCTGCACAATATCGATGAAATCGACCGATACATCACCTACTGGGACACGGCACGCCGCAAGTTACCCGTAGCCACGGACGGCCTGGTGTTCAAGGTAAATTCGCTGCGTCAGCAACTCAACCTCGGATTTACCGCCAAGTCGCCGCGCTGGGCCATAGCCTACAAATTCCAAGCCGAGCGCGCCCTCACTCGTATGAATTACGTATCCTTCGAAGTCGGGCGTATGGGCACCATCACCCCGGTGGCCAACCTCGAGCCGGTACTGCTGTCCGGCACCATCGTCAAGCGTGCCTCGCTACACAACGCCGACGTTATGCGCAGCCTCGACATACATAACGGAGATATGGTTTACGTCGAAAAAGGCGGCGAAATCATACCAAAAATCACCGGCGTGGACATATCACAGCGTCCTGCCGACAGCACTCCGGTAGCCTTCGTCACTCATTGTCCCAAATGCGGCACCCCGCTGGTACGCGTCGAGGGCGAAGCCGCATGGGTATGCCCCAACAAATGGGCCTGCCCGCCGCAAATCGTAGGACGCATCGAGCACTTTGTCGGCCGACACGCTATGAATATCGACGGCATAGGCGCCGAGACTGCCGAGCTGCTTTACAATATAGGCAAGGTGAAGACTCCTGCCGATCTATATACGTTGAAAGTGGGCGATCTCGAGCACCTCGAAGGCTTCGGACGACGCAGCGCCGAGCGCGTCATCGACGGCATAGGCACCAGCACCACCGTGCCTTTTGAGCGCGTACTCTTCGCCCTGTCTATTCCCAATGTGGGCGAGACCACGGCCAAAAAAGTGGCACGTACCGCCGGAAGTATCGATCGTCTGATGTCTATGACCCTGCCCGAGCTGCAAGCCATTGAGGACGTGGGCGAAATCATCGCCCGTAGCATCATCGAGTACTTCGCGCAGGGCACCAATCGTGAGACCGTCGAGCGACTGCGCCAAGCCGGCGTACAGATGGCTGTCGCCGAAGATACTGCGCCCGTCAGCAACACCCTGGCCGGCAAATCGATAGTCATCAGCGGCGTATTCGCCCTGCATAGCCGTGACGAATACAAGCAGATGATCGAGCAGCACGGCGGCAAGAACGTCGGCTCAATATCGCGCAAAACCGACTACATCCTTGCCGGTGAGAATATGGGTCCCGCCAAGCTCGAAAAGGCGCGCACACTCGGCATCCCCATCATTGACGAGAATGCCTTCCTCGCCATGATTGCCCCCGCCGACTGACCCTGCCGGACCGACAAGCATCGCCATTTCCGCGACAAGCAATGCTATCCTCTCCTCTTTCTCTCTTCTTCAACCGATACCCGCTTCTATGCAAACCCATATGAAATGCTGCACAGAACCAAGACAACGTAGAACACTGAAAGTTTCGGCCGTTGCGGCAGCTATTATGGCTACTTTTCCCCTGTTTGGCGCGGCTCACCCGGGTGACGGTGGCATCCTACACTTATGATGGTGTGGGACGCCTCGCCTCAAAGTCTTTCGACACTGGCGGCGACACAGCGGGTAACGGCAACCGCTGGATCAACTTTGCCTGGCTTGGACAGCACGACGACACCGCTCGTTGGCACGATGCCGTCCGAAAAGATAGTGCAGTAGAAAAGTTTATGGAACGTGTAGCGTGATGTGTCACGCCTGTGTGAAGGGATTGTGCTTTCTTAGCAGTACATTGCTTCGATCTGGACAGCGTAGCGGCGAGCGATGATTGCGCGGCGCAACTTGAGTGTATTGGTGAGCTCGCCCGCTTCGATGGTGAAGCATTTGGGCAGGAGTGTGAAACGCTTGATTTTCTCGAAATTGGCCAGTCCGTGTTCGAGCTTTTCGATTCGTTCGGCAATCATGGTTCGTATGTCGGTATTTTGGACCAGCTCCTCGATGCTTCGGAAGGCTATGCGGCGACGTCGTGCATATTCTTTAAGCGCCTCAAAAGCCGGTATAATAATAGCGGTGACGTACTTGCGCTTGTCGCCGATGATGGCGACTTGCTCGATGAACGGGTCTTTGCCCAGTCGACTCTCAAGCGCTTGCGGGGCGATGTACTTGCCGTTGGATGTCTTGAAAAGGTCTTTGATGCGTTCGGTGAGCGTGAGCGATCCGTCTCGGGCGACTTTGCCGGCATCGCCGGTACGCAGCCAGCCGTCGGCGGTGAATGCGGCTGCGGTTTCGGCCGGCTTGTTGTAGTATCCTTTCATTACCGTGGGCCCGCTGACTTCGATTTCGCCGCTGTCTCCTATGCGCACGTTTACCTCGGGTATGGCGGTGCCTACCGATCCTAATGCGAAGTCAGTGGCGGGGTAGCATGTCACTGTAGCCGTGGTTTCGGAGAGGCCGTAGCCGATGACGATATTAATGCCTATGGCATGCAGGAAGGCAACGATGTCCGGCGACAACGGCGCTCCGGCTGTGGGATAGATGTTGCCGCGGTCGACGCCTATGGCCTTACGCATCGTGGATAATACGTGGCGGTCGTAGAACCGGTAACGTGTTTCGAGCCAACGCGGTACGCGCAGCCCGTGACGTACGTAGCCGAGGTTGCGACGGCGTCCGATGGCTATGGCTCGGCGCACTATGGCACGTTTGAATACCCCCATGGCCTCAATCTTTTCGGTAGCGGCGGCGTAGACTTTTTCCCAAAAACGCGGTACGCTACACATACATGTGGGGCGTACATTGCGCAGGGCCCGAGCCACATCGTGCGGGTCGGTATTGATGTATACTTCCATACCCATAAATAGGCAGTAGTACGTCCATGCTTTTTCGAAGATGTGGCTGAGCGGCAGGAAGCATAGCGAGGTGTCGCGGTCGCTGATGCTTGTGAGACGTTGGCGATGTATTTCCATAGCTGCGTCAAAGCAGCTGTGAGTCAGGATGGCACCCTTGGGCTCGCCGGTGGTGCCGGAGGTGTATATGAGTGTGGCGATGTCGTCGCCGGTGGCGGCATTACGTCGTGCGGTCACGGTGCTGAGAATGTTTTCGTCGGCCGTGGCGCCGATGGTCTCGAGGTCGGCCCATGTCAGAGCACGGTATTTTGACGGCTCGTTTGTGGGCAGGGTGCCATCGATGAGTACGGCGCAACGTACATCCGGGCAGTCATCGATGACGGAACACAATGCTTCGTACTGTTTGCTGTTGCCGACAATGATGATGCGGGCTTTGGAGTCGCGCAGGATATATCGTATTTGTTCGGGAGAGGAAGTGGCGTAGATGCTTGCCGTGGCGGCGCGGTTGGCGAAGGCTGCCATCTCGGCCTCAAGGCTTTGTACGCGGTTTTCGCTGAATATAGCCACCATATCATGCGGTTCGAGTCCCAGGGAGCAGAAAGCGCACGCGACATTGTTGATATTATCGGAGAAACGCTGCCAGGATAGCGCTTTCCATTGGAGTGTGGCGGGCTCGTCGGTATAGCGTACCGCAATTTTGGAGCCGTGCAGTTGGCTCTGTCGCAGAGCCAAGTGTGTCAATATATTGGACATTGCGTAGAATTCAGAAGTTGTGAAGCGGAGGACACTGAATGGCGTCCTCCGGTGACTTCTGGTGTACAAATGTACGCATTTATCGTTTGATGGGCATCATTTTGATGCCTCATTAACATTGTTTACATTCTTGGTGTGCGGCGATAATGTACGCGGCCGCGCATTGTGCCGACACATCCAATCAATTAACGTCTACGCTATTGCGTACGATTCGTGCAAGGTTGGCGCAACTGTCTTCGAGCAAGTATAGAACGTTCTCGAATCCGTCGTCACCATCGTAATATGGGTCCGGGATGCAGCTGTGGAACGATGGCATCTGCAGAAATGCTGCCATTGGAGCCACTTTGGCTTGCGCTTCGAGAGTGGGTGCCATGCTTCGCAGATTGGCCACGTTGTTGTCGTCCATACCGATGATTATGTCGAAGTTATCGAAGTCGGCTTCGCGTACCTGACGGCAGATGTGGTCCAGTGTGTATCCGCGCCTTTGAGCGTGAATGCGCATGCGTTTGTCTGGTAGGTCGCCTACGTGCCATCCGCCTGTTCCGGCGCTGTCTATAATCCATAAGGCCGAGTCGCCGTGGCGGTCTGCTTCGGCTTGCAGGATGCCCTGCGCGGCCGGAGAGCGGCAGATGTTGCCGAGGCATACGAAGAGTACTCGCACCGGCTTGTCGGCGGCATAACGTTGACGCATTGCGTCAATAACGGGAAGGTAGTCAAGGAGTTTTTCGTTCATTGTGGAGTGGTGGGTGTGTCAGGTGGTGTATCAAATGCCCATAAGGTCGCGGTAGATGTCCAGGGCGCTTTTGATTGTCTCCGAGTCGATGGTGACATCGATGATGAAGTCGCCCGGGGCGCGCAATAGTGTGAAGTTGATTGCATCGGCATTGAAGTTTTTTTTGTCCTGACGCATAAGCTCTATTAATGCCGGGTAGTCCTCGCAGGTGATGACGAATGCGCCGTATATGTCGCGAACATACTTGGCGAATGTATGCAGCAGTGTCGAGTCAAAGCCTTGAAGCATAGAAGACAGCACACATTCGACAACCAGACCGCCGGCCACGGCATATCCGTGCGGTATGGGGTTGTGACGTTGCAGCGCCATTTCTTCGAAGGCATGTCCGATGGTGTGGCCGAGGTTGAGTGCTTTGCGTATGCCGTGTTCCGTAGGGTCTTGCTTTACGATATTCTCCTTTACGGCCACCGATCGACGTAGCAGGTCAAGCAGCTCGTCTCTGTCGTGGTCGGCGGCTGTGATATCGAAAGTCATAAGTCGGAGTATGGCTTTGTCGCTGTCAAGCAGGCCGTGCTTGAGCATCTCGGCATATCCGGAGAGCTTTTCGCTTACGGGCAAGGTATCAAAGAATACGGATGATACGATGACATCCGTTGCCGGATAGAAGGCTCCCACCTGATTTTTGTATCCGTCAAAATTGATGCCTGTTTTTCCGCCGATGGCTGCATCGACGGCGCCGAGCAGTGTGGTGGGGACGTTGATACACGGAATGCCGCGCTTGTATGTCGCGGCGGCAAATGCGCCCAAGTCGGTGACTACGCCGCCGCCGACATTGATGATGAGTGCGTGGCGCGAAGCACGTGCCGCGGACAGGGCGTGCCATACGCGCTGCAGCGTGTCCACGTTTTTGGATGCATCACCGGCGGGGATGTGTATCTGTGTGGCCGAGCGCACGCTTTGGCTCTGTTCTGTCAGCTTAGGTAGGACAAATGTGCCTGTATTGGAATCGCTTATGACAAATGCAGAAGTGGTCGCCATGTGACTTACGATACTGTCGATGACGATGCCTACGCTATTGGTATAATGGATGTTCTGTGCCATATTCTGTCGTGTTGTGATGCGTATCGGTGCTGTCAATTATAGAGATGCGCTCTTCAATTGAGATAACAATCGGGGCAGCATTTCGGCACAATCGGCCATGCTGTCGAATACTACGGCCGCGCCGGCGCGTTCCATATCTTGGCGCGGGATGGGTCCGGTGATGACGGCGATGGTGAAAACTCCGGCAGCGTCCGAGGATTGGACGCCCAGGGGCGCGTTTTCGAAAGTAATGGCGTCCGTAGCCGGAACTCCGGCTATTTGCAATGCGCGCAGATAAGGCTCGGGGTGTGGTTTGCCGTGTGTGACGTCGTGCGAGGTCACGCGACGGGAGGCATCGAATACTCCGGGGAAATCGGTGTCGAGACGGTTGAGTAGCGAGCTTTGACCCGACCCGGTGACAAGCACCGTGGTCATCGCGGCATCGCGACAATACCGAGTGACGGCATCGGCGCCATCGATGACGGGCGGCGTTGGTTGCGCGGCAAATATGGCGGTCTTGCGTCCATATAGGCGCTTGATGTCTTCGGGTGTGGCATCGTGGCCGTATTGGCGGTTGAAAAGGATATTGATGGTGTCGGCGCCGGTGCGGCCCTCGAATCCGAAGAACTCGTCGAAATCGGCTTTTAGCCCTTCTTCGGCGCACATCTCCATCCATGCGCGTGCATGGCGCGGCATCGAGTCGTAGAGTGTGCCGTCCATGTCGAAAAGTGCGGCCTTGGGTGTGAGATGTGTGTAGCCGTGGCGGCGTATAAATGCCTGTATGTCGGTGGTGAAATCAATCATATATGGTTCTCGTATTCTTTTTCGTCGTCTTTGATATCTCGTGCGGCTTGGATGTCTTTTTTGTCCTTGCCTTTCCTATCTTTCTTGCTTCTTTTGTCTTTTTTGTCCGCTGGAGTCGCTATGGGAGTGGGCGCTTCGATCAGACCTTCGCGAATAAATTCGACCGAATCGGCAGCGCTCAGAGTGTCGTTGTCCGGTATTTCGTCGGCCGGTGAAGCGCCGTGGCGGCGTAGCGATCCAAGGCGTAGACGAGCGCGGTCGCCTGCGCGTATACCGCGACGGAAGACGTTAGAAATCTGACGCATAAGGTTGACGCGCGTGGTGTCCACGATGTTGACCGCCATGGCATCACCGGGCTTGAGACGTGCGCGTCCGATGCGTATTTTCATCTTGTCGGGGTTGCCGCTGATGTTTATGCCGAATTTGAAGGGCAGAGGCGACTTGAGCACTGCAATATGGTATTTGAAATTGAGAGCGAAGTCGTTGTACCCTTGCACGCCGAGGCGGTAGCGGTCGATGTCAAAGATGAAGGGGTAGATTTGCAATTGGTTGTTTTCGACTGTCATCTGTATGGACATTTGATCAATGACGTTGCGCTTCTTGTTCTTAAAGAACAGCCATTTTGATAGCGTTTTGAAGGTGTCCGGGTCGATTAGGACAAGCTGTTTGCCATCGAGCTTGACGGCAGCTTTGAAGTCGGGCAGGACGAAGTCCATGGACGGACTTATGGGCGTGGTGGCGGCAATTTCGGCATCTATGATGCCGCTGAAGTCGCGCAGTACCGGCATAATGGAGTCTATGGCCGGGACGAGGGACAGGAAGTTGGCTAAATTGAAGCGTGACAGTTGCATTCCGAAGCCGAAACTGAGTTCGTCGGCGCGTCGTCCCATATAAAGCGCCGAGAGATTGATGTCGCCTACGTCGCTGGTTGCGTTGAGCTCGTGCAAGTTCAAGGCTCCGTTTAAGGCCATGGCGTGTCCGTGCAGGTTGTGTAGCATCAGGTCTGCATAGCGCACATTGGCTGCATCGATGTGAATATTGGCGTCGATATTGGTGGGCACCAGTATGGGTACTACGGTATCCGATTGGGTTGTAGTCTGTTGTTGCATAGCACATTCCAAGTCTATTTCGTTGTCGCTGTCGCCAAGGCTTATGCCGTTGCCGGTCGCTGCGGCCGAGCTGTATGCCGCGCCGGCAAATACGGCCTTAGCCAGTTGGTTGATGTCTATGGTGTCGCTGGACACATCCAGGTGTATGCCAAGGGGCTGCGTTTTTTTACGCGAGGTCAGGGCTTTCTTGATGTTGGATACCTTGCCGGTGATGGTGAAGTCGCTTGATCCTGCGGTGTAGCGCATACTGTGTATGTCAAGGCTGTCGTTGTTAAAGACTATGTCGATGTCTCGCAGGCTGTTGCGCAACGGGAAGTAGGGCGTGTACAGGCGTGCCCGCTTTCCGGCGATAGTGCCGGTGATATCCCACGAACGCAACAATCGGCGGATGGCCGTGGTCGTGCCGAAGTCTATGGCCTCGGTGCCTTCGTCTTTGACAGTGGTGCTGCTGTGACGGCTGTGGCGCCGGCGGTATTCGGCGGAGGCAATCTCGTAGACGCTATCGCGGTCAAGTGTCGGATTGGCGCGATGTATCGAATCGCCTATTGTGCGAATGGCGCGTGTGCGGTCGTTCTCGGGGCGTAATATTGCTTCAAGGTGTGTCTTGGCGCTGCGCAGAACGGCGCGTGTGCTGCGATCGCCGGCGCTGAAGCGTTGCATCTCGAGGTCGAGAATGAGGTGCGGACGATGTTCGTCGCCTTCATAGGCCTTGGCTATGGCATAGCCTTTGACGTCGCGCAGGCGTACGCGTGACGAATCGGCCACGGAGAACATTTCGTAGCGGGCAAAACTGAGGCCTCCGCCCATGGGTTGAATGTCATGGTCGCAATGGTGGCGGTGGCTGTTGCGCGTTCCGATGCCCATTTGCAGGTCGGTGAGGTGCATGCGTGCCTCGGGGGTGGATATGTAGGCCGAGTCAACGGTGAGACGGGCCGTCAGCAGCCCCGTAGCGGTGACATCGGCGCGCTTGAAGGTCTCTTGGGTGCCGAAATTAAACAAAGCACGGTCAACGTATATGCTGTTGACCGTGTCGCTCTGCCATCTGAAATTCCGTAGGCCTATGTCCCCTTTGACCAAGAGGTGCTGAAATCCGCCGGGGCTGAGCATTGACGGCCGCCCTTTGATGCGGGCATTGGCCGTCAAATCGCCGCTGATGCTTGCCCCGCCAAGCAGCCGCTTGAGCTGCGGCGGAAGTGCGCCGAGGTGGCTGACGCCGTTGACTTTGCCGTCAAACAGTGGGTCGCCTAGCATCTCGGTGACGCTGCCGGTGAGATGCAGGTCTGTCGCCGGCCCGGCGATATTCAGCTGGTGTATGGTCAGGATACTGGCGTTGAGGTCGTTGCCGTCGATATGCAGCGACATATCGGTGCTGAAGTGTCGGAAGTCGACTTGCTGCCACTTGAGGTATGAGTCAGGCACGGAAATATTGACATCCATAGTGGGCAGTGCATCGCCGTCAGCGCCTAACGAGAATGGCTTCAGTAGCTTGGCATCCACGCGTATGCGAGCATTGGTGTTGATTCCAACGGGTATACCATAGAATTCGGCCATATCCTCGGGTACGGCGGCCAGGAGCTCGCCCACGGGCAGCGGGTCAAGGTGCAGACGCAGGGCATCGACACGTGCGCTGTCGCCGATGTTGAAACGGGTGTCGATATTGCCCTGTATCAGCGACATCTTGAAGGCAAAGCCTTCGAGAGCAATCTCTTCGGGTTTGGCCTGATCCCAACGGATATTGCCGTTGAGCCCGAAGCCGAGGTCTTTGATGCCGAAAATCTCGGATATAGCCGGACAGTCGGCGTCGCCATCAAAGTTTATGCGGTACAGAGGCTTATCCTTGCCTGAGAGCGAAATGGCGCTGAAGGTGGCTGTGGCCATGGCTCCATCGTTATAGAAGCGCACAGGACCGGGATTGGTCAGCGCAAAGCGTGTGAGTGTAATCTTGGGTAGGTCGGCGATATTGAAGGCCGTGGTGTCTTCCTCTTCGCTTGGCGGGAAGATGTCGTAATTGTTGGTTTCGTCGTCCACAATGACGATATTGGCCTGTGGACGGTCGATGATGACGCTGTCCACGGTGATGGCGCCGGTGAGTAGGTCTGTGAGCTTTATAGAACCTTCGAAGCTCTTGACAGTCAGCAGTGTATCCGCCCATTCGGGAAGCATTTCGCGGTCGGCGGCGTCCAGTGCCTTGATATCGCGTGATACGACGGTGAGGTCACGCATCTCGATGCCGAGATAGGGGAACGAACCGCGTATGCTCAGTTCGGCATGGCCCAGGCTTACATCGGCACGCAGGGTGTGATTGGCCACGTGCTCCAGCAGTGGTGTCAGTCTCTGGGGATGCAGCAGACTGAGGGTGGCGGCAACCATGCCGAAGGTGTATAACACTATGGCCATCAAGGTCCATGCTGAACCTTTGAGTATACGGCGCCACATCGGACGGCGTGTCGTGGCTGTCGCGTTTTTGGCGCTGGAGGTTGTTTCGGCGTTCATATCTCGAAATGTCTTTGCGGATTTCTTTTTTTAGGGATGTCTATAATATGGTCACTTGCGGCGCTTTTTCTGCAACTCGGGCGGTGGGGTGGGGCGCGGACGCCGTGCCACGATGTCGCGCGTGGTGATATGGAAGCATCCCTGTTTTCGTTCGTATTTAATGTAGCAGCGGCCGTCTTGGCACATATCGTACAGGATTTCGGCAAGAAGGTTCTTGAGGTCTTCTTGTGTGCGATTGACGCCACCGCGGCGGTCTGTATAGAAGTTTACGTAGCTTATATCGAAGGTTGTACCGAAGCGATGTGCCGACGAGTCGACGGCTATACGGTTGACGCGGCGCAGACGGCGTACGACTTGCTGGGTGCGCAGTAGGCTGGTGACTTTGAGCCGGTAATGGCCGCCGCCACGTGCTTTTTGCTCGGCGTTGAATCGGGTTCCTATATCGTGCAGCAGTTTTGCCGCTTCGGGGATCAGGTAGGGGTACGAGTACTTGAGGCTGTCGATGATGAATTCGTCGCACGAGTGCACGGCAACGATGGGACGGTCAATGGTCAGCACGTCGGACGGCTTCATTATCGGCGCAATGCCGAAGGCTCGTGCCTCGGCGTAATGCACATAATTGCTGTCGTTGAACACGCGTGCCAGCGGACCGCCTGGCAGCATACGCACCTTCATCTTAATGCAATCGTCATCAGGCATACTGTCGGTCCAATGTGCCGGAATGCTGTCGCGATAGTCGCCGCCGCGAAGCATCTCGGCAGCCTCCACGTAGTCCTCCGCCCCGCTGCTTTTCTCGGCGGAAGCGACGGCAGCCTCCACGCTGTCTTGCGACAACGTGTCAGCGTCTTCACCGTGTCCGCAGCTGTTGCCGCCGATCGCCATGGTGAGTAATATGCAGTATGTCAGTGCCTTTTTCATCTGTATTCTTGAAATGTTCCGTCTAATTCGGATGGTCGAGAGTTCTATGCCCTGCCGGCCCGTGCGGCTACATTTGTGCAAAGTTACACTTTTTCGCTCGAAAAACCGCGCCTGTGCCGCGCCACGCACTCTTAAAATATTCTAACTGCCTATGTGTCTGTTCGCCTATTTACGTAAGTAAAGGAAAAAGAACGCCCCTCAAGTATGCTGCCTTGCGGCTCGCCTGAGGGGCTTGTTGTATTATGGCTTATTGAAGCCTTGGCTATGAAATGGCTGCTTAGATTTTCAGCTTCTTGCGGCTTTGCGGCGACACAAGGATGTAAACGCCGTGGGGCATAGCGTCGGCCGTGACTTCCGCTTCGCGCATACCGCTGCCGACGCGCACGCCTTGCAGGTTGTACACCTCGTAGACCGCGTCCGGCGTGTCCACGCTGACATCGTCCACGCCGTCATATTCGGAGATAAAGAAGAATTCGTTCCACTGATCAGCTGCCTTGTACTTATTGACAGATCCTTCCGGAACAAACAACTGACAAGCAGTTTTATCGACTTTTTCAAATGCACTTTCGCTGCAGGCAGGCGGCTCAACGGCCAGAGAGACCAGTTTTGTGAGCTTGGAGCAGTAGCGGAAGGCGTAGTCTGGAATAGTGGTGACTTTATCTCCGATAGTCAATGATGTAAGATGTGTACATGCATAAAATACAGGATAATCGTTAGATCCCATTTCGGTGCACTTTTCAGCATTGAACGTCACGGAAGTGAGTCCGGAGCAACCAAAGAAGGCCCAACCGCCTATGCTAGTGATAGAGTTGGGGATGGTCACGGAAGTCAGCCCGAAGCAGCGGGAAAAGGCTCCATCGCCTATGGCTGTGACGGAGTTGGGAATGATGGTGCTTTTACAGCCAACGACTAATTTGTTGGTGTATGTTTCTATAATTGCATTGCAATTGTCGCGTGAATCATATCTGCTATTTTTTTTGTCAACGACCACTGAGGTCAGACCAGAGCATATATCGAAGGCGTATTCGCCGATAGAAGTGACGGAGTTGGGGATGGTTACGGACGTCAGACCGTCACAACCAATAAAAGCGCGAACACCAATCTTAACAACAGAATTGGGTATTAAAATAGACGTCAATTTGGCGCAGCCGGTAAAAGCGTTTTCGCCGATTGATGTGACCGAATTAGGAATAACAGTGTTATTGCAGGCTGAAATTAGTTCGTTCTGTGTTGACTCTATAATTGCATTGCATTCATTTCTCGAGTCATAAGCCATGTTGTCTGAGGCAACTACTATACGCTCCAGCTTTTCACAATCAGCAAAAACTGCTTTGCCAATTGAAGTGACGGAACTGGGAATGGTAATCGAGGTCAATTCTTTGCATCCATAGAAAACGCAATCACCGATGGTAGAAACTGAGCTGCCAATGGTTACGGAGGTTAGTCCGGTGCAATCCAAGAATGCGTTACTGCCTAAGGCAATAACAGAATTAGGAATGGTTACTGATGTAAGCCCGGTGCATCTCTCAAAGGCACCTCCTCCGAACCTGTTACCGCTGATGTAAGTGACTGAATTGGGAATGGTCAATGATGTCAGGCCTGAACAGCGGCAGAACGCGCCTTCGCCGATGGAAGTTACGGAGTTAGGAATAGTTACTGATGTAAGCCCGGTGCAGTGGAAGAATACGTAATTGCCGATAGAAGTAACGGAGTTAGGAATGGTTACTGACGTAAGCCCGGAGCAGTCGTAGAAGGCGCAATCGCCGATAGAAGTTACGGAGTTGGGGATGATAGTATTATTACTACCTACGATTAATTTGTTTGTGGATGTTTCTATGATTGCATTACAATTGTTGCGAGAATCATACGTGCCGTTGTTTTTGTCAACGACAACTGATGTCAGGCTGGAGCAGTTGAAAAATGCGGCAGAGCCGATAGAAGTTACGGAGTTTGGTATGGTTATGGATATCATACCAGTGCATCCATAAAATGCGCCGCTGCCGATGGATGTGACTGAGTTGGGGATTGATACTGATGTGAGTCCGGTGCAGCGCTTGAAGGCACTGTAGTCGATGGAAGTGACAGAATACCTTGTGTCGTTGTATATTATAGTTTCGGGTATAACCACATCGCCACTATAACTTCCTTTTGTTACACTCGCTGTCCTACTGGCGGGTGTAATGTCATAGTATATTCCGTCAACTTCGCAGTAGTATGCGAGGGCGGAGAAGGAGGAGAAGAATAGTAGGATTAACAGGAGTGCCGGGCGGATGATTGAGCGGTTTAGGAGGCCGGGGATGAGGGTCGGGGGAACGGGTCGGGATGAGGGATGTCGCATCGCCGGGGTTTCGGCATGTGCCGATTTCTCATTGTTGAGGTGTTTGAGTAGTGCCATAATGCCACTTTGGGAT
>CAKTOT010000029.1 GCA_934590135.1 uncultured Muribaculaceae bacterium
CGATTGAGGGCATCGAAGTCGGCAGTCCCTATGCTCTCATCGCTTATGCCGCCGTATGCGTGGCTATGCCTCTGTATACTTATTTGGCTCTGTGGCGCCACACTCGGCGGCGTATCGGTCGAATGGGCAAAACTTCGAAGCCTATACTTAGGGCGCTGCTACGCTACGCCGCCGCCGATTTCTACGGCAATGCGGCCGTAGCTATACGCGACCAAGGTATACTACTGGTATTCAACGCCATCGGCGGACTTGCAGCCACAGCTGCGCTGACACTTGCTCTGGCCGTCGTCGCCAAGGTACAGACGTGGGCCCAAAGCATACTCACAGCCTTTATGCCGCCGATCATAAAAGCCTGTGCCGCCGACGACAACGCTCGTATGTGGCGTATGACTACGCGTGCACTGCTCTGGAGCGTCGGTGTCTTCGGTGCTTGTGCAGCTGTCCTATACGTCTTTGCCGACACGTTGATGCCGTTGTGGCTGGGTCCTCAGATGCCGCCGATGACGGTATCGCTGCTGGGTATAGCCTTGGCTGCCGGGGTGTGCGTAGCTCTCACAAACGTCTTTGCTACAGTCGTCCACGCCACCGGACGCATACGCGCCTATTCGCTTGTCTCGGGTACGATATACCTATGCGCCCCGGCGGCATTGTACATTGCCGCACAGCACTACACGGCAGATACGGCATACGCAGCCATCGTACCGGTCTACGCGGCGGTCACCGTCTGCGCCGTCTTATTTGCACGGAGTACCGCCCGACACCGAGCCGAATCATCCGAACGAGACGGCGACGAATCTTTGTCGCGGCCGTCAGCTCATTGCGCATCTGATTCACGCGATTCAAATCACTATACTCCAAATCATTGCGTCTCATCACGAGAGCCGAGACGCATACTTATCATCATCCGCTCGCTGGACATGGGCGGAGCCGAACGAGTTCTTATCGACAGTCTGCGACAGCACCCCGCTCGTTCGTTCCAAAAGATTGATGTGCTGGCTTTGTGCGGCGGACGTTGGGCCGACAGTCTCCCCGAGAACGTCACGGCACTGCCTTCGGTATGGACCAAGGGGGAGCGCAGCCTGTCGCTGGGTTTGCAACTATGGCTGACGCGCCACGGCTGCTCGCAGCCTTTGCACCGTCGGCTGACTCGCGCCGATGTCGGTCAAGGCCGTTACGACATAGTCATCTGCTGGCTCGAGGGCCTGGCTGCGGTGGCGCACGATGCTCTGTGGCCGCGCATAGATATCCCGGGGCATACCCGCCATTACACAATGGTACACAGCGATTTTGCCCGCTTGGGCGACCATGCGTTGCCTTGGCCTGACGACGAGGGTGACGCCGAGCGTAGTTACTACCGCCGCACGCGAGCAATCATCGTCGTGGCGCCGCACGTGGCCGCATCGCTGCGGGACTTCCTCGGCAGTGAGGCACCGCATCTATATGTACGGCCTAATTCGGTGAACGTTACACGCTTGCGCACTCTGGCGACCGAAGCCGCGCCTTCAGTGCCGCCACGTCGTCCGGGCGTGCGCCGATACGTGGCCGTGGGACGCCTTGAAGCCGTCAAGCAATTCGAACGATTGGTCGATTTTGTCCGCGACGAGAGCCTCAACGGGCCTCTTGAAATACGTATTCTCGGTGATGGTAGCCAACGGCGCTCACTGGCGCGTATATATGCCGAAGCGGGTCTTTCGGACGTCATCACCATGGTCGGAGCGCCGGACAATCCCTATGGCGAAATTGCCGCCGCCGATGCCATGGTCGTCACTTCGGCCAGTGAAGGAGACTCGGTGGCCGTACGCGAAGCCCGCGCCCTCGAATGCCCCGTAATCTTTTGGCCGGAGGACGGAGCGTCATCGAAGTCAGAGTGACGCAAGTGCGCCGCTCTATTATTCCCGTCATATTATTTAATCCTATTGTTCTCACAACTCCCGATATTGTAGAAGAAAGTATTGAGAAGGCCATCTTCTTCGTGCCCTACTATATCCTATTGTTCTCGTAGCTCCCATTATTCCCATAGCACTCACTGAAGGTCGGTTTACTGCAAGTATGCCGACAAAAAATCGGCTTTTGGCAGATGCAAACTTTTTTGTACCTTTGTGCTTTGCTATGAACGACAGTAATATACATAAGCACATCGCGGTACTCGGCTCCACCGGGTCGATAGGCACGCAGACGGTAGATGTGGTACGCGCCTCCGGGGGCGACCTATCTATCAGCGTATTAGCCGCCGGACACCGCGTAGATGCGCTCATCGAGCAAGCGCGTGAAGTGCGCCCGGCTCTCGCCATCATTGCCGACGAATCGCGGTATTCGGAGCTGCACGATGCACTCGCGCCGCTGGGCATAGCCACGGCTGCCGGCGCCAGAGCCATCGAGGAAGCTATGTCGCGCCCGGATATCGACACCGTGGTCACAGCCACGGTGGGATACAGCGGATTGGTCCCGACAGTGGCCGCCATACGCGCCGGCAAGGACATCGCATTGGCCAATAAGGAAACTCTTGTCGTGGCCGGCGATCTCATACGCCGCCTGCTGGCTGACTCGCCTTCGCGCATATACCCAGTGGATTCGGAGCACTCGGCGATAGCCCAGTGTCTTGCCGGTGAATCGCCGGAAACGGTGCGGCGTCTGATTATCACCGCCAGCGGCGGACCTTTCCGCAACTGGAGTGCGGCACGCATCGCCGGAGCTACGGCCGCCCAAGCCCTCAAGCATCCCAATTGGAGTATGGGCGCCAAAATCACCATAGACTCGGCCACAATGATGAATAAGGCCTTCGAAATCATCGAGGCTCATTACCTTTTCAATGTCCCTGGTCGACGCATCAAGGCCATAGTGCATCCTCAGTCGATAGTACATTCGATGGTCGAGTTCAAGGACGGAGCCGTCAAAGCCCAATTAGGCACGCCGGATATGCGTCTGCCCATAGCATATGCTTTGGCATGCTCGACACGTCCTTGGGATCGCGTGGCACCGCGATTGTCTTTGGCCGATATGGCCGCCCTGACATTCGAGGAGCCGGACACCGAGCGCTTTCCGTGCCTGACACTGGCTCAATATGCGCTCGACTCCGGAGGCAACACCGCCTGCATCATCAATGCAGCCAACGAAGTGGCCGTTGATGCCTTCCTACACGACCAAATACCCTTTACGGCTATATACAGCACGGTGACGGACACCCTGGGGCGCATTGCGCACGTCGACAGCCCGACACCGGACGACCTGCGCGCCACCAATGCCGAAGCCCGAGACATAGCCGCACAATACATCAAACGATACACCCCACTCCACTAAATATTAATGGAAACATTTCTGATAAAAGCCGCCCAACTTATCCTGGCACTGGTGATTTTGGTCACCGTGCACGAATTCGGGCACTACATCTTCGCGCGTATCTTCGGAATGCGCGTCGACCGCTTCTACCTATTCTTCAATCCGTACTTCTCGCTGCTGAAATACGATCCGCGTGCCGGACGACTGCAATTGATTGCGTGGACGCGTCGCCACAAAGACGCGGACAAAGACGGCACTCCCACCGAGCCGCAGATGCAGGGCACCGAGCCGGACGAAGAACCCCGCGCGCTGTTGGACCTGCGCGTAGGCCGTCCGCATCCGGCCAAGCCCGGAGCCAAGCCGACATGGCGCGACACCCTCTACGGCCTCGGATGGCTGCCGCTGGGTGGATACTGCTCCATAGCCGGAATGATAGACGAGACCACCGACAAAGACCAATTGGCTTCCGAGCCTCAGCCGTGGGAATTCCGCGCCAAGAAGCCCGTTCCGCGACTTCTTGTGATGGTGGCCGGCGTACTCTTCAACTTCCTGCTCGCCATAGCCATATATATAGGTATTGCATGGCACTGGGGCGATGTGGTACTTCAACCGGCAAATGTCTCGGCCGGATACCAATTTGACACGGTAATGCACCATGCCGGATATCGCGACGGCGATATACTCAAGAGCATAGACGGCAAGGATATAGACGCCCTGACCAACGACTCATGGATTATGGACCTGGTGCAGGACGGCGCCCGTGTAGGCATCGTCCGTGACGGTCGCAACACGGTCATCACCAACCCGGCCGGAACTTTCGAGGCGGCCGCCGGCGTCGGCAAAAAAGCTATACTGGCGCCACGCATTCCGGCCGTTGTAGCCAAGGTCGCACCCGGCGAGGGCGCCGAGAAAGCCGGAATACGCACCGGAGATGTCATCACGCGCATAGCCTCGGACAGTGTCACGGCTTTCAACGACATAACCCCTATCTTGGCCAAATACCCGAACCGAAATGTGCCCGTGTGCATCAACCGCAACGGCAAGCCCCTGACCCTGACGGCACATATCAATGATGACGGAAAGCTGGGCATCAGTGCAAGCGAATTGGCCAAGGTGTACCCATGCGAACACGTCTCCTACGGCTTCTTCGAATCCATACCCGTGGGCATCAGCAAAGGCGTTGACCGACTATCATCCTACGTCACCTCGCTCAAGCTGCTATTCACCAAGACCGGCGCTCAGAGCCTCGGCGGTTTCGGCGCCATAGGCGATATGTACCCCGGCCAATGGGATTGGTACTCCTTCTGGCAAATCACAGCCTTCCTGAGCGTCATCCTCGCATTTATGAACATCCTGCCCATTCCGGCACTGGACGGCGGACACGTGGTATTCACCCTCTGGGAAATCGTGACACGACGCAAGCCGTCGCTCAAAGTCCTCTCGTACTCGCAATATGCCGGCATGATGTTCCTGCTGTTGCTGCTGATATACGCCAACGCCAACGATATCTACCGATTTTTTATCAAATGACCGGGGTCGTCAATGCAAACGCCGACACACTCGGTATAGTCTGAATTTGACTTGATTTGCTATGGATAAACCCCTCGATATTTCACAACGTGATATGAGCTACCCCGTAATAAAACTGCGCCGAGGCAAAGAAGAATCACTCGGGCGCTTCCACCCCTGGGTGTTCTCCGGAGCTATCGCCGCGCTGCCCGACGGTCTCGAGGAGGGCGATGTCGTATGTGTCATCGCCGCCGACGGCACCCCTATGGGCGTAGGGCACTATCAGATAGGCAGTATAGCCGTGCGCATGCTGTCCTTCGATGCCGCCACGACCATAGACGAAGAATACTACCGCGGACGCCTGGCCGATGCCCTGCGTATGCGCCAAGCCCTGGGCCTGCGCCGCGATGACAACAACGCCTTCCGTCTGGTACACGGCGAAGGCGACTTCCTGCCCGGACTCGTGGTCGATGTCTATGGCGACACGGCCGTGGTACAGGCCCATTCGCCCGGGATGCACTACGCACGCCATATCATTGCCAAGGCCCTGACCGAGATGCCCCAAGCCGGCATACACAATATATATTATAAGAGCGAAACCACACTGCCCTACAAGGCACGCCTCGACCCGGTCAACGACTACCTCATAGGGCACGCCGACACGGATGTAGCAATCGAAAATTCGCTCAAATTTCACGTCGACTGGCTTCGCGGCCAAAAAACCGGATTCTTTGTCGACCAGCGCGACAACCGCGCACTGCTGGGCAAATATGCAACCGGCCGGCGCGTGCTCAATATGTTCTGCTACACCGGCGGATTCTCGGTGTACGCACTTGCCGGCGGTGCAGCCTCCGTCACCTCGGTAGACTCCTCGGCCAAGGCCATAAGCCTCACCGACGCCAACGTCGCCCTCAATCAAGGCGGCGATGCCACCGCAGCGGGACGCCACCGCAGCGAGGCCACTGATGCCTTCAAGTTCCTGCAAAATATGGACGGCAACGCCTACGACCTCATCATCCTCGACCCTCCTGCCTTTGCCAAGCACCACAGTGCCGTACGCAACGCCCTCCAAGGCTACCGTCGTCTCAACGCACGCGCCATCGAAAAAATCGCCCCGGGCGGCATATTGTTCACATTCTCGTGCTCGCAGGCCGTATCGCGCGAGCAGTTCCGCTTGGCCGTATTCTCGGCCGCCGCTCAGTGCCGTCGCCGCGTGCGCATACTGCACCAGTTGACCCAACCGGCCGACCACCCCGTCAACATCTACCACCCCGAAGGCGAATACCTCAAAGGTCTGGTACTCTATATCGAATAAGCACGTCACATCGGATGCTCCCCCGAGGCCGCCTCATGGCCCGAGACACAGCCCCGAACTCCGCGAAAAATCACAGACACAAAAAAAAGGAATAACATCATAGCACACAAAATAAACATCATAGCACATAAAACAATGGCAACATTACGTCTCACCGCCGCCGCATTGGCTATATCGGCCATCGCCGGCATGACCGCCAACACTACTATGGCAAAAAACAACACTACGGCTCAGGGCCAAAAGCCCTTCGAATATGTCGCCGACCGTTTTGCAGACATCGAAGTACTGCGCTACAAAGTACCCGACTTCGAGAAACTGACGCTCAACCAAAAACTGCTCGTATACTATCTGGTACAGGCAGCCCTCGACGGACGCGACATCCTCTGGGATCAGAACTGCAAAGCCAACCTGGTACTGCGCCCCGTTCTCGAAAAAATCTACACATCTTACACCGGCGACCGCAAAGACAAGGACTTCCTCGCCTTCGAGAAATACCTCAAGCAGGTGTGGTTCGGCAACGGAATACACCACCACTACTCCATGGACAAATTCGTCCCCGAGTTCTCCAAAGCCTTCTTCGAGAAACAATACAGCGCCGCCTACCCCGGCGAAACAGCCAAGAAGGCATACCTCGAGCGCGTAATCTTTGACCCGACATACCTGGCCAAGCGCGTCAACCAAGCCGAAGGCGCCGACCTGATACAGACCTCGGCCTGCAACTTCTACGGCGAAGGCGTCACCCAGCCCGAAGTCGAGGCTTATTACGCCGCACTCAAAGACACTACCGACAGCACGCCCATATCCTACGGCCTCAACAGCCGCCTCGTAAAAGGCAAGGATGGTAAACTCGCCGAAGAAACATACCGCATCGGCGGACTGTACTCCGACGCCATCCTGCGCATCGTGACCAACCTCACCAAGGCAGCCCAATACGCCGAGAATGACGCCCAACGTGCCGTCATCGCCAAACTTGTCGAATACTACACCACCGGCAACCTCCGCACCTTCGACGAGTACTCAATAATGTGGACCGAAGATACCGCCTCCAGAGTGGACTTCATCAACGGATTTATCGAAAGCTACGGCGATCCCCTGGGCATGAAAGGCTCCTGGGAATCCATCGTCAACTTCAAGAACGAGACCGCCAGCGAGCGCACACATATCATCAGCGACAACGCCCAGTGGTTCGAAGACCACTCGCCCGTAGACCCTCGCTTCCGTAAGGACAAGGTACGCGGCGTCTCGGCCAAGGTCATCACCGCCGCCATACTGGCCGGCGATGCTTACCCCGCCACACCCATAGGTATCAACCTGCCCAACGCCAACTGGATACGCGCCGCTCACGGCAGCAAATCCGTCACCATCGAGAACATCACCCAGGCCTACGACGAAGCCAGCCACGGCAACGGTTTCAACGAAGAATTCGTCATTGACGAGTACACCCGCGACCTCATGGATCGCTACCTCTTCATCACCGACAACCTCCACACCGACCTGCACGAATGTCTCGGTCACGGCTCGGGACGCCTGCTGCCAGGCGTCGACCCCGATGCGCTCAAAGCCCACGGCTCGACTCTTGAGGAAGCTCGCGCCGACCTCTTCGCACTCTACTATCTGGCCGACCCCAAACTGGTCGAACTGGGCCTGCTTGACAACCCCGATGCCTACAAAGCCGAGTACTATAAATATATGCTCAACGGCCTGATGACCCAACTGATGCGTATCGAGCCCGGCAAAGACATCGAAGAAGCACACATGCGCAACCGCCAGCTCATTGCCGCTTGGGCCCTGCGCCACGGCGCCAAGGGCAAAGTAGTCGAACTGGTCAAACGCCACGGCAAGACCTTTGTGAAAATCAACGACTACAAAGCACTGCGCAACCTCTTCGGCAAACTCCTGGCCGAAATCCAGCGCATCAAGAGCGAAGGCGACTACGAAGCCGGACGCAACCTCGTCGAAGAATACGCCGTCAAGGTAGACCCCAAACTCCACAAAGAAGTCCTGACACGCTACGCCACACTCAGCATCGCTCCCTACAAGGGATTTGTCAACCCCGAGTACACCCTCGTACGCGACGATAAGGGCAATATCACCGACGTCACCATCACCTACGGCGAAGGCTACGTCGACCAAATGCTACGCTACGGACGCGAACACGCACCCCTGTGCCCCCAAGAATAAAACCTCGGCGGTAATCATCCCGCACTCATCCTCCTAAGAACAACCAACTCACACTCATTCTCCCAAGAAGCCGAATGAAAACAACATTCAGACGACACAATGCCGTCTCAAGGCATCTGATAGCCGCTGCCGTCGCCATGGTCCTCTCGACCATGAGCGCGGTGGCTGCCATCACCGACCTCCCCGTCAAATCGGTCAACGGCCGACAGATGTACTACTACGTAGTGCGCAAAGGCGAAACCGTATACTCGCTCACACATGCACTGGGCATCACGCACGAACAATTGGTCAAGGCCAATCGCTCGGTGGAAGACGGATTGCGTGCCGGCCAAACGCTCTACTTCCCCGTCACGGAATTTGGCGGCAAGACCGCGGCCGAGACTTCGACGCCTGCCGCATCCTCCAACGTGATTTTACACACCGTATCCAAAGACGAAACCCTCTACGGCGTCAGCCACCGCTACAATGTACCGGTAAGCGAAATCATCCGCCTCAACCCCGAAGCCGAAAAAGGCCTGCGCGCCGGCCGGACGCTCAAAATACCGGCGACCACACCGGCCCAAGTTGCGACATCCAAGCCTATGAACACCGACACCGCCGAAGCTGCGGACACCGAAGCGGATGTCTCCAAGCCCACTCCGGCTCGCCCGGTTGCAGTCAAGCCCGCGACATCATCGACGACGACAGCCGCCGGCCCGACAGGCACTTCGGCGACAACGGTATCAACGACAGCCGCCGAGCAACCGACTGCGGGCCAAAAAATTCAACCCATCGAAGAGCCACCATTGCAGTTGACCCCGGTAAACGCCGAGATAGTCCGCGTAGACCAACCCCGGACCGATGCAGACAAAACCAATGACAACGCCGCCATACGATGTCACCGCATAGCGCTGATGCTGCCATTATGCGCCTCCGAGAAGGCCACACGTCAGTCCACTCTCGCCACCGACTACTACCGCGGTGCGCTGCTGGCCGTCAAGAATTTCGGCGAAGTATACCCCGATAGCATCGACCTAAAAGTCTACGATACCACCGATGGCAATTTCTACAAAAATCTGACCTCGCTACACAACGCGGACATAGTCATCACCCCCGATGACGATGCCAAAATCGAACAGATTGCCCTGTACACGGGCGCTCACGGCATCCCGGCATTCAACAGCTTTGTAGTCAAGGATTCGACTTACATCACCACTCCCGGTATGATGCAGACATTCATCGGGCAGGAACGTATGTACGCAAAGGCCATAGACTACGTAGCCCAACTGCTGACCGCGCCCGATGCACCCACGCCGGTGATACTCAACAACGAGAACGGCCGAAAGGACAAGCTCACCTTTGTCACACGCCTCAAAGAGCGCCTCGACCGCGAAGGCATCCAATACATCACCTTGGACTTCGACGGCAACCTCCACAAAGAAATACTTGATGACAATCTGACCGACTCGGCCTCCTACTTCTTTATCACTATGTCAGGGCACCTGGCCGAGTACAACAAAATTGCCTCCGGAGTGGCCGCCTATGCCGAAAGTCTTGCCGCCCAAGGCAATACCGTCACCACCTTCGGATACCCCGAATGGATAAGCTTCCGCGGCGACGCCCAAGACAAGCTGTCCAAAATAGGCGCACTATACTACTCACGCTTCTACCTCGACAAAGATGCAGACTCAACCAAGCACATAGTGACCGAATTCCGCCACTGGTACGACAAAGCACCCGCCGACGGCATCCCCGTACAAGCGATACTGGGATACGACTCGATGCTGTACATACTCACCGCACTGCACGAAGGCAATGCCATCCTTGACCGTCCGTACCACGGCATCCAATCCTCGTACAACTTCGTACACACGCCCGGCATCAAAGGCTCGATCAACGATGCCCTGTATATCATACGTTACATCGTCGGAGCTACGTCACCTTCGGTCACCATCCTATGAGCCGCGCACGCATACTACGAACCATCGCCGTACTGACGATACTCGTCGCCTCAGCGCTCCAGGTTACGGCCCAAAAGCACTACCGCGAACACCTGTGGGTGGGCGTACACGGCGGGCTGTCCATGTCCCGCCAATCATTCTCGCCGTCCATAGACCAAAAAATGCACAACGGATTTACGGGCGGTGTCACATTCCGATATGCCGAGGAAAAAATCTTCGGACTTATCGGCGAGCTCAACCTGGTGCAACGCGGATGGCAGGAGAACTTCAAGGACAATCCCGGCCTTGCGTACAAACACACCCTCACATACGTCACCCTGCCGATAATGACGCACATATACTTCGGCTCGCGGCGGTTCAAAGGGTTTGTCAACCTCGGCCCGGAGATATCCTATATGGTGTCGGACAACATAGACTCCAATTTCGATTATACCAACGCCACAGACGCTGGCATACCGGCATCCAGGGTCACGCAGCAGATGACCATGGAGATCAAAAACCGCTTTGACTACGGCATCACCGCCGGCGCCGGCATCGAGTTCTACCTCCGTCCGCGTCACTCGTTGGTGCTCGAAGCCCGCTACTACTTCGGCCTGGGCAACATCTTCCCCTCCACCAAAGCCGACTACTTCAGCGCCTCCCGCGCCTCATCCATCCAAGTCACCCTCGGCTACAACTTCCGCCTCCGCTGACATCCCCTACACTACCGCACATTTCATCACTTTAGATACACCTCGGAAGTTTTCGTAACCACCATAACCACTACGGCCGTTACGGAAACTTCCGTTTGTTCAACCGGGTTGTCCTAATGAAATGTTTTTTGTAACTTTGTGACGTGACACTACGGGATGAGGCGCCCACGCCGCAGCCACGGTGACACGACAAGCCGAAATATCACACATCAGACATACAACTATGAACAAGAAACTTATTCCTTTGGCCGCACTGGCTATGATGGCCGGCAGCAGCGCCATGGCGCAAGACAACGCCACTCACCGGAATCCCTTTCTGAGTCCGTACACAACCCCGTATCAGATTCCACCATTCGACCAAATCACCTATGATGATTACCTGCCCGCCCTCGAGGCCGGCATCGCACAAGCCAAGGCCAACATCAACGCCATCGTCAACAACCCCGCCACTCCGACGTTTGACAACACTATCGTGGCCCTGGACCGCTCAAGCGACATCCTCGATAAAGTGGTGTACGTCTTCGGCGCCCTCGACGAATCCAACAACTCCCCCGAGATGGTGGCTATCGCCGAAAAATTCTATCCGCGCTACTCGCAATACAGCGATGAGGTGAGTATGAATCCCGGACTGTTCAAGCGCATCAAATACCTCTATGACAACCGCGACAAACTCGGCCTGGCCGATGACCAGAAGCGTGCCGTCGAAGAAGCCTACAAGAAATTTACACGCAACGGCGCACTGCTGTCCGAGGACAAACAAAACGAGCTCAAGAAATTGAACACCGAGCTCACCGACCTCTACCTGCAATTCAACAAGAATCTGCTGGCGGCCACCAACGCCTTCAGCATCGTTGTCGATGACGCCAAGCGCCTATCGGGTCTGCCCCAATCGAGCATAGACGTGGCCGCAGAAGAAGCCGCCAACCGCGGCCTCAAAGGCAAATGGGTGTTCACCCTGCACGCCCCCAGCCGCCTGCCGCTGCTGCAATACGCCGATGACTGCGACCTGCGTCAGCAGATGTATCAGGGCTACACCACTCTGGCATCCTCCGGTCAGTACGACAACAAGCCCATAATCAACAAGATACTGCAAGCCCGCGCCAAGAAGGCCCACCTGCTGGGCTTCAAAGACTTCGGCTCGTACATGACCGATAACGTCATGGCCAAGACCATCAATGCCGCCGAAGACCTGTTGATGCAGATATGGCGTCCCGCCGTCAAGCGCGTCCATCAGGAAGTGGCCGAAATGCAGCAGATAGTCAACGACGAAGGCGGCAACTTCAAGATTGCGCCCTGGGACTACTACTATTACGCCGAAAAAGTGCGTAAGAAGAAATACAATCTGGACGAAAACGAAGTACGCCAATACTTTGCACTCGACAGCGTACGCAAAGGCATATTCACCATGGCCGAGCGCCTGTACAACATCAAATTCACCGAAATGCCCGATGCGCCCAAGTACTACCCCGAAGTGAAGGTCTACGATGTCGCCGATGCCGGCACCGGCGAACACATCGCAGTATTCATGACCGACTACTTCCCCCGCGCCTCCAAACGCCAAGGCGCATGGATGAGCGAGTTCAAAGGCTCATGGATTAATGACGACGGCACTGCCGACCGCCCCATCATCTTCAATGTCGGCAATTTCAGCAAGCCCACCGCCGATGCTCCGTCGCTGCTGACGCTGGACGAGGTAGAGACAATGTTCCACGAATTCGGCCACGGCCTGCACGGGATGCTGTCACGCGCACGCTACAAATGCCAGAGCGGCACCAATGTCGACCGCGACTTTGTCGAGCTTCCATCCCAGATACACGAGCACTGGGCACTGGAACCCGAGCTGCTGCGCATATATGCGCACAATTACAAGACCGGAGAAGTCATACCCGACTCGCTGATCACCAAACTCGAGAAAGCTTCGACGCACGGCCAGGGCTTCGCTACAGCCGAATTGGCCGGAGCCGCACTACTTGACCTCCAATACGGCAAACTCAACCCCACGAGCGACATCGACATCGCCGCCTTCGAGCAAAAAGTCGCCAAAGACCTCGGAATGCCGGACGAGCTCACCTTCCGCTACCGCTCGACATACTTCAAGCACATCTTCGGCAGCGACGGATATGCCTCCGGATACTACACCTACCTGTGGGCCGAAGTTCTTGACACCGACGGCTTCGAGCTCTTCAAGGAAAAAGGCATCTTTGACCCCGCCACAGCCAAGTCCTTCCGCGAAAACATCCTCGAAAAAGGCGGCAGCGTTGACCCGATGCAACTCTTCATCAACTTCCGCGGACACCGCCCCGGAGTGGACGCACTGCTACGCAATCGCGGCCTCGAGACGCCCGAGAAGCACAACGTGCCCTCGCTGAACAAAGACTGACGACATCGTCCACACATAATCTTCGAAATGTCCTTAGGCTGCACTGCGGCCTAAGGACTTTCGGGAATATACGGGATGCCGACGCAACAGCGCAGACACGCACACTTCCAAGTATTTACACATCCTAAACGAGCACACATACAATGTCCAAGACACTCACGACACTGCTGAGCGGTGCCGCCATACTTGCAACCACCTCAATGACTTTTGCACAAAACGCACCCAAGGCATATCCTGTGGCGCCGCACGATGACACCACGGACACATACTTCGGCATAAAAGTCGCCGACCCCTACCGACCACTGGAAAACGACACGGCCGAGGCCGTCACCGCATGGGTCGAAGCCGAGAATGCCGTCACTCGTCGATACCTCGATGCCATACCCTGGCGCAACGCCATACACCGACGCCTGCAAAGTCTCAACGACTACGCCAAGCACGGGCTGCCCTCGCGCGAAGCCGACGGACGATACTATTTCTACGAAAACGACGGACTACGCAACCAGAGCGTGCTCTACCGCGCCGATGATGCCGCCGGAAAGGTCAACCGCGAAGTCTTCATCGACCCCAATACGCTCAGCGATGACGGCACAGTCGCCCTCACAGGCGTATTCATAAGCCCGGACGGCAAGTATACCGCCTACACCATAAGCCGCAGCGGCAGCGACTGGACAGAGATATACGTCATGGACACCGCCTCGAAGAAGTTACTGGACGACCACATCGTCTGGGCCAAGTTCACCGGCGCGGCATGGCACGGCAACGGATTCTATTACAGCGCCTACCCCGCACCCGAACAAGGCAAAGCCTACAGCAACGCCAACTACGGACACAACGTCTACTACCACGCAATAGGCACGGCCCAAAGCCAAGACCGATTGGCCTACAGCGAACCCGATGCACCTCTGCACTTCCACGAAGCATGGGTGGACCCCGCCCAAAGACTCATGGCCGTATCCATCGGCGGTCAGGGCAACGGCAACGCTCTGGTGGTACGACGCCTGGACCAAGGCGATGACGCCCCCTGGATTACCATATACCCTAAGCAGGACAAGTACGTCGAAGTCATCGGCGTCATCGGTGACGAACTGTACCTGTACACAAGCATCGATGCTCCAAATTACCGCATCGCCGCCGTCAGCCTCGACAACCTCGGCTCCGAAAACTGGCGTACCGTGGTGGCCGATGCGGGCACGCCTCTCGTATCGGTCAATTGCGTAGGCAAAGACAGTATGATTCTCACCTACGACCGCGATGCTGCCAACCATGCCTATCTCTACGACATCCACGGCCGACAAGTACGCGAAATCACCTTCCCGACCTTCGGAACCGTATCTTTCAGCACCTCGCGCAAACACTCCGAAGTATACTACAGCTTCTCGAGCTTCGTGTTCCCGGCGGCCGGATACAGCTACGATATCGTCTCGGGCAAGAGCACCCCGCTGTTCCGCGCCGTAATTACGGACTTCAATCCCGATGATTACATCACCGAACAGATATTCGTCACAAGCAAGGACGGCACACGCGTGCCGATGTTCGTGACACGCCGTCGCGACCTCAAGGCCGACGGCACCAACCCCGTATACCTCTATGGTTACGGAGGCTTCAATATCACGCTCAACCCCACATTCAGCCCCAACCGCCTTGTATGGCTCGAAAACGGCGGCATATACGTCTCCGTCAACCTGCGCGGCGGCGCCGAGTACGGCGAGCCGTGGCACCTTGCCGGAACGCTGATGCAAAAGCTCAACGTCTTCGATGATTTCATCGCCGCCGCCGAGTACATGCAAAGCCACGGATGGACCACGCCTCGACTCACCGTCATCGAAGGCGGCAGCAACGGCGGACTACTCGTAGGCGCGTGCGTCAATATCCGCCCCGACCTCTACGCCGTGGCCATACCACGCGTAGGCGTTATGGATATGATGCGCTACCACATCTTTACCATCGGATGGAACTGGGCTCACGACTACGGAACCAGCGCCGATTCAGAAGAAATGGCACGCTACCTGCTGGGATACTCGCCATTACACACCATACGTAATGACGGCACCCCATACCCCGCCATCCTCGTCACCACCGCCGACCACGATGACCGCGTAGTCCCGGCGCACTCCTTCAAGTACGCCGCCACACTCCAACAAGCCGATACGGGCGATGCGCCCAAGCTGATACGCATCGACAGCAAAGCCGGACACGGCGGCGGCAAACCCATAAGCAAGGTCATAGACGAGTGGACCGACATCTACAGCTTCATCTTCAAGAACATAGGGCGCACGCCCATATACGCCGAATGATGCGACTCTTCCGAGACAATCTCTCCGGCGCAAGACGTCGGGCACTGCCTTTGGCCGCCGTATGTCTGACCTTGGCCGCGACATTGTCCGCATGCTTCACGGGCGTGGAAAGCACCCCGGTCATCTCGAACAAAGACGTGCAGCGCCAACGCGCAACTACGCTGAGTGCCGAACAGCGCTACCTTGCGGATATACACTCCGAAGCCCCGTCTCAATGGGCGCCAGGCAAGCGCTTTATAGTCACCGACAGCCGCATAGGCATCGTCATGGACGCCTCCTCGGATACCGCCGGCGGGACACGGCACACTCCGACCAAGGGCGATACGTTGCGACTTGTCGCGGCGGCGCTCACCCCGACGCTGACCGAGACACCGGAAATGACGCTGACTTTTACGGGCGCTCACGGTGACACCATCGCATATCACACAGGCATTGATGAGCGCACATGGGAGTCGCGACAGTGCCTCGAAATACCATTCACCATCGATGCAGACGTCATCGACAGCGTAGCACACCGACTTATCGGTAAGCATCTGTATATCATTGCGCAGCGGCGTATGTCCTGGCCGGGCGGCGCCATCATCACCCCGCGACGATACGTGGGCGTCACCATCCGCGACGTGCGCGGCGGCACGGCCGAGCTCCCGGTGATAGTCATCTTCGAGCCGGACGATGCTCCGGGCATTCTGCAAGCCGTATATATGACCCTTGGTGACGGTGCCATCGCGACACGCAACTTCGACAAGGTCTTTGCACTGGACAATCCGCGCTCGCGTTATCCGCGTATCGAGGACGATGTATGGCAGCTTATCTGTGACGGCAAGATTCGACTCGGAATGACGCCGGACGAATGCCGCCTATCCTTGGGCGCACCCTCCGAGTACCTTAAGGTGCCCTCTACTGCCGGAATGGTCGAGCGATGGACCTATACCGACGGCATATACCTCATTTTCGAGGATGGCGTCCTGGCTCGCTACAGACGTTAGACGATACCGAGCATCACGACACCGAGACACATATAGCCTGCCATAGCGGTGGTGCATTCCGCTTCTCACAGACGTATTCCGGCACAAGCTATCAGGCGCGTACGGCCTTTGCCCTCGCACAAGCGCATACCGATGCAACCGAACCCATTCGGTACAAGCGCATCCGGCACGGCTACGCAACACAAGCGATACGTACAACGCCCGCAATGTCTTACCATTGCGGGCGTTGGCATTATCTGTATATGTGCTATCTTTAGTTGCCTATACTCAGAGTGGTATAGTAGCGCGAGCTGCCGTTATAGGCCGTATCGTTGAAGAAGGACAGCGTAATGTATCCGTTGTTGTATCCCCACCAAGTGGCGGTCACCCCGCCATAGGTATCCTGTACACTCACCGGAGACCCATACTGACGTACAAGCTGTGAGTAAAGTGCGTTGTAGCGGCTGATGTCATATCCGGGCGAGGAATATACAAATTCGCTGCCTTGCAGTCCGCCGCCGCTGCCGTAGTACAATGTAGCGGACGGCCAAGTGTAATTGTATATGGGGACATTGGAGAGATACACTTGATTGTTGCCGTATCCAAGGATACTGTATCCGCTATTGAACAGATAGTCAAGCGACAAGTTCAATGCCGTACCCAGAGTGACGCCAAGGATGCTGTTAAAAGTCGGACATCCGTAGTACGGACGCCATGACGGTGGAGGTGTGGGTCGACGCCACGGACGATTGTACGGCATATAGGGACGATATGGCGGCGTATTGTGGTAGCAATAGCGGTCGTGGCGCGGAGGCGGAGGTGGCGTAGGCCGTGTATAGCTCCCGCCGGGACGATAGCCGCCTGGGCGATGTCCTTGAGGTGGCGGAGGTGTGTTGCCGCCGGGACGGTAGCCGTGGTCGGGACGCGAGCTGTTGCCGCCGGGACGATAGCCGTTGTCGGGACGTGAGCTGTTGCCGCCGGGACGATAGCCGTTGTCGGGACGCGAGCTGTTGCCGCCGGGACGATAGCCGTGGTTTGATCGTGAGCTATTGTTGCCGCTGCGACTGCCTGACGAGGAGCTTCCGCCCATATTGCCGGGTCGGGTTTGCGGTGCGGATGTCGTTGGACGTGTACTGCTGTTGTTGCGCCCGCGGCTTTGGCCGGTCGAGCACACAAGGGTCGTGGATAGTAATACGACCGATACGAGTGTTATTAAGCGTTTCATCCGTGTATGGTGTTATTGGTGGCTTTTAGTATTTTGATGGCTCAAGATGCAAAAAGTTTAACCGAACAAGCAAAAAAAACCGAGAAGCTATCCTTTTGGGCGAATTATTCTCCTTAGGGATGCTTCTCGGCTTGTGTGTCTATGGTCGCGACAGCGTCAGAAGTTGGCGTTGCCGGGATAGCGCGGGAATGCGATGACGTCGCGAATGTTGGCCATGCCGGTGACAAATAGCACGAGGCGTTCGAAGCCCAGGCCAAAGCCGGAGTGAGGCACGGTTCCGAATTTGCGCGTGTCCAGATACCACCACATATCCTTCATGGGAATGCCCAATTCGTTGATACGTGTCAGCAGTTTTTCGTAATCGGCTTCGCGCTCGCTGCCGCCGATAATCTCGCCAATCTTGGGGAAGAGGACGTCCATGGCACGTACGGTGCGGCCGTCTTCGTTCTGCTTCATATAGAAGGCTTTGATTTCCTTGGGATAGTCGGTGAGTATTACCGGACGCTTGAAGTGTTGCTCGACAAGGTAGCGCTCGTGCTCGCTCTGGAGGTCGGCACCCCAGTATACGGGGAACTCGAATTTGTGTCCGCTCTCTTCAAGTATCTTGACGCCCTCGGTGTAAGTCAGACGCACAAATTTGTTGTTGACTACGAAGCGGAGGCGTTCTACCAATTCGGGATCGTACATCTGAGCCAGGAACTCGATGTCGTCCTTGGCTTTTTCGAGTGCAAAGGATATACAATATTTGATGAATTCCTCGGCCAAGTCCATATTGTCCTCGATGTCGTAGAATGCCATCTCCGGTTCTATCATCCAAAACTCGGAGAGGTGGCGCGGAGTGTTGGAGTTCTCGGCACGGAAGGTGGGGCCGAAGGTGTATATCGCTCCTAAGGCTGTGGCACCAAGCTCGCCTTCAAGCTGACCGGAGACGGTGAGCGCGGCGGCTTTGCCGAAAAAGTCTTTAGAATAATCGACTTTGCCGTCCTCGGTTCGGGGAAGATTCTCCAACGGGAGTGTCGTCACCTGGAACATTGCTCCGGCACCTTCGCAGTCGCTCTCGGTAATCAGCGGGGTGTTGAGGTAGAAGAAGCCTTTTTCGTTGAAGAACCGATGGATGGCATATGCCAATACCGAACGGACGCGCAGAATGGCTCCGAAGGTGTTGGTGCGCGGACGCAGGTGGGCTATTTCGCGCAGGAATTCAAGCGAATGGCCTTTTTTCTGGAGGGGGTACTCGGCGGGGTCGGCGGTGCCGTACACCTCGAGGGTTTGTGCCTGTATTTCGCAGGTCTGACCTTTACCCATAGAGGCTACCAGGCGTCCGGTGACGCATAGAGAGGCCCCTGTGGTGATAGGCTTCAACTGCTCATCGGTAAACACCGTCATATCGAAGACTATCTGTATGTTCTTGATTGTCGAGCCATCGTTGAGCGCTACAAATTGCACGTGCTTGTTGCCGCGACGTGTGCGCACCCAGCCTTTGACACAGACGTCCGTGTCAAGAAGCTCGGGATTGAATATGTCGACGATTTTTGTCCGTTTCATTGTCGTATATGTTTTTTTCTGTCCTACGAAACATTATTCAAATGAACCCATTTTCAGGAAGTTGACTTCCTGCTGTGTCAGATAGCGCCAGCGGCCGCGCGGCAGGTTCTTCTTGGTAAGTCCGGCAAAGTATACGCGGTCCAATTTGGTGACGTGGTAGCCGAGGCTTTCGAAGATGCGACGCACGATGCGGTTGCGACCCGAATGGATTTCGATACCTATCTGATTTCGATCGGTCTCGGTGGCGTAGCTGATGGCGTCTGCATGTATCTCGCCGTCTTCCAGCTCGATACCATCGGCGATACGCTGCATATCTTCTTCGCTGACATCCTTATCTGTCCATACGTGGTAAATTTTCTTCTTTATATACTTGGGGTGTGTCAGCTTGGAGGCGAGGTCACCGTCATTGGTCAACAGCAGCACACCGGTGGTGTTGCGGTCAAGGCGACCTACGGGATATACGCGCTCGGTGCAGGCGCCCTTGATGAGGTCCATCACCGTGGTGCGACCGTTGGGGTCGTCGCTGGTGGTGACGCAGTCTTTGGGCTTATTGAGCAGGATGTAGCATTTGCTTTCCAATGCCACTACCTTGTCATCGTATTCGACGACGTCGCTATGGCATATCTTGGTGCCGAGCTCGGTCACGACTTTTCCGTTGACCTTTACGAGCCCCTGCTGGATGTATTCGTCAGCTTCGCGACGCGAGCATACACCGGAGTTTGCCATAAATTTGTTCAGACGTATCAGTTCGTTGGGATCGGGTATGGGCATTTCGTACTCGATGCGCTTGGGTCGCGGAGTGAAGCTCTTGCCCTTGCCGGGGAACGGATTGTCTTCCTGGTCGTAACGGCTCTGGCCTTTACGTTTGTTGTTGTAGCCGCCCTGCTGGGGACGATTGTTGTATTGTTTCTTGCGATTGTTGTTGCCGTAGCCGCCCTGCTGATTGTAGCCGCCTTGACGATTGTTGCCGTAGCCGCCCTGACGGTTGTTATTGCCGTAACCACCCTGACGGTTGTTGTTGCCGTAGCTACCCTGGCGATTGTTGTTGCCGTAACCGCCTTGTTGGTTGTAACCGCCTTGACGATTGTTATTGCCGTAGCCGCCCTGACGGTTGTTATTGCCGTAACCACCCTGACGGTTGTTGTTGCCGTAACCACCTTGATTGTAGTGCTGTTGGGGACGATAGTTGTTGTACGGACGCGGAGTGTAGCCCTGCTGAGGACGTTCGCCCTCGGCTTGGCCTTCGGCGCCTTCGCCTTGGCGATTGTAGTTGTTGTACGGGCGATTGTATCCGCCGTTATTATTATACTGACGATTGTAACCGCCCTGCTGAGGACGATTATAGGGGCGATAGGGACGTTGTTCGTTGTCTTCTGCCTGTGCGTTTTCTACCATGGGACGTGCGCTGTCCTGGCTTTCCAATGTCACGCGCGATTCGCTGATACGCGGACGCTTGGGTCTTTTTTCGTTGTTTTCCATCTTTTTTAGTTGGCTCTAAGTCTTTTAGTGAAGCCTGTAATCGGGGGTTGAAGATAAATAATGTATTAATTCACACGCCTGATATATGAGATTTTGTCTTGATATTTTGGCGCCTCAGGCGTGGGACGCCGCTTTCAGACCTCGCGGTCTTGTGGTTAGTTCTGTTTGGTGCTTAACGTTATTTCCGATACAAAGGTACGATTATTTTCGCATAAAAGACTACGCATATTCGCCTTTTTATACTTTTTTATTATTGCCGTGTCCGAGCGGACGATTTTGAACTCGCTAAATATAGCTCTATATAGTCAGTCCGCCGTGTAACAGCGATTTGCCTTGCGCCTTCTAACGTTTCTCACAATACATCGTTCTTGCACGACAACCGAAAACGGTGCATGTATAAGCCTTCGACAAAAAACCTCGCAAATACAATCTGCCATTCGACATAGACGCCCCGAGAAAAAAGCGAGATATAATGCCCGAACCCACCGCTACCGATACCGGTAGCGGTGGGTTCGGGCATTGCGTCATTGCGCCTTGGCAAAGTATTTCAAAGCCTGCTTCATTACCTCGGGATGAATCATAGCGGCGTAGTCGCCAAGTATCCGGTCGGGATGGAAGGCTATATCGTCAAAGTAGGTTCCGATGCTTGTGTCGGTGTAATAGACGTTGCCGTCTTCGAGCGCTTTTATATTGCCATTCAATGCGTTGGCTTTGCGTAGCTCGGCGAGTGTCACCGGCCCGAAGGAGCGCATTATCCATACCGGAGCGCCACAAGCACGCTCGTACACTGCAGCATAGTCGCAGGGCAAGGAGCCCGTGGAGGTATTGTCGTTCCACGGCACCACACCTCCGGCATCGCCTATCATACGAGCGGCATAACTGCCGCCGCCCGGCATATACCAAACTCCCGAAATCTCGGTGTCGGTGAGCACCATAGGACGAACGTCACACAACGCCATACGCCCGCTGATTTCGCGATATTTGCCGACAGTCGCATCATATTGCGCTATGGCCTTG
>CAKTOT010000030.1 GCA_934590135.1 uncultured Muribaculaceae bacterium
AAATCACCCTTCCCGAAGGCGTTGATATGGTAATGCCCGGTGACCACGTAGAAATCACAGTGAAGCTGATTACTCCGGTGGCATGCGACCAAGGTCTGCGTTTCGCTATCCGTGAAGGCGGCCGCACCGTAGGTTCGGGTCAGATCACTCAGATCATTGAGTAATACCTGATTTAGGCGGAAGAGAAACATCGGGTTTCTCGGTCCGACAGAATCACCAAGATATCCGTCCGGCCGGAAGGCCGCAAGCACTCCGGCCGGACATATTTACGGGACTAGCTCAGTTGGTAGAGCACCGGTCTCCAAAACCGGGTGTCGGGAGTTCGAGTCTCTCGTCCCGTGCTAAAAATACGACACAAATGAAGAAATTAAAACTACTTACGAATATCGAGGAGTCTTTTGACGAGCTTCGTTACAAGACTTCTTGGCCTACTAAGAAGCAGCTTGTCAAATCAGCCGTGATCGTCATGATAGCTTCCGTGATAATCGCTTTGATTATCTTTTTGATGGATCAGGTTGTAGACAGACTTATGCACTTTATTTACAGTTTCGGTCAATAAGACAGTAATCACCTTTTCGTAACGAGTACAATGGCAGGAACAGCAAAAAAAACAGTTTCGAAAGCGGAGGAAGTGTCTGTGAAGCGCCCCAAGGTGCAACGCGGATGGTATGTACTTCGTGCCATTTCCGGCAAGGAAGCTAAGGTAAAGGAGATTCTTGATGCTCAAATCAAGAATACGGATCTTGGCAAGCACCTGTTTCAGGTGTTGATTCCGACAGAGAAGGTACTGACGGTTCGTAGCGGCAAAAAGGTTGTGAAAGAGCGCAACCTTTACAGCGGCTATGTCTTTGTTGAGGCAGAGCTGACCGGTGAAACAGTTGCAACACTCACTAACACGAGCAATGTCATCGATTTTCTTCGGGGACGTGATCGTTCGTCATCGCCCGAATGTCTTCGGGAGTCCGAGGTACGACGTATGCTTGGTGTGATAGATGAGCACGAAAACGTAGACGAGGGGGTCAATGATTACATCGTTGGCGAGACCGTCAAGGTTATCGAGGGTCCGTTTAACGGGTTCTCTGCGATCATCGAGTCGGTGAATTCCGAGAAGAAGAAGATAACCGTAGCTGTAAAGATATTCGGGCGTAAGACGCAGCTTACGTTAGACAATTCGCAGGTAGAGCGCGAGTGAATCACGTGCTTGAGACGCTCGGCCGGGCAAGAGAGGAGGCGATTGGTTACGCATTTGCCGATACGATGTTCGGGTGAGGGTACAAGCGGCCTTAGAAGCTTTGGACCGAGAAAGCGAAAGCCTATCGGCGAAAGGCGGAAAGGGTGTGATGCACGTGCTGTTTATGTTTATAAATAAAATAAGTTAGAAACAATGGCTAAAGAAATTGCTGGACAGATCAAACTGCAAATTAAGGGTGGCGCAGCAAACCCCTCCCCTCCCGTAGGTCCCGCGCTGGGTTCCAAGGGCATCAACATCATGGAGTTTTGCAAGCAATTCAATGCCCGTACCCAGGATAAGGCCGGCAAGGTACTTCCCGTGGTTATCACCTACTATACGGACAAGAGTTTTGACTTCATCGTAAAGACTCCGCCGGTAGCAGTACAACTCAAGGAAGCCACCAAGCTAAAGAGCGGTTCGGCACAGCCCAACCGTACAAAGGTAGGCCAGATCAGCTGGGAGCAGGTAAAGACGATTGCCGCCGACAAGATGCCGGATTTGAACTGTTTTACTATTGAATCGGCAATGCGAATGGTTGCCGGTACAGCCAGAAGTATGGGTATCACCGTTACCGGAGAATTCCCCGCCAACAACTAATAAAATTCAATCGCAATGAGTAAACTTACAAAAAATCAAAAGTTAGCTTTATCGAAGATTGAAGCCGGGAAGACCTACACGTTAGCGGAAGCTGCCGAAAAGGTTAAGGAAGTTACCTTTACCAAGTTTGACGCATCGTTGGATATAGACGTACGTCTCGGCGTAGATCCCCGTAAGGCTAACCAGATGGTGCGAGGCGTAGTAACGCTTCCGCACGGGACTGGCAAACAAGTGAAAGTATTGGTGCTTTGCACCCCTGATGCCGAAGCGGCCGCCAAGGCAGCCGGTGCCGACTACGTAGGACTTGACGAGTACATCGAAAAGATCAAAGGTGGTTGGACCGACGTGGACGTCATCATCACACAGCCCGCAATCATGGGTAAGATAGGTGCACTTGGCCGAGTACTCGGTCCTCGCGGACTTATGCCTAACCCCAAGAGCGGAACAGTGACGATGGACGTAGCCAAGGCAGTGGAAGAGGTCAAGAAAGGTAAGATAGACTTCAAGGTAGACAAGAATGGTATCGTACACTCGTCGATAGGCAAGGTGTCCTTTACCCCGGCTCAGATTGCCGAGAACGCCCGCGAGTTTGTCAACACTCTTATCAAGCTGAAACCCGCCACCGCTAAGGGCACGTATCTGAAGAGTATATTCCTTTCGAGCACTATGAGCCCGGGTGTCAAGATTGACCCCAAGTCAATGGAGGCATAATCTTTTTAAAACAGTACAGACTATGAAAAAAGAAGATAAGGCTATAGTAATCGAGAAGATAGCTAATACGATCAAAGAATACAGCTGCTTCTATCTCGTAGAGACAGCCGGCTTGAATGCCGAGAAGACCAGTGCACTTCGTCGTGCCTGCTTTGGCAAGGATGTCAAGCTGTTGGTTGTCAAGAACACGCTTCTTCATAAAGCACTTGAGTCGCTTGAGGGTGACTACAGCGAGCTTTACGGTGCGCTCAAGGGTAGCACTTCGCTGATGTGCTGCAACACTGGCAATGTACCCGCCAAGTTGCTTAAGGACTTTGTAAAGAAGGGTGATACTCTTCCTGCACTTAAGGCAGCCTACGTAGAAGAGACCGTATATATGGGTGCCGACCAATTGGAAGCACTATGCGCTATCAAGAGCAAGAACGAACTCATCGCCGACGTTGTGGCACTGCTGCAATCGCCCGCCAAGAATGTGGTATCTGCATTGCAATCAGGTGGCAACAAGCTGCATGGCATCTTAGAGACGCTCTCTAACAAAGAATAAAACAAAATCGAAATACAAAACAACTAAATACAAAAATAAAATGGCAGATTTAAAAGCTTTTGCTGAACAACTTGTTAACCTTACCGTTAAGGAAGTAAACGAACTCGCTCAGATCCTCAAAGAGGAATACGGTATCGAACCCGCAGCTGCAGCTGTAGCCGTAGCCGCCGCTCCCGGTGCCGGCGCAGAAGCCGCAGAAGAGAAGACCAACTTCGATGTAGTCCTCAAAGCCGCAGGTGCAGCCAAGCTGCAGGTGGTTAAGCTCGTGAAAGAGCTCACCGGTCTGGGCCTGAAGGAAGCCAAAGAACTCGTAGACAACGCTCCTTCCACCGTTAAGGAAGGTCTTGCTAAGGCAGATGCCGAAGGCATGAAGAAGCAGCTCGAAGAGGCCGGCGCCGAAGTTGAACTGAAATAATATACCTGACTATCAGGTTAATAGGTTAAGAATCCCCTCTAAGGGTTGGTTCTTAACCTTTTGTGTCTAATTCATTTAGAGACTGGCCACATAATGCCGGTGACCGTGCAAGCGGTTAGGGCCGTGGCAGTCCTTGCGAAGCGCCTCCCGGGGGCTAAGGCTCCCGGGGGTACGCGCAGGGGCCTGTCAAGAGTAGAGAGCGTAGGGATTTGCTATTGAGTATAGGTCTGGCGCTCGATATAAATAGACAGGGTGTCACTGGTCCAAAATTCCGTAGTTCAAAGCCGGCACGATTATAAACAGAAGCTCAACTCGCCACGTCGAATCGACAAGATGATTCAAAAGACCGGGTCAGTGCCTGAAAAGAAAACGATAAGGCGGACCATACATAACGCGGCAGTATTATGTCCCGAAGCAGATGTTTCAGGGCATGATATGGTGTGTATATATGTATGTGTATCCGACAAAGGCGCGGGACCGCAGCCGGTCGATGCCACGAGGGCATAAATAGTCATAAATTGCGGTGAGTTATATGTAATCTGAGTTCCTCCTAATTATCACCAACCATAGATGTCAGTACCAACAACAAAACCCCGTGTTAATTTTGCGTCGGTAAAGAATCCTCTTCCGTATCCCGACTTTTTGGAGGTACAGCTGAAGTCATTCCAAGACTTTTTGCAGCTGGATACCCCTCCTGAAAAACGAAATAACGAAGGCCTGTACAAGGTGTTCTCCGAGAACTTCCCCATAGTGGACACGCGCAACAGCTTTGTGCTTGAGTTCCTGGATTACTACATAGACCCGCCGCGTTACTCTATAGATGAGTGCCTTGAGCGCGGTCTGACGTATAGTGTGCCTTTGAAAGCCAAGCTAAAACTTTACTGTACCGACCCCGACCACGAGGATTTTGACACCGTGATACAAGATGTGTATCTCGGACCTATTCCTTATATGACCGAGAAGGGTACCTTTGTGATCAATGGTGCCGAGCGTGTAGTTGTGTCGCAGTTGCACCGTTCGCCGGGTGTATTCTTTGGACAGAGTACCCACGCCAATGGTACGAAACTTTATAGTGCACGTATCATTCCGTTCCGCGGTTCGTGGATAGAGTTTGCCACTGACATCAATAATGTGATGTACGCCTATATTGACCGTAAGAAGAAGTTGCCTGTGACGACTCTTCTGCGAGCCATAGGGTTTGAAAACGAAAAAGACATCATCGAAATCTTTGCTCCGGCCGAGGAAGTTAAGGTCAACAAGACCAACTTGAAGAAGGCTGTGGCCGAGCATCGTCGTCTGGCGGCCGTGGTCCTGAAGAAATGGACCGAGGATATGGTGGATCCCGATACCGGTGAGTTGACCTCGCTGGAGCGAACCGATCCGGTGATAGATCGTGAGACAGAGCTGACCGAGGAGCATATAGATATGATTCTTGATGCCGGTGTGTCCACCATCATGCTGCAGCGTGCCGATGTTTCGCCCAGCGACTACGCCATCATCTTCAACACGTTGCACAAAGACCCCACTAATACGGAGGCAGAGGCTATACGTCACATCTATCGTCAGTTGCGTAATGCCGAGGCTCCGGATGACGCTACGGCTCGCGAGGTGATTACCAACCTTTTCTTCAGCGAAAAGCGTTATGACCTCGGAGATGTAGGTCGTTACCGCATCAATAAAAAGCTTAACCTGAGCATACCTATCGATGTCAAGGTACTGACCAAGGAAGACATCGTAGCCATCATAAAATATTTGATCGAACTGATCAATAGCAAGACAGATGTTGATGATATTGACCACTTGAGCAATCGTCGTGTACGTACCGTTGGCGAGCAGCTCTACAACCAGTTTGGTGTAGGTTTGGCTCGTATGGCTCGTACCATTCGCGAGCGTATGAATGTGCGTGACAATGAGACATTCACGCCCATAGACCTGATTAATGCCAAGACCATTTCGTCTGTCATCAATACCTTCTTCGGCACCAACGCTTTGTCGCAGTTTATGGACCAGACCAATCCTCTGGCCGAGATTACGCACAAGCGTCGTATGTCCGCGTTAGGCCCCGGCGGTTTGTCGCGCGAGCGTGCCGGCTTCGAGGTGCGTGACGTACACTACACACACTACGGTCGCTTGTGTCCTATCGAGACGCCTGAAGGACCTAACATCGGTCTTATAAGCTCGTTGTGCGTGTATGCCAAGATTAACGACCTCGGATTTATCGAGACGCCATACCGCAAGGTTGAGAACGGTCATGTTAATCTGAAGAATGATGAGGTTGTCTATATGACGGCCGAGATCGAAGAAGGCAAGATTATAGCTCAGGGCAATGCCCCCGTCAACGAAGACGGAACATTCAAGAATGATAAGATCAAGGCGCGTCTGGATGCCGATTTTCCCGTGGTATCGCCCGACCAAGTCGAGCTTATGGATGTGTCGCCTACGCAGATAGCATCTATCGCTGCATCGTTGATTCCGTTCTTGGAGCACGATGATGCCAACCGTGCGCTCATGGGATCGAACATGATGCGTCAGGCAGTGCCGCTGATGCGAAGCGAGTCGCCCATTGTCGGTACCGGCATCGAGGGACAACTCGTACGCGATAGCCGTACGCAGATAGCAGCCGAGGGTCCCGGTGTCGTCGAATTTGTCGATGCCACCACCATCCGCATCCGCTACGAGCGTACACCTGACGAAGAATTTGTGTCCTTTGACGATTCGGTCAAGGAATATCATCTTCCCAAGTTCCGCAAGACCAACCAAAGCACCACCATCGATTTGCGTCCTATCTGCACCAAGGGCCAGCGTGTCGAGAAAGGCGACATACTCACCGAAGGCTATTCCAGCGAAAACGGCGAATTGGCACTTGGACGCAACCTCAAGGTGGCATTCATGCCCTGGAAGGGTTACAACTACGAGGATGCTATCGTGCTCAACGAGCGTGTCGTACGCGAGGATATACTCACGAGCGTACACGTAGACGAGTACTCGTTGGAAGTACGCGAGACCAAGCGCGGCCTCGAAGAGCTGACCAACGATATACCCAATGTCAGCGAGGACGCCACCAAGGACCTTGACGAGCGTGGTATCATCCGCGTGGGTGCACATGTCATTCCGGGCGACATTATGATAGGTAAGATTACGCCTAAGGGCGAATCCGATCCCACTCCCGAAGAGAAACTGCTTCGAGCCATCTTCGGTGATAAGGCCGGAGATGTCAAGGATGCATCACTCAAGGCCACACCATCGCTCAAGGGTGTAGTAATCGGGACCAACCTCTTCAGCAAAGCCAGCAAGAAGCAGGCGCGTGCCGCAGCAGCGCTTATGCCCAAGCTTGACGAAGAATACAACGCCAAGGCCGAAGAGCTGAAGACCGTACTTATCAATAAACTTACATCGCTTATCGGCAATCGCACCAGCCAGGGTGTCAAAGACTTCCTCGGAGTAGACATCATACCCAAGGGAGAGAAATTCACCGCCGGCGTACTTCGCGAGATCAATTTTGACACTGTCAACCTGAGCAAGTGGACCACCGATGCGCATAAGAACGACCTGATTCGTCGCACTATCGTCAACTACCTGCGTAAGGCCAAAGAATTGGATACACAGCTTCGCCGTCGCAAGTTTGATCTGACCATAGGCGACGACCTGCCCTCCGGCATAATGCAGATAGCCAAGGTCTATATTGCCAAGAAGCGCAAGATCAGCGTAGGTGATAAGATGGCCGGTCGACATGGTAATAAGGGTATCGTATCACGCATTGTGCGTCAGGAAGATATGCCCTTCCTTGAGGATGGTACTCCGGTAGATATCTGTCTGAACCCTCTGGGTGTGCCTTCGCGTATGAACTTGGGTCAGATTTTCGAAACCGTTTTAGGCTGGGCCGGTCGTGTACTTGACGAGAAATTTGCAACGCCCATCTTTGACGGTGCTTCCCTCGATGACCTCAACGAATGGACCGACAAGGCCGGACTGCCGCGCTATGGTAAGACCTACCTGTATGACGGCGGCACCGGCGAGCGCTTTGCCCAGCCCGCCACAGTAGGTGTCATCTATATGCTAAAGCTCGGCCACATGGTAGAAGACAAGATGCACGCTCGCTCCATCGGCCCGTACTCGCTGATAACCCAGCAGCCTCTGGGCGGTAAGGCCCAGTTCGGCGGCCAGCGTTTCGGCGAGATGGAAGTCTGGGCGCTCGAAGCCTTCGGCGCCTCCCACATTCTGCAGGAAATCCTGACCATCAAGTCCGATGATGTCAACGGGCGCTCCAAAGCCTACGAAGCCATCGTCAAAGGCGAGCCGATGCCCACCCCCGGCATACCCGAATCGCTCAATGTGCTTTTGCACGAGCTTCGCGGTCTGGGACTGAGTGTCAACCTCGAACCGTAACACGTCCTCTGACATACGTCATATAAGTTGCCGGGCCGGGAGTCCGGCTCGGCAACAAAACTCGCTCCTCAGTACAACATCCATACACCGAAAACAAGATACAACCATATATGGCTTTCAGAAAAGACAAACCCACCAAACAAGGGTTCTCGAAGATTACAATAGGCCTGGCTTCTCCCGAGGAAATTCTGGAGAAGTCCTCCGGCGAGGTGCTCAAGCCCGAAACTATTAACTACCGCACCTACAAGCCCGAGCGCGACGGTCTGTTCTGCGAGCGCATCTTCGGACCTGTCAAGGACTACGAATGTCACTGCGGCAAGTACAAGCGTATCCGCTACAAAGGTATCGTGTGCGACCGCTGCGGTGTCGAAGTCACCGAGAAAAAAGTGCGTCGCGAGCGCATGGGCCACATCAAATTGGTCGTGCCCGTGGCACATATCTGGTACTTCCGTTCGCTGCCCAACAAAATAGGTTACCTCCTGGGACTTCCCTCCAAGAAGCTTGATCAGGTAATATATTACGAGAAGTATATCGTCATCAATCCCGGACACGAAGTTGCCGTACCCGGCGAGGACGTGCGCGACCGCAACGGCGAGCCCGTATACGTGCAACGCCTTGACTTGCTGACCGAAGACGAGTATTTCGCCATCATTGATAATCTGCCGGCAGACAACCAGAATCTTGAGGACGACGATCCCAACAAGTTCGTGGCCAAGATGGGTGCCGATGCCATCTACGACCTGCTCAAGGATATAGACCTTGACGATTTGGCCGCCCAGTTGCGCCATCAGGCCGATACCGATGGCAGCCAGCAACGCAAGACCGAGGCGCTGAAGCGTCTCCAGGTTGTCGAATCCTTCCGTCAGTCGCGCGGTCGCAACAAGCCCGAGTGGATGATATTACAGGCCGTGCCCGTAATTCCGCCCGAATTGCGACCTCTGGTGCCTCTGGACGGCGGACGTTTTGCCACCAGCGACCTCAATGACCTGTATCGTCGCGTAATCATCCGCAACAATCGTCTGAAACGACTTATCGAAATCAAAGCTCCCGATGTGATTTTGCGCAACGAAAAGCGTATGCTTCAGGAAGCCGTAGACTCGCTGCTTGACAACTCGCGCCGTTCATCGGCCGTCAAGTCCGATGCCAATCGTCCGTTGAAGTCGCTAAGCGATGCACTCAAAGGCAAACAGGGCCGTTTCCGTCAAAACCTTCTCGGCAAACGTGTCGACTACTCCGCTCGTTCGGTTATCGTGGTCGGCCCCGAGCTGAAGATGCACGAATGCGGTCTGCCCAAATATATGGCCGCCGAGCTGTACAAGCCCTTCATTATCCGCAAACTTATCGAGCGCGGCATTGTCAAAACCGTCAAGTCCGCCAAGAAAATTGTCGACCGTAAGGAACCCGTCGTATGGGACATCCTCGAATATGTGATGAAAGGTCATCCTGTACTTCTCAACCGTGCCCCGACACTTCACCGTCTCGGTATTCAGGCCTTCCAGCCCAAGTTGATCGAAGGCAAGGCCATCCAGCTTCACCCGCTGGCATGTACCGCTTTCAATGCCGACTTCGACGGTGACCAAATGGCCGTGCACTTGCCTCTGGGCAATGAGGCCGTTCTCGAAGCACAAATCCTGATGCTGGGCGCACACAACATCCTCAACCCCGCCAACGGCGCACCTATCACCGTGCCCTCGCAGGATATGGTACTCGGTCTGTACTATATATCCAAACTGCGTCCCGGCGATAAGGGCGAAGGCACAATATTCTACGGACCCGAAGAAGCACAAATCGCATACAACGAGGGCAAGGTTACGCTGCATGCCCCCGTCACCATTATGGTCGATGACATCGATGCCGACGGCAACCCCATCCAGCACCTGGTAGAGAATACTTCCGTAGGTCGAGTGCTTGTCAACGAGTATGTGCCCAAAGAGATAGGCTATGTCAACGAGCTGATATCCAAGAAGTCGTTGCGTAACATTATCTCACGCGTCATCAAACGCTGCGGTATTCCTCGCTCGGCTCAATTCCTGGACGACATCAAGAACCTCGGATACTATATGGCCTTCAAGGGCGGCCTTTCGTTCAACTTGGGCGATGTGATTATCCCCGAAGAGAAGAAAGAGATTGTAGCCGAAGGTTATGCCCAAGTCGAAGAGGTGATGAACAACTACTCGATGGGCTTTATCACCAATACCGAACGTTACAATCAGATTATCGATATCTGGACGCACGTCAACACCCGCCTCACCGATGTGCTGATGAAGCAGATGACCGAGGCCAACCAGGGCTTTAACTCGGTATTCATGATGCTTGACTCCGGTGCTCGTGGTTCCAAAGACCAGATTCGTCAGCTGGCCGGTATGCGTGGTCTTATGGCTAAGCCGCAGAAAGCCGGTGCCGAAGGCGGTCAGATTATCGAGAACCCGATTTTGGCGAACTTCAAGGAAGGTCTTTCCGTGCTCGAATACTTTATCTCCACGCACGGTGCTCGTAAAGGCTTGGCCGATACCGCACTCAAGACCGCCGATGCAGGTTACCTCACCCGTCGTCTCGTCGATGTGGCACACGACGTCATCATCACCGAAGAAGACTGCGGAACGCTGCGCGGACTTGTATGTCGCGAAATCAAGAATAACGACGAAGTTGTTGCCTCGTTGGGCGAGCGCATCCTCGGCCGCGTATCCGTACACGATGTAGTCGATCCCACTACCGGCGAAATTATCGTACATGCCGGCGAAGAAATCAACGATGCCGCTGCCGACCGTATCGATGCATCGCCCATCGAAAGCGTCGAGATACGTTCCGTCCTTACCTGCGAAAGCAAGAAAGGCGTATGTGCCAAGTGCTATGGCCGCAACCTTTCCAACAACCGCCTCGTACAAAAGGGCGAAGCTGTCGGCGTGATTGCCGCCCAGTCCATCGGCGAACCCGGTACCCAGCTGACACTGCGTACATTCCACGTCGGTGGTGTGGCCTCCAATATTGCGGCCATCTCCAATGTGACATCCCGCTATGACGGTAAACTCGAGATAGAAGAACTGCGCACCGTCACAACCGAAGAAAAAGACGCCAATGGTCGTCCCGTTGAAGTTGTTGTCGGTCGTCTGGCCGAGATGCGCATTATGGACCCCAATACGGGTATGATGCTTACCAGCGCCAATATTCCCTATGGTTCGAAACTGTTCTTCTCCAACGGAGATGCCGTACACAAAGGCGATGTAATCTGCGAATGGGACCCCTTCAACGCCGTAATTGTCAGCGAAGTCGGCGGTACCATCAAGTACGCCAACCTCGAAGAGAATGTCACCTTCCGTGTAGATGTCGACGAGCAGTCCGGTATGGAAGACCGCATCATCATCGAGCCTAAGGACCGTAACAAGGTGCCCGAAGCAAATATCGTTGATGCTTCCGGCGAAATACTCAAGACGTATGCATTGCCCGTAGGCGCTCACCTCATCTTCGAAGACGGCAAAGAAATCAAGCCCGGCGACATCTTTGTCAAGCTGCCTCGTGCCACCGGCGGTGCCGGCGATATCACCGGTGGTCTGCCTCGTGTCACCGAGCTCTTCGAAGCCCGCAACCCGTCCAACCCCGCCATCGTCAGCGAAATCGACGGCGAAGTCCATCTGGGCAAGACCCGTCGCGGTAACCGCGAAATCTCCGTCACCAGCAAGCTCGGCGAAGTCAAGAAATATCTCGTGCCGCTGTCCAAGCAAATCCTTGTACAAGACAACGACTATGTACGTGCCGGTACGCCCCTGTCCGACGGTGCCATCACACCTTCCGATATCCTCAATATCATGGGCCCGACAGCCGTGCAGGAATACATTGTCAACGAGGTACAAGACGTATACCGTATGCAGGGTGTGAAGATCAACGATAAACACTTCGAAGTCATCGTACGCCAGATGATGCGCAAAGTCAATATCCTCGATCCCGGCGATACCGGCTTCCTGGAGCAGCAGATTGTAGATAAGCGCGACTTTATGGACGAAAACGATCGTATCTGGGGCAAGAAAGTTGTCGTCGATGCCGGCGACAGCGAGAATGTCAAGCCCGGTATGATTATCACCGCACGCAAGCTGCGTGACGAGAACTCGGCACTCAAGCGTCGCGACCTGCGCACCGTCACCGTACGCGATGCCGTGCCCGCGACCTCCGAGCAAATTCTCCAGGGTATCACCCGTGCCGCACTCCAAACCTCGAGCTTCATCTCGGCAGCATCCTTCCAGGAGACCACCAAGGTACTCAACGAGGCAGCCATCAACGGCAAGACAGACAACCTCGAAGGCATGAAGGAGAACGTCATCTGCGGACACCTCATCCCCGCCGGTACAGGTCTTCGCGAATACGAAACCCTTATCGTCAACTCGCTGGACGACACCCCCGAAGATCAGGAAATCATTAAAGCCGAAATCGAGGGTACGGAAGAAGACGAAGTAACGCCCGTCACCTCGGACGCAGTCAAAGACTGATACCGTGATTTGCCCCTTGCGGGCATAATCCTTCCGCCATAACTTGTGAGGGCGGCACCCGTCAGCGGGCGCCGCCCTCATGCTTTTTATACGGTCGTGAGGGCACTTTTATCCGGGTCTGTGATGCTAAATCCGACGTTTTTTGACAGATTAAAGGCTCTTAGGAAGTTTAGAGACCTTAAGGCCCTTAGTGCCTTTAGTGCCCGTGGAGCATAAAAGGCCCTCACAGGCGGCTTACGGCGGATGGGGCGGGGTAGACGCCATCGGCAGTATCGGGAGGCGTTTAGGAAGCTAACTTTGTTGTGACAATAAGGACGGAATTTTCGTAGCTCCGTTATTAATCACCAAAATACATAATACCATGAAAGATGTAACACAAGATGCCGCAAAAGGCGCAGCGCAAAATGTCGAACCGAGTTCGGCTCTGCCTAAGAATGTAGAAATACAGAATGCTGCAATCCATGCCGTAGGATATGGATATGCACGTGGCGATATTAAACCTTTAGGCAAGGTTACGCACATTATAGTACATTGTTCCGCGACAGCCGAGGGACGAGATGTCAGCGCTGCCGATATTGACCGGTATCATCGCAGTCGCGGGTTTGACGGCATCGGCTACCATTGGGTGGTACGGTTGGACGGCCGGATAGAGCATGGACGCAATGAGACTCTTGTCGGCGCCCATTGTCGCGGCCTCAATCATTGCTCCATAGGGGTATGCTATGTCGGCGGAATTGACGCCGCCGGGCGTCCGAAAGATACGCGTACGTCGGCCCAACGTGCGGCCTTACGCCGGTTGTTGGCCGAGTTGCGACATCGCTACCCGATGGCTCGCATATACGGCCACCATGATTTTGCCGCTAAGGCCTGCCCATGTTTTGACGCCGCCAAAGAATATGCCGGACTATGAGACGCCACATAATATATACAGTCATTGCCGTATTGATGTTAGCCAATGTCGCTTGTCGGACCAAACGCGAAACTACGGCAGAACAGAAATCCTATCATACCGAAGAGTCCGAACATATAGCTGTGCATGACAGTGTACGTGACACAATTTCTATTGACCTTGAACTGCGCCTTGAAGATGTAAACCTTAGGGTCGGGTCGGCAACGCTTACGGCTTCGGCGGCCAAAGTCAATGCACGCGTAGGACGCAATCGGCGACAAGTACGACAAATCGAGATGTCCGACACCACGTCCGTGATTCATACTGCCGTCACGACGCAAAAAGTAGAGACACGTCCTCGGTGGCGTCCGTGGTGGCTGCTTATAGTAGCCCTCGGCGTTGCTGCTACAGTCGTAACGCTGAGATATGTAAAGAAGACGAAGACCGGAGCAGCGGACAACAGATAACACAAATAGGAGAAGACCATAATTCAACCGAAATCCGATATCAATCAACGAACACACAATATAACTGTTTGAGAGACTATGAAAGATACAATACTGTTGATAATGAGCGCTGTGGCCTCATGGCTGGCTCCTATAGCCCCGGTGCTGGGCGTCTTTGCCGTCTTGGTATGCACCGATGTCGTCACGGCATATATGCTGAGCCGGCGTGTACGCGGCACGCAAGCCCGCTTGTCATCGCATCGGCTGGGTAAGGCTGTACGCACCTTCGGATATGCGGCTATGGTGATAGTGCTGTGCCATGCCATAGACACGTGGGTGACACCCGGAAACATTGTAGGCATCGCAGCCTCGTACATGTGCTTCCAGCAGATGGTGAGTATTCTGGAAAATATTTCATCCTGTAACGAAGCCCCGTGGGCGCGAGTGTTGCAACGTTTCCTTGCAGACAAGACATCACGCCATTGAAGACGATGTCCGTCTGAAATATTCTCGCGCGTGTAAAATTAGTCGCTTCAAGTCTTGCTTATTCGGCAAAAAGTGCGTACCTTTGCAGCCACCAACGGGAAGGAAGCAAGGCTTTCTCAAGGCCGGCTTGACTTCCAAGAATACACGCTCGGGGTGTAGCACAGTTGGCAGCGCGCCACGTTCGGGACGTGGAGGTCGGAAGTTCGAGTCTTCTCACCCCGACAATAGTTGCTTGCAAGACATTTGCAAGCAACTATTTTTTTTGTCGTAAGGTGTGCTTCCGATGGTTCCAGATTATAATAGCAGAAAAAAAGAATAGCGACGAAACCCGGGAGGCTTCGCCGCTGTATATATGGATAATATGTTATAAAGGGCAAATGTAGTAGCTTAATCTCAGGCGATTTTTAAGTTGCCTGAAGCCGGACTAATTGACGGCTAATTTGGTGGTCTTGCCGGCTACGCGGACGATGTATATGCCGCGTGCGGGTGCGTCTATGGCTGTGTCTTCGCCTGTGTAGACGTGCTTGCCATCAATGGTATATACGTCCATTGTCAAACCTTGGCTTATGCCGTCAATAATGATTTTACCGTTTGAAGTATAAACTTTTACATCATCATTTGTCATATCTTCGACACCACTGCCTTCTTGGATGTTTTTGAATTTTCCCCAATACTGATGTTTCTTGTATGCTGACAAAGAGCCATTGGGTACATATAGCTTGGTAGTGTTGTATGCATAACTTGACACAAAGTCGGCGGTTTCAACGGTGGGAGGAGTGATGGATCTGCATTCGATATACTCCCAAATTTTGCCACTATTGTAGAGTGCTTTGCCTTTTAATGTTTTCATTGTCGATGGGAGGGTGACAGATACAAGGTCGGGGCAATAATAGAACGGATGCTCTGATTGAATTGTTGTTACGCCTTCCGGAATAATTAGATATTTGATTGGGTGGTTTTTGTCACCCAGGTACAGCTTGGATCTTAGATTTGTGGGTGATGAAGTTGGCGAATGAGCCTCGGTGGAAGATGTCTTAAAATAAGCTTGGCAGTATGTCGCCATATCGCGAATGACAACATCTCGATTACGTGCATTGTTGAAGAATGCGCCTTCGCCAAACATTGCGACTGATTTGCCGATTGTGATGTCGGCGAGGTCGTAACATGCGCGGAATGCAAGGTTTTCGATATCCTCGCAGGCGTCGTTGATAACGATCTTCTTGAGGCTGGTGCAGAGCTCGAAGGCTTGGGTGCCTATAGATGTGCATGTTTCGGGAACGATAAATTCCGGACCAAGGCTATAGCACTCTTGGAAGAAGCGCTGGGGTATCCACTTGATACCCGGAAACAGTTTGACCGATTTCAGAGATCGGCATTTTACGAACATCTGGTTACTAACGTAGTCGGTTTTATCCGGGAATGTGAAGCTTTCCAACGACTCACATCCATAGAAAGCACCATAATTGAATTGTATAGGATTGTATTGGCTCTCGAAAACCACCTCTTTCACTTTAGAGCAGCCGTAAAAGGCGTATGCGCCAACACTTCTTACGCCTTTTTTGAAGACGATTTTGACAATATCCTTGCCCCATGGTCCTCCGTATGGCGCGTTGGTGTATCTTTCCATATAGCCTACGGATCCCTTGGAACTTGAAGTCCATTGGCCGGATAGTGTCAATACCCCTTTGGCATCGACACTCCATGATACGGTTTTTTCATAGTCGGTGACACCACAATATCCCGAAGCAGGAGTTGCGGCGTACGTCGGTACGGACGAAAGCATTGCTGTAAGAGCGGAGACTGCGAGTAGTGTTTTTAGGTTCATACGCGTGTCAAGTATATATTAGTTGTGAATAAATGCGTAATCGAAGGATGGTGTCGTGCTAAGGTGGTGTTGACTGCATCCGACAAACATCAGGACAAAGGTAATAAGAGCGATTTGATGTCGCCAAATTTTTTCAGGTATGGTTTTTGTTAGACAAATAACATACCTGTTTTTCCGCTGACGAATACCTTAGAATTTATGTTTAGCGGAAAAACACGAGGCCGACGCCTCGTGGCGCCGGCCTCGTGCCGTATCGGAATGTGCTCGGAGGATTAGTCCGGCATCATTGTCAGTTGCAGACGATTTGCCGTAGGAATTACGGTTTTGGCCCAGTTGGCAAGGCTTTGCGGCGTCATAGCCTTGACCGTGGCCGGGAAATCGGCATTGAGGTCTTGTCCGTAGAAGTCGATGCCGCGGAGGACACTCATCCAGTATCCGTTGTCGCGTTGGGCTTCGTCCCAGTTTTTGAGCATATAGCTGCGGGCTTGATCAACGGCTTCTTGCGAGATGTTGGCCGGGTCGCAGAGGCTCTTGACGATATTGTCAACGATGTCCATAGTTTCCTTGGCGTTTTCCGGGGCTACGCGGACATATACCGGCATTATGAAAAATTCGCGACCGTCGCCGTTGAGGTGAGAAGGAATGCCCATATGGGTCTTGACGCCATAAGTCCAACCGCGTTTTTCGCGCAGTTCCTTGCGCAGAAGATTTCCGGCTACGGAGCCCAAAGCGCGGCTGGCCACCATTGTATTGATGTTCCAGTGCGAGTCGTTATTATAGAATGTGTAGCATATAGCCTGTTTTACTTCGGCGGGGTGGTGCAGCACCTTGGTGACTTGGCCTTGGACGTATCCCAGTCCGACGTTGCCTTCCTTCTCGGGGTGCTTGGCGCGTGCGCCCGAGGGCAGAGATGCCAGGTATTGGCATACCAGCGGGCGGATGCTGTCGATGTCGAATTTGCCGACGATATAGAAGGTGAAGTCGCCCATGTCGCCGAAACGCTCGTGGTACAATTGCATAATCTTGTCATAGTCTACGTCTTTGAGGTCGGCGGCGCGAAGTTTGCGCTCGAGCGGGTGGTCACGGAATACATTGGAGTGTATCGAGTCGCCCATGGCGTAGGTGATGTTGTTGCGATTGCCTTCGAGTTTGATGCGCTGGTTTTCGATGGCGGCGGTGAAAGCAGCGCTGTCCTTGCGAGCGCCCGTGGCCTTGAGGTACAGCACTTGGAAGGCTGTCTCGAGAGATGCCGGAGTGGTGCCCACACCGAGGGTTTCTTCGTTTTTGTCGATGGCGATGACGCTCTTGATATTAGTGCCGGCGAGACGTTTGCGCAGTGCCGGGGCGTTGAATTCGCCGAAGGCACCGGCGCCGATGATTTCGTTGGCCATTTTGTAGTTGGCAAACATTGCCGGGTCATATTTGGCGGCAAAACCGCCGGTGCTGTAGCCTTGAATGGTTACGCGGTCCGGGTTGTAGTCTGTGGGCATAAGTACCACGTTGATGCCGTTTGAAAGCTTCCAGCGGCGGCTGTTGTACGGGCCGGCGGTGTCCTTGACGATTTTGCCGGCTTTGGGCTGCTTGGCCAGCAGGGGCGCGTCCACCACTTTGTCCACCCAGGGCGTTAGGGCTGCGGTGTCCACTTCGGTCCAAGCGTCCACGAGGCTTTGCTCGATGGATGCGTTGGCGGTGCTGTCCGTTCCGGGAATGTAGGCCAGCATGGTGACATTGGCATTGTCATCGCGTATGATGCTGCGTAGGTATGCGGTCACTTCGTCGGTGGTGATGGAAGCGAGGACGCCGCGCAGCATCTTGTGGCGTGCAACGGCATCGGGCATTGCGCCTCCGTCAAGGTAGTTGCGTACATATCGGCGTGCATATTCGGTATTTGTGACCTTGTTGCGTGAGGCAAAGCGCGAGTCTTCATCGGCGCGGAAGTCGGTTTTGGCGCGCACCAGTTCCGATTCGGCAAAGCCCAGACGAGCTGCACGTTTCAGCTCGGTGGCCCATTGGCTCATGGCTTCGGCTTGGCGTCCGGGACGTGATACGGCACGCATCAGCAGTGCCGGGGTGCTGCGTACCAGCATCATCGAATTGTCGCCGATGCCGAGGTTGGTGAATGGGGCGTTGGGACGGTTTTCGATTTCGTCAAGGCGGTCGGCGAGCATCGAGGTCAGCAGCGAGGACACCACTTCGCGGCGCAGTCCGGCGATGGTGAGGGCGCTGTCGGCTGACAGGTCGCTGTGCTTGACGTACAGCATCAGCATCGGAGTGGGCTGCTCGCCGTCATTGACGGCTACGGCTATGGGCTTGGGATTGGAGGGCAGCGGTGTGGGCGTGAAGCGTGCGTCTTCGCGCAGAGGTACATCGGCCCATAGGCGTTCGATTTCGGATATGACGTGTTGGGGGTTGATGTCGCCTACGACGATGACGCATTGATTGACAGGATAGTACCAGCGATTATAGAATGCGCGCAGGGTGTCTGTCGGGAAGTTTTCGACGACGGACATCAGTCCGATAGGCAGACGGTTGCCGTAATTGCTTCCGGCGAGTATACGCGGTGCGGCACGCTCAATCAGGCGGTTGGAGGCCTGAGAGTGGCGTTGGCGCCATTCGCCGACGATGACGCCGCGTTCCTCGTTGATGTCTTTATCGTCGAGGGTGACGTCGCGGCTCCAATCGCGCAGTATCAGAAGGCACGAATCCAGAGCGGATGTGCGCTGCGAGGGTACGGCGCAGATGTTGTATACAGTCTCGTCCGTGGAGGTATAGGCGTTGAGATTGGCGCCGAATTTGACGCCGAGGCCTTGCAGGTATTCGATGAGCGAATTGCCGGGGAAGTGGCGAGTGCCGTTGAAGCACATATGCTCCAGGAAGTGGGCAAGGCCGCGTTGTGACTCTGTCTCGTTGACCGAGCCGACGCGTTGGGCTATGTAGAAGTCTACCTGTCCGGCCGGTTCGTTGTTTGCGCGGACGTAGTATGTCAGGCCGTTGGGCAGAGTACCGCGGTGTACCGCTGTGTCCAAGGGCAGCGGGCGCAGGGCGGCCAATGCGGACGCCGAGGCCATAAGCACGGCGGTGGCCGACATCAGGATTTTTTTTGAAAGGATGTTCATAATTACGTATGTATGAGATTTATGCTTGTGTATTTCGTTTTTTTTCGGGGGTGGTAATCGTCTTCGGTCCGTCAGAACGCCATGGTCACGGCGGCCTCGAATGCATCGCTGTCGGCGTGTATTCCGTTGAAGTGCCCGTGTGTGTATCGCAACTGTGGGCGCAGTGCTATGCGTCCTACGGGGATTGTCACGGCTACGGCCGCATCAAAGGCGGAGGTGCCGGCTGCGAGAACATCGTACTGCGACATCGTGAGCATATGCAGGCTGTGAGGCGTATTGGCGGCCGTGTAATCAAGATGGGACGACAATACCGGAGCGATGCTTGCTCCGATATTGAGATGCCCGAGGATGCGGCCTTTTAGCGGAACGGTGGCGCCCAGGTCAGCCGAGGTGAGCCAGCGCTCAGCCTCCATTTTTTGGCGTGGGCTGATATACAGCTGCATAGAGCGTTGGTATCGGGAGGATAGACGCGCGCTGAACACCGATAGCGGACCGCGCTGCATCACCCACAGCATCTCGGCGCCGGCGTTGTATAAGCGATGGCGGTACATCGATAGGGAGCCTATTTGCGGGTATATGCCCGAGGCCGGGTCGCCGAAGATATTCTCGGAGCCTTTACGCAGGCTTGTCGAGGCAAAGGCAATGACGCTCCACGAGCTTGAACCGCATCGCCATCCGTACCCGGCGCGGGCGTCAAAGGCATAGCTCGTTATTTCAGCCATAGGCAATTTGTTGAGGTCTATGAGTAGAACTTTCATACTCATACCATCGTAGGAGAACGATGCCGATGGTCCGGTGCCGCCTATGCTGTCGGGGCGCAGGTCGATGCTGACACCCCAGAGGTCGGCGTTGTAGTGCGTGGATAGTCCCGAACCGGCAAAGCGCTGATATTGTGTGCCCAATCCGGTGAGATGGTATATTTTGTCCTGGCCCATCTCGCTTTCAAACTTGATGGACGAGGTCTGCTTGTATCGTGTGTATCGTGCCGCAAATCCGGCTACGGTCTTGGGTGACAGAGCCCAAGCGATACCGGCGCGAGCGCGTAGATTGGCGGTGACATTGCGCGGACGCGGGTCGCGACTGCGCCAATGCAGTCCGGCGGTGTAGTCCAGCGAAGCGCCCCAAAGCAGACGTCCGCGACGGTCGCTGTAGGAGCCTCCGAAGTCGTAAATCTCGTTTTGGATGTCTCCGCCAACGCTGTCCGCCGCCATATACGGGTAGATCATATAAAGATCTGCCGTTTCGTTCCATACCACCTTTCGTGCTGTGCCGCGGTGGTACGAGGCGTGCCCTTCGAGCACCATATCGGCGCCGACGCGGGTGTACGTGGAAGCGCCTATGCCGTAACGGTCGAAGCCGCGTCCCTGTTGCGGTGCGATGATGCTGTCGCGCCGCATGGTGCCGTAGTCGATGCCGAGTATCGTAAGTCCGTAAGGGTGTGCGAAGCCTCGTAAGGCCGGGTTGTTGCCGCTGCCGGCGTATAATGCGGGGACGCTGTCACCCGCCCACGCGGTTACGGCATCGGGCTTGGTTGCGGCAGGCGCCGCCGACACGGATAGTGCCGCCAGCGCTGCCAGTGCAAAGGTGGTTGTTCGGTTCATTTTATGGGTTCTATTCCGTCATAAGTGCGTGTCGTGGCTGTTTTGCCGCTGACGTCCACGGCAGTGCCTTGGTTCTCGATTTCGCTGGGTGTGACGTGCCCGTTGAAGTCGACGCTGCTGTTGTTGGTGTCTTGGAATATGGCACGTCCGTCTTCGGTGAGGTGCAGCAGTTTGCGACGTACGGCGTGGAAGTAGCGTGTCTTGTCCTTGTCTATGGTGCCGCAGTATGTCCATCCGCTATCCAGTGCGGGAGCGGTTACGGTCCACTTGTAGTCGGATTCGATGCTGAGGTTGACTACATCGACGACCCATTCGTTGGGCAGGCGATATGCCGACTGGCTCATCGGGAATGTGCCGGCCGAGGTCACTTGGTCATAGTTGTAGGTGTAATAGTAGTCTTTGAGGTAAGTGTCCTTGTCTACGGGTATGCGAGCGATGCCGTAAGCCTTGAATCCACGGTTGTGCAGCAGGAAGTAGCTCTTGGTGTAGCAGTACCATTTGTCGAGGTTGGGCGTGGGGGTATCGATATCCATATTCGAGGGGCTTGTGGAGAGGTCATACCATTCGAAATCGGCGTGCGAGAGGTCGAAGCTCAGCGGGTTGCCGGTGCGGTGGTCCATGCCCGCGTCGGCGAGAATGAAGTATTCGCCGGGTTGTACGGGGTGGTCTTTGCCGCTGCCGGGG
>CAKTOT010000031.1 GCA_934590135.1 uncultured Muribaculaceae bacterium
TTGTTTGTTGCCTGTGTCTTCCGCTCTTTCCGATTCTCGTGAGAGAAGCTGATTTTGCGGTGACGCCCGGTGCCGTTTCGATGCGGCGCCCGGGGCTCTTACGCTCTGACTTTATTAGGTAAAAGTAGTCGTTTTAGAATTGACTCGAGTTTATTAATTTTAAGCTCTCGTACTACTACTTTGTCTATTGTAATCCTTTCAATGTGCTCGTTTTTCGAGTGTCTCGCGTCGCGATTTTTGCGACCCGAAAGCGTTTGCAAAGTTACGGCGTTTTTTATTCCCCGCCAAAATCTTTGGCAATGTTTAACACTCTTTAACCTCTTCGGCGCCCCGGCTCGCGTGCCGTCGGCGTTGTTCCCGAAAAGCGAGTGCAAAGGTACGCCCTTTTTTGTCAACGGCCAAATTTTTTCGGAACTTTTTTCGCGAAATTTTTCGTCCAAAACGCCTTTCCGACGCCCAAGGCACTATCACTCCGCTATATACACCGCTATATTTTTTTGGGGAATCATAGGAGCAATGGGAGTAATGAGAATAATGGAAGCGATAAGAGCGATAAGAGCGATGAGAATAATGAGAGCGGAGTAATGGGAGTAGTGGGGAATGATAAGAGAATATCGGAAAGGATCGAAGGGCGATGTATCTGCCGAAAAATCGCTATCTTTGCAAAAACATTAGGGTAAAACCGCATTGAAAAGCATGACATAGTTTAGATGTGCTTTGCGCCTTACTCCGCCTGTCGACGTACGGCGAAGACCGCCTATGCCGACCTTTTTCACCTACGAATAAAGACAAACGATGAAACGACATAGTATCTTATATATAATAATGAGTACGCTGGCGATAGCGACAGCCGGCGTCAACGCTTCGGCCATCAATTGGGGCCATATCCGTTTCGGCAACGAGGCGCGTGATACGACATTAATGGTGGAAATCATGAAAAAAGCGTCGCAACACGAATTGATTTCGGCCACCAGGTACACGCCAGGTATGTATCTTTCGGACATCGGGCGCAGCCTTATAGGGACGCCCTACGTAGCTCATACACTGGAATGTGACACAACATATGCCTTCTCGCACCGCGCCTCCGACGGCTCGGCCGGCGAGATGCTGACCATCGACCTTGGCGCGCTTGATTGCACAACCTTTGTCGAAACGGCAATGGCTATGGCCTACACCATCGGCGAAGGACGCTCGGGGTGGCGCGATGCAATGTACAATCTCGAGAAAATCCGCTATCGCCACGGGGTGATGGACGGATATGCCAGCCGCCTGCACTACATCTGCGACTGGGTTATGGACAACATTGCTATGGGTATCGTTGAGGATGCCGTCCGCCGCATGGATGAGGGCGTCAAGTACGAGGTTAAGACCATCGACTATATGTCTGCACATCGAGACAGCTACCCCGTTTTGGCCGACAGTGCGACCTATGAGCGCATGCGCGGGGTTGAGGACGGCTATCGCAACCATCGCTACGGCTACCTTAAAGTCCGATCCTTAGGCAACAAAAGAGTGCAGGCTCAGCTGCGCGAAGGCGACATCTTGTGCTTCACGTCCACGCTCAAGGACCTTGATGTGACGCACCTGGGCATCCTGACGCGCGGCGATGACGGCAAATGGCACGTGTTGCACGCCTCCAGCACCTTGGGCAAGGTCGTCATCAGCGATGAGCCGCTTGATGAATTTGTCCGGCGCAACCGCCACTGGACCGGCATCCGCGTTGTGCGTATGCGCGATTGACATCCTGCCGACATTATTCAGCCAACGCACTTTCTATATAATTCCTCGGCTAATTATGCCATAAAGGTCACGTTACGTTTCCTAAGACGACATAACGAATACGCTCCCGCCACAAACATTTGGGCAGGAGCGTATCTTTTTTTGATCGCAGGTGCGATTAGCCGATAAGACATTGACTAAATGTGCATTGACGGCGTACATTTGTACCAGCCAAGCCCGGGCGTCGGAGCTGATGCGCCGACGCCCGATAGTATTAGTGGCGGAATTTCAGTGTCTTAGCCGTGTCGGTGAAGATGTACACGCCCTTTGCCGGAAGAGTGACGCGGTGTTCGGTGCAGTCCTCGGGTACGCGGAACAGATTGTATAATACGCCGTTGATGCCGTAGACGCGGAGTGTCGAACCGGGAGTCAAATTGCTAACAACGACATCATTGTCATCGTTGGCGAGGATGAAGCCCGCATCGGCGACATCTTCATCTTTGGTGATGTCATCCACCCCGTCCGGGATGGTAGTAATATCATTCTTATACAGGAAAACTTCGACGGCATTGTCCCGGTAATTTTGGTCGGGGACGACATTACCCATTGCATCAGTCGTGACAGCCACTGCATACACCATAACATCCTCCGGTACGGCGCCTATGTCAAAGCGTGCCACAGCCATTCCGTTGTTGCGGTCAAAGTCGGCGGCTGTAAGGTTGACCTCGTGCGCATATTTATACGGAGCCGTTCCGTTGGGGTCCAGATAGAGTGCCACATTGGTATTGTATCCGCCACCAAGCGCTATCGGCGAATTGTTGCTGACGGCAAACAGGACGTTTGTAAATCCGTCTTCCTCGGTTTTATCCAATTCGGGTATCACGCCGGCGTCTTCACATTCGGCGATTTCGCCGGGTTCAAAATCCTTGTCATCTCCGAGCACGCGCACGCTCAGCGGCGACACTACCATATCCACGACATTGAGCGTAATGGGCGTTTCGGGCGTGTTCACCGGAGCGCGATGTGGCGTACGAGACATCATTCGGGCTGTCTTTGCGGCTGCCGCCTTGTATGAGCGTGCGGCCAGAGGATTGGTCGTGAAATGCGGGGTAACATAAGGCACAAGTCCTTTTTCGAGGTCGGCGGTATACAGCACCATATCCGAGAGGTCGATACTGTTGCCGGGATAGAGCTCGGTAGCGACAGTACGTTTGACGCCCTCATAACCGAGTTTAATATCGATATAATCGATGAAATCGCGTCCGTCATTATATACCGTGACAAAGTATCCGAAGTCCTTGTTCTTTTCGACTGCCGTATCTATGCCGGCACGTTCAATCGAAACAACATTGTCGAACGCCACCGAATTTTCGACGATATTGGCACCGCCGGTGGCCGTCTCGAATATTGTCACCGCGGCGGTAACTCCACCGGCGTCATTGATATACCCATCAAAACCGGCGATGTCAAGTCCGGTCGGAGCCTCGGCAATCAGGCGTGAGGCCGAGAGATATATCATGCCGGTTTCGGCGGCAGCCTCGGCGGCACCGCGTATCAGCGCGGCGTACGCCCGAGTCTTTGCCTGAAAAGCCCCGGAAGTATGGTCCGTAATATGCTTACGCACTTCCTTCCAGACAATTGCCAGCGGCGTTTCGGCGTTGTCCGAGGCTATGAGTCGATAGTCAAGAATGCTACGTTGTCCCAGACCGAGGAAGCCGAGGTCTTGCAACGAACCATCCTCGGTGACACTGTACAGACGGATGTCGGCATTGCCGTTTTGGTCAATATCCGTAGCGGCGGCAAAAATGCCCGCCGTGCAAGACACAATTTGCGGACGCGAGCCGCTGCAATCCGTATACATCGTGTACGACGGCTCGCCGTTTTTGTATACCAAGGTGGCTAAGAACGAATTATCCAATTCATTGCCTATGCGACGGACTTCCTCGTCGGTACGCATGACAGACAGCAATGCGAAAGCCGTCCCGTCCCGTCCCATAGCTACGGCATAATCGGCTATGGGATGGTCGTTGTCCATCGTTGTCATCGCCTTTTCGGCCGACCACTTGACGCCGTCATACCACGCGCCGTAAAGGGCGCCGCTGATGGTACCACCGGTACTGCCGCCGGCATCCGTATTGACATACGAGGGCACATACTCGCCGCCTTTCCAAATCACCAAGCCCTGACCGGCGTCATTTACGGCCGCACGGGGCGTATAGTTGGCGTCGTTGGCCGCGGACAGCAGCACCGGCTCGCTCCAAGTCCCGGCATTGTAGAGTGACGCCTTGACGCCTACATATTTCGGGGCGTCATTGACATCGAAAGTCTTGTCGGCAGGCGCTGTCGAGGCCTCCATGACGATAATGCCTTTTGAGTCGGCAGAAGCGGCATCGGCGCTCATCAAGGGCTTGCCATCCGCAGCTGTCAGGACACCGCCTTTCACCGTTTCGACCGTACAGGCCTGCATATCTGCGGCATTGAGGCGGAAGAAAGACATATCCTTGCCGTTGAATAGATAACGCGGAGAGGCATAAGTATCTACATCGGTGACGATGGATGATGCCGTTTTGAGCTCATCGGCAGAGAGTTGCAACGGGCGATAGTCCGAGTTGAGCAGACGTAGACCGGTGCTACTACTATTCCCGCCATTATCTCGCTGCCACAGCGGGTTGGACGCATCGTCCGGGTCGTACCACTTTTTGTCGAAGGAGAATATGGTGTACGACTGACGATTTTTCCACCACAAGAACTTGACCTCGGCATACGCCTCGAGCGAACCGCTCAGAGACATACGGCTGCCGTTGTAGAGGTAGAATTCGGGCTTCTTCTCCGGTTTGTCGGGGTCGGAAGAGTCGTCGTAAATCTCGTGTGCATGGCGCAGATATGGCTTGTAGCGGACTTCCGAGTCAAAAGAGCCGCCGAGGCTGCCTATGACGCCGCACACAGCCTTGGCTATGTAGAGGTCCACGCCGGCCTGCACCATAAAAGAAGTGGTGAGGCCCACGGTGGTCTGCTGCACGAGGTCCATCTTGAACTTATCGTCACTGCTCACGGCCCATTGCAAGTCGTGTTCCTCGGGATAGGCCAACGAAACAGCCGTGCTCACTTCGCCCTCAAGGGCCGAGCCGACGCAGAAGAATGGTGTCCACAACTTGCTCTGCACCGTACCCGAAGCCTCGACTTTGAGGCCTATACCGCCCGGGCGCGGGACAAAGTGACCCGACTCGGTGCGCACAAAGCGGCCGTCGAGCCATCCGCGTACGCCTACAAAGGCGCCAGTGTTGTTGAATGCGTTTTCGTGTATCGAGCGCTCGTGGTCATCGCGAGTGACGGCACGTTGCAGTTCGTAGAACACGCCATCCATATCGTTGGCAAAGCCGACTTTGTCAAGCATATCCGACATAGTACCGCCGGGCAGAATATTATAGGACATCGCGCCGCGAATGACGTAATCGCGACCCACCTTTTGCACTCCGATATTGAAAGGCAGGAAATTGTCCGTCGGCAATTCCACATCGAAATCGGCAAAAGTTTGTTGAAATTCTTTACCGAGATCTTCTTTGGCAGACATCTCGGACACTCGTTCCTCGCCTATGGGCGTATCATATTCCAGCCCGTTGGCCATATACATTGCGTTCTCAGTCAGGTTCTTGAAACGGCACAAGTCAATGCGATCGCGGCTCTTGAGGGCTATGGTCACCACACTTTCGCGCTCGTTGTTGACCAGACTTCCGGGTATACCCTCATAGGTGGCAAAGATATATTTGCACTGCGGATAGCGCTTATAACGGTAGTAATTACATCCTACACCGTTGTATCCCAAATCCTTATCATCAACAAGACCAAGACCGACAATATCATATCGCGGCGCCATAATGCTGGACAGATAATTGGTGACCAGCGGGAATGTGATCTCATTGGCTGTCCCGTCGTACTTACCCGTAAGAGCTTTAAGCGTAATGGAGGACAACGCTCCGGTATCACCCTTCCATTTGTCTTTTTCGGGATTTTTGCGACTTTCCGAGATGGTGTAATCATTATAATACACAATAGTGATAGCCATCGTATTCAGACCCTTAGGACGGTATCCGCCTTCATATGCTATGCGCGTGGATGGTCCGTTGTAGACTACATCCTGCCATCCGGGATCTTCCGCATCAACGCCGTCCACTCCGGGTGTGCGGTAGCGCACGGCAACGACATCAAAAGGTCGTTTGCCGACGCGGCGACGCATCGGAAGTGTCAGCACCAGGTCATCACCCTCGTATTTGGCAGTATAACCTCCGATATACGCGGTCTGGCCCTGTATTTCGGGCGTGCCGTAGAGTATTTGCGGCACATATCCGTCGGCAAAAAACGCATATTGAGAATAAACTGCCCCATAGATAGCGCTGACAACACTAATTTTAGCCATGCCGTTCACCATCTGTGGCGTATTATGCTTAGTATCACTATCGCCGGCCCAGTAAGTGATGCCGGAGGTTATCGTCTTGCCGGTAGAAGCATCTACAAGGCGCACGTACAAATCGGTGACGCCGGTGATACGGACGAGATTTCGCTCGCGGGGCGTGCCGTCCTTGGCCACATCCACCATAATGGGGCTCTTGGAATCCGAGTACGAATGAACGCTGCGCACGACATTCAAGCTGCCGGGTATAAGCACCTTATGTGCCGCCCCCTCGGGCACGGTGTCAGTCACTGCAATCACTCGCCTGATACCTTCCGGTTCGGTAAGTATCAAAGCACTCTGTTTCCTGGTAAATTTGACTCCATCGGCATCCGTGTAAATATTACTGCTGTACCATTCATCGCGGCCGAAAGTCTGACGCTTGACCTCCCCGGCCTTTGTCTCATAAACCATCAATATATCCTCGATGTCGGCCAAACCGGCACCGCTGAACTCCATATTGATGCAGTACATATTGTCGGTCTCGTTGTTCTTGTCGGTAAAAGTGTATTCGCGCAACAGGTCTATATCAGGCCAGTACAATGCCCAACGGTGTGTCTTGCCGTCTGACGGGAAGGCCAATCTTGTGAAGCCGCGGGTACGCCGTATTTCCTTAGCCACATCATAATCATATCGGCTGCCGGCACGCGCCACAGATGTTGTGCCGCTGTCCGCATCCTTTTTCTCAACAAGCACTTGGCACTTGCCCCAGCGTTCCGGAAACATTTTGATGTTTACCTCCATGAGGTATGAGTTGTACAGCAGCTCGTCGAGGTCGTCTTGATATATGCCGCGGCCGTAGTATTCATTGACCTTTTTCCAGTTTTTGGCGGCGTAGGCGTTGTAAAAGTCTTTGTACATCGATACGGCCCACCCGTTGTCGAAGTCTACCGTACTGCCGTTGAGCGGCGTGGACTTGGCAATAGTCCAACTTTGGTAATTCTCGCCGTTGTTAAGTTTATAGACCACAATACTGCCGTTAAGCGACCGAAGTGATTCATCACGGCCGCTTCGCCCGACACTTTGCTCGACCCACGGGCGTGGTGTGCCGTCGGCATTATAGTTGCGGGCGCGGATGGTGAAGCGGTAGTTATGCCGGCTTTCGGTCTTCCCCTCGCTTTGAAACATGGCCGAAGCATAACGAGTGTCGAGGTCGATACCAAGTGTACCCCCCTCATGCGCATAGCTTCCGTCTTCGTCCGGCACGGGACATTCGCCGGCCTTGTAGTTGTACTTGTATGAGCGAACTTTGTACCATTGTTTGCGAACCATATTATACTCATCCACAACCAATTCGACATCAAAACCGTTGGTACGGTCAAGGCTGCCGGCCATCACGTTGAGATAGTAGTTGTTATTGTACACATATAACGATTCTTGATCGTAGAAGTCGCGTTCGAGTACCGGATCTTGCGCGCCGGGCATATAGACGTCGACGGTGTAAGTCATCACGGCTTTTTCGCCGGAAGTCTTGTGCCGAATGGGGATTTCCATAACATATTGACACGAAGGCAGCAGCTCGCCGGAGCTATCATATATCGCTGTCAACGGAAAGCGTATAACATCAAACACTATGGATGGGTCAAGATACGGCCGATATGTATCACGACCGTCTTCAGCCACTAAATATGTATAATTCTCGCCGGAGAATGTCGAGGCAACGGTGTCCGGATATGTCTGCGCATCGGCGTGGCGGAAATACGCCTTGATGCCGTAGCGTCCGTCCTTGACTTCGGTAAAGTCAAAATCCCATTCGGAGGCCTTGTCGAGGCCATGGCGCAACGCAATGCCGTCTACTGTCAGCGAGCCCGAACCGCCGGGGGTGTAGAAGTATGTCGAGTAATAGTCATCGGGACGGGCCGTCACGCCGTTGACCGGTGCAAATATCGCGGTAATTATCTGACTGTCATATACGCCGACAATATTGTACTCGGGCGTGGTGGCCACGATGGCGCCGTTGCGTTCCCATCCTTTGAAAGTGTAGCCCGCGGCGGCTTCGGCCTTGACGGTGGCTGTCGAGCCGATGCGTATCTGCGTCAACCGGCTGACCGTCCCGCCCTCCTTGATGTTCCGGCGCACGGTGACGTCGCAATATCCGTCGTCAACGGCCTCGGTGACGAAGCGGCCCCAGTTGGCATCGCTGCGATAGCGGGTATAGGCGTTGCGCGGCACTTGCAGCACCACTTCCTTGGATATCTTGTCGGCAAGTGTGCCGGATGTAGTCGGCGGAACAGGCGCATAACTCACGATGGAAATCAGCTGACACGGGTTATTGAAAGCGTTCTTACCCACGTACTTGACGGTCGAAGGCAGTACGAAGTGATATGTCCCGTAACGGCTGTAACCGTAAGGCCATTGGTAAACCTCGCCGCCATTATCACTGAATGCTTCGGCCTCGATACGCTCGATGCCTTCGGGTATCACGATATTGCGCAGATAGGTGCAGCACGCCAACATCCTCTTGGGCACGGTTTTGAGCGATGCCGGCAGTTCGACGGTCATCATATAGTCCATACGCTCGAAGGCACTTACGCCGACAGAGGTCAAAGTCCCGGGAAGCACCAAGGTATTGGAGTCATTGTTGTCACGACGTACCGTGATCGGATTGCAATAGAAAAAGGCCTTATAGCCGATGCTTTGCAACCCGTAGTTAAACACGAATTTAATACGGTTTGAGTATTCAAAATTCTTGGATTCGTAGAATTTGTCTCCGGCAAAGGCATAGTCGCCGATACGCCGCATCGTAGACGGGAGTCTCACTTCGCCGTAAATGCGGCAGTTGCGGGCAAAGTTGTCGGGAATTTCAGTCATACCCTCCGGAAGCGCCAACGAGTATATGGTGCAGTCCCTGAACATTTCGCCGGGGAACACGGCCTGCATCGGCGAAAACGCCAAGCACGCATTGGGATGTGTCAGCGTTCCTCGGTGGAGCTTGGTCAATGATGACGGGAATTGAATGATAAACGGCTTGCTTGTATATCCGGGTTCAATCAATCCGGTCTGCCCTTCGCTGCCTATCTCGGTCACGGCGTACTCGGCATCAGCGTTCAAGACTTTCTCGGGTATGACTATACGGATTGTATCCTGACCCGATGTCTGTCCGGGCAGCCCGATACTGTCCACGCGCACGGTCTTCCGTACCGCATCGGTCACTGTGTATCCGACACCGTCCGAGACAAAGCGCTCGGCCAATGCCGGAATGATGGCATAAATACATAATGCGACAACCATAATCGCCTTCACGGGCAACGACTGTCGTCTGTCTTCACTTGATGCTGATCGTATCATATCTCCGGTGTTATGTTTATTCGTATATTTTTGTTGGTATCGGTCGTAATTCGATTTCGACCGACAATCGCATATAGGCACCATCGCCCTATTCAGACATTATATGGCCTACAATTCAGGGTAAAGGTAGACAGTATTTTCGACATCCACGTATTCGCAAAAGGTATGTTTTTTGTCTATCAAAAAATATACCTCAAAGCATCATCTCAGCGGAAAAATCGCACGTCAGCGGAAAAAAATAAGACGCCCCCTCTTGCCGTATACTGTGGCCGAGGGGGCGTCTTTTTATAAGTCTATGCCCGCCGTTGCGGGTAGTTTTGCGCTATTATGCCTGGGGCATCTTGGTCTTTTTGCCGTATCCGTAGGCAGCGTCGTCACCGAGTTCCTCCTGGATGCGGAGCAGCTGGTTGTACTTGGCCATACGGTCGGAGCGGCTGGCCGAGCCGGTCTTGATCTGTCCGGCGTTGGTAGCCACGGCGATGTCGGCGATGGTAGCATCTTCGGTTTCGCCCGAGCGGTGCGAAATCACTGCGGTGTAGCCGTTGCGCTGTGCCAGTTCGACGGCGCGCAGCGTTTCGGTGAGCGAACCGATTTGGTTAACCTTAACGAGGATGGAGTTGGCGCAACCCAGTTCGATGCCTTTCTTGAGGTACTTGACGTTGGTTACAAAGAGGTCGTCGCCTACAAGCTGGCAACGGTCGCCGATGAGGTCGGTGAGGACCTTCCAGCCTTCCCAGTCGTTTTCGGCCATACCGTCTTCGATAGAATCGATGGGGTATTTTTCGATAAGAGATTTCAGGAACTGAGCCTGCTCGGCGCTGGAGAGCTTGGGAGCATCTGCACCCTGCTTCCAAGTGTAGTCATATACTCCGTCCTTGTAGAACTCGGAGGATGCGCAGTCAAGGCCGATGGTGACGTCCTTTCCGGGTACGTATCCGGCCAATTCGATGGCCTTGATGATGACGTTGAGGGCATCTTCGGTGCCGTCAAGTGTGGGGGCGAAACCGCCTTCGTCACCTACTGCGGTGCTCAGGCCACGCTCTTTGAGGACTTTCTTGAGGTTGTGGAACACTTCGGTACCCATGCGGATGCCTTCGCGGAAGCAGCATGCGCCGATAGGACGGATCATGAATTCCTGGAAGCAGATGGGGGCATCGGAGTGTGCGCCGCCGTTGATGATGTTCATCATAGGCACGGGCAGTGCATAGGTGTTGCAGCCGCCGATGTACTTGTACAAGGGCAGGTCAAGGTAGTCGGCTGCGGCCTTGGCTACGGCGAGGCTGACGCCGAGGATGGCGTTGGCTCCGAGGTTGCTCTTGGTTTCGGTTCCGTCGAGCGCAATCATAGTTTCGTCAATCTTGACCTGGTCAAGAGCGGACATACCTACGAGAGCTTCGGCGATAGGGCCATTGACATTGGCCACGGCTTTGAGGACGCCTTTGCCCATATATCGATTTTTGTCGCCGTCGCGCAGCTCGAGAGCTTCGTTGACGCCGGTGGAGGCACCCGAGGGTACGGAGGCGCGTCCGCGCGCGCCGGATTCGAGGATTACATCAACCTCGACGGTGGGATTGCCACGGCTGTCGAGTACTTCACGACCGATGATTTTTTCGATTTTCATAATGCGTTGATTATTAATGGTGATTATAATATTCGCGTATGTGTGCTTTTAGCAGTGCAAAGGTACGAATATTTTTTGGGAGAACGGTCATAAAGATATCGGCAAGGACGGCGTATGTTTTAAAGGTTGTTAAAATCGCCGCTCGTCATACACGAAATACATATCTTGCGGTCTAATAAGTGAAAGCGCCCACGAGCGCCGCACCAATGCAAGAATGCACTGACGATGAAAATACTACGCCGCACGCCCCAGACACCTTCGTTCGACGAAATCCTCGCCGAATACTACGAGCCCCTATACAGGCACGTACGCCGCATGGTGGTGTCGCACGATGACGCCAAAGACGTGATGCAGGAAGCGATGCTGCGGATATTTCAAGGTCTCGACAGCCTCAAAGATTCCTCGGCCGTACGCACTTGGGTATGGCGCATAGCCACCAATGAGGCCCTGCGACATCTCAGCCACAGACGGACTTCCGAAGTGGAATTGTCCGACATCCCGGCAGACACGCTCGAGGACGAGCCGTACATCGACCGCTCGGACGGCATTGCACTCGCGCTGGCCAAAGCCATGAAGGCGCTCACCGTGCGTCAGCGCCAAGTCTTCGACCTGCGCCACTACGACGAAATGTCCTTTGCAGACATCAGCGCCGTCACCGGGATGGCCGAGGACACCGCCCGAGCCACCTTTCATCAGGCACGCGCCAAGCTCAAAGACATCCTCCAAGGCATGGGCATACACTCTTAAGAAGGCATACTTCTCTCATCTGATAATATATAAGACTAATGACAGACATCAGACACAACAACGACACCGCAGACTTCACCCGCCGCGATATATACACCACTCCCGACGGATTTTTCGAAGCCGAGAAACAGCGATTGAGCGCACTGGCACGCGGTCCGTGGCAGGCACGCCGCCGGCGCAGCCATCGCCTCTTCTGGGGCACAGCCACCATCACCGCTGCCGCTGCCGCCATCGCCTGTCTTGTAGTGATACGCCCGGCACAGACGCCGCAGCCCCCAACTATCGCACAGGCAAACACGACGTCCACGGCCCAAGCCCCGACCGACAGCCGCTTGTACCTCGATATGCCGCAAGAAATGATTGACAACGACCTGTTCATGAACACATATTGAGTCTCAATTACAGAGACTCATCGGAGCTCCACCCACCCCCCCAAAAAAACATTTTACAACCATCTAACACACAACCGCACATGACACGACACCTTCACTGGATAATAGCCGTAATGATTTTGGCCTTGGCACTACCCGCCCAAGCCAAGCGGCAACGACAGCATACACCGAAGCGCCCCGACATCCCGGCCATAGCCGCCCGACTGGCCAAAGCAGCCGTGATGAACGACGAGCAGACCCAAAAATTCACCGCTCTGTTCATCGAATGCAACACCGAGATGGAGAAAATCCACGAGCGCTACCGCCTCGAAGACGGCAAAAAGCTGTCATCCAAGCAGATTGAGCAAAACACCGACAACCGCTTCGCCATGGCTCGCGCCATACTCGATTTACGCGAAAAGTACTACAACCAATACAAGCGTTTTCTCACCCCCGAGCAGATAGACCGCGTCTATCGCGCCGAAAAACGCCTGATGGGACCGCCTCCCGGCGGCCACAAAAAGCCCGGCAAAGGCAAAGGCAATCGGCAGCGCCGTCAAGGGCCGCCGCCACCTCCGCCGATACCCTAAACCCGGGAGACGGACATCCGTCACCACACATTTTCGAACACAATCAGGAACACAATACAACACTAAGCCACGACAACACACACATAACAAATTTCAAATACCTTCTTCGGAAGGTTTGGTAAAAGGGTTAATAACAACATTCGACACAAAGTAACTGAAAAAAGAGAATCGGAGCCGACCGCGAGGTTAGCTCCGATTTATTTATTCTACTACGACCTCTCTACAACCCTATGCGCAGATTCGAGAGGCCGAACACGACAAGGGCCGAGGCCTAACACACCTGAATTATATCAGATGTGTCACGCAGATTTTCTTATACTTGCTGCCCATTCCGAGCTCAAAAGCCGTTTGGTCTTTGATAATCAACTCGCCTTTCTGCAACCCGGCGATGGCGGTGCGAATACCATCCAATTCCTTGCCGCTGACTCCGAACAAGTCTTTTATCACCTGATTATCAATTGTCTGCTGTCTCATTATGAGCGGATACTGCGCATTGGCGTAAAAATCAAAATACTTGCTCTTGAAGCTCGCCATATTCTGCGTGGCCAGAATGATTGACAGACCCTTATTGCGGCCTACGGCAATAAGCTGACGAAGCGGACGATTGTCAAATCCAAGCATATAGTGTGCCTCGTCTATAATAGTGAAATGTCTAATTTGAACATATTCGTCATTGACCTCCTGCTTTTCAAGCATTGAGTATATATCGTTAAGCTTTGATACAAGAAAATAGACAATGGCCTTGGCAATAGGCCCATCCTTGGGGTATCCGTCCATTTTTACGATGAAACACTCTTCAATAAGATTTGCTTTATCCTCAGTATCAAAAATCTTTGCCTTGCAAAGCTGATTGAGTACTGACGAAATTGTATCACCCTTTTCGGGGTCCTTCATGCGTCCGAGATATTTTTCGAGAATGAGATCAAAGTTGACGGGACGGCCTTCGGTCGATTTGTAGGCATCTACAATTGCATCGCTCAAGCGGTTACTCATATTTGCACTTGCCGAGACTTGGTCTAAAGCTCTCAGCGCCGAAGCCATCTCGGTTGCATACAAGTTGATTTCATTGATAGAACGACCCGAAAAATCGCGGAACGGGGTGAACGGCAGCGGCCGCTCGATAGGGTCAAGTATGGCCGAGCGGTCCACATCGAAAAGCGTCAACCAATGATTGTTGGCCGGATCGCTGAACTCGCCCTTGTAATCGAACAATAGGAAATTGACCGGATAGCGGGACTCTGAGGAAAGCGAGCGTATTTGCTGCATAAGCACGGCCAGCAAGTTGGTCTTGCCCGAACCCGTTGTCCCGGCAACAAGTATCTGCGAATTTGTGATGGAGCGGCTATTAATATCGAGCGTTGCCTCCATTTCTTCATCTCCGTAATTGCCGATAAGCAGTTGGAGCGCCGGGATGTCGTGTGATGCAGCCGCCCGATTCGACACTGCAAAAAGATAGCTGTTGAGGTTGGACTCGTCAAGTAGATAATCTCTCCCGCGTAGGATCTCGGCGGCGATAATGCGCGAAAGCGTAGTATTATCCGTCAAATCCGCCTCGACATCTGCATATCTAATCTTCAATAACGCCGAATACAATGGAGCAAGATTATGAAGTGTAAAAAAAGTCGGAACGATACGCGTCGAAGTTTTTGAGAGTTGTATACCCTTGAAATCTTCAATGCTGCGTTTGCCGGAAAGCCCCAATCCGACAAGGAAGCAAATACGCATCACCTTATTTAACGGTAATGTATAGCGTTTTTCCGAGCCGACAATTTGCGAGAGGTTAACCTTTGATTCGATACATTCTTTGACAGAGGCGAGTTCGTCATACATTCCCTCCATCTGGCGGGTATTGGCAAAACTTAATACTTTACTCATAGCGGATTATTGATTGAGTTCGACTCCGAAATAGCCGTCTGACACGGCAGTGCTCTGCGTAGCCGGGTCGCGATGTAACGTGTAGGTCTTGGATATAAACGGCTCGAGCTTGATGTAGTCGCTGTCGGTGCGTATTTCGGATGTAGTGCACAGCAGTATAGTCTGCTCGGCCAATTGCGGAAAGTATTCTTCCATCAGCGCATCGCGGCTTTCGTTGTCAAGCACACCCATCACCGTATCTATCATCACCGGAGGATTGTAATCTCCGAGGTTGCGCAATACTTTCAGCAGCACCTGTATAAAGATTTGCTTCGAGGCGGCATTGAGCTGGTTGAGCGAAATTTCGTTTCCTGAAGTATGATACATTTTTATATTAAAGTTCTCCATACTGTCACTCAACTCGATACGTCCGATATGGCCTTTGTAGGACACCAGCAGTGTATTGAGTTGTTGTTGCATCTCGCTCTCGATCTGCGCTTTTTTCTTTTTGAGCAATTTGTCTGCCACCATCTCAAAGAAGGGCTTGAGTTTGGCCAGTGTATCATACTTGACATCGGGCTCTTGCTGTATTTGCACATCGTATTGATGTATGCGCTTGTCCAGACGACTGATTTCGCTCTTAATCTGCGCACTTTTGTCTTGTAGCTCGTCAAGCTGGCTCTGCGAGGCCTCGTAAGTGCGTATCAGTTCGTCATTTCCGCCGGTCTTGGTGCGCTCGAATGTCGCTTTTTGTTCGCGGAGGTTGTCGAGCAGCGAAATCTGCGTCTCGAGGTCTTGACGCTGACGGTCGAGGGTGACAAACTGGTTTGTCCCGCCGCGTGACATAAGCGAACGAAGGGCCGAGACCTCATCTGTATCAAGGTATTCGTACGGGTCGGGGCGGTTGACGGCATTTTGGAGGGCGACAATATGGGTGAACACATTTTCCTCGTCCACATCGGCCGAACACAGCGATAGGTCTTTGAGGTATTCTATGATTTTGGACGTAACATCGCGTAGGGTTTCTATCGGGTATGCCCCGGTGTTTTCTTTCAGCAGTTGTTCTTTAATACGTAGTATATTGTTGACTTCTTGCGATATATTGGAGGCAAGTTTAGGCAGAAATACATTGATTTCGATGTTTTCCATAAAGTTGCGCAAGTCTTCGGCATAGGTGTCGCAGTGCTTCAAAATGTCGTCTATGCGTGCCGATACAGCTTGTATTTTCTTGTTGAGGTCGGCACTCTGCTGCGCTCCCGCTTTGGCTCGATTGTATTCTTCTTCGACAGACGACAGGTATTTGAAGATTCGATCTTGCTCGGCGGTATTGGCGTCGAGCTCGGACATAAAAGATTCTTTGCGGGCGCACAGTTCGTTGTATTCTTTTTGCTCCTGCTCGGCTTGTAGACGTGCCTGACTCCATTCTTGGAGTAGACGCTCGGAAGCTCGTTTGAGCTGTAGGTATTTTTGGAAGCCGAGGACTTTCTCGAAGTTGTCGCGAATGGTCTGTGCAAATACGTTCTTTTTCAGCAACTCGCCGGACTGCATGGCATCAAACAGGAAGTACTGACTCAGTTCCTGCGGCAAGTTGGCCTTGATGATTTTATTGACTTGCTGCATATTGACTGCGCGGTCTTTGGGCGCACTCATCGTTCCATACACAAAGACATTGCCGTCCATATTGAGCGATACGCTTTCCAGCGGCCTACCCTGCTGGTTCAGTCGGTACGTCCGCCGGAGAATATATTTCCGCGTCTGCCCCAGCACCTTGCCCACGAATGTGATTTGAAGCTCAATAATCGGAGGGGCGCTGCCGAGCGCTCCCTGATTGAGTAATTCGTTGAAGTGCTCGGCATTGTCTATTTTCAGCCCGTAAAGGGCGCCGCTGATGGCTTCGAATAGCGTGGTCTTGCCGCCGCCGTTGCCGCCGCCTATCAGGATGATGGGACGTTCGTCGTCCACCGACAAATCGAGGTCCAGCGAAAGATAGGTCTTGTAGTTGGATATTTTTACTTTTTGTATCAGCATGGCTGTTGGCGGATTTTGTTGATGGCGGCACGGATAATATCTTCGGTGTCGCTGTCGCTGATTTCTATTGCCTCGACTTTCTTGGCGTGATAGATGCGGAGTATCTCTTCGCTGAGCCAGTCGAAGTCTATGCCTTCGGCCTCGCAGATGCCTTCGATTGTCGAGAGGTCTTCGCGACGTATGCCGTAGTGCACGAATTTGTTGTCTATACCTTTGTTCATGGTCTATCTTTCGCGGGGTTATGCGTTTCGGGGGTCGAAGATGTCCCAGCCGGTGAGGTCGGTGGTGTTGTCTATGGATAGGGGGCTGTAGAGCCAGTAGTCGCGGCCTTGGGGCTTGATGATGATGCCGCCGCGCAGGTCGGCACCTTTGGCGTTCTCGGCTTGCATGTATGCGTGCAGGGCGTTGTGCTTCTGCGGCGCGTACGCATCGCTTTCTTCGGTCTTGGTGTCGAAGAGGTAGACGCGCCCGCTGCGCATACGTATCACAAAATCGACATAGAACAGCGCCTTTTCGCCGTTGCGGTCGTATTCGACGGCGTAATTCTGCCGTCCGCTGTCGCCGTTTTTGTACCACCAGTCGATGTACGCGGTATTGGCTTCGAGGAAGGCGACGAAATCGTCTTCCTGCCGCGAGCCACCATCGTTGAGCCGTACATACGGGTCGAGGGCGTGGTTGGCTATGTCGGGCACGGCATGATTGGTCTCGCTGTCGTACACGCGCTCTTCGGGCACGCTCCACTCGTATTGCTTGAGCGGTCGGACGGCACGACCGCGCTTGAGGTGACGTATCCGCATATATTCATCGAGCGCCAGGTCGATGATACGGTCAAATTTGGGCTGGTTTTCGTGGTATAGCACGACTTTCTTGGCATCGGTCTCGAAAAGTCCGAGGTAATCCTCGAGTATACCCAACAGGTACGTGGCTATGCGGTCGGTACGACTGCCTTGGCGATACTCGAATTGCCCGCCTTTTCGGTCGATATATGCGCGGAAGACGCGGTCTATCTCGCCGGCGGTGCGGGCAAATTTGGCTTGCTCGGCATTCAACGTCTGTATCTCGTTCTGAAAGTGGACATTCTTGGGCACGGCAACATTGACGTTGCGTACGTCTATGCGCAGGGTCTTGGACACAATTCGGCGGTTTTCTTCGATGACGGCGTTGCCGCTGTCGGGCAGCGGTGTCGGCGGCTCGTCGCCGTCCATGGCGGCCAAGTCTGCGAGGCTGAAAAGTCCGCCGTTTTGCTGCAGCTTGAAGTTCTTGACGACTTCAGACTCGAGCACGCGGCGGAAGTCGGGACCGAGGTAATTGTGCTCGGCGTTGGGACGGTCGGCATATACCGAGGACAGGATGACGTTCTGCAAGTCGGGACGCCGACGCGCCACGAGCGTATTCTTGAGTAGGTAGTCTTGGTCGGCGGCTATAATCTGTATCTTGTCTTTGGAGATGTCGGTGTAGACGTAGCCGATGTTGAGCGAGTCTTTGGGATAGTGCTTCTGCTCGGGCATACGCAGGATGCGCCCCACGGTCTGCACCGTGAAGGTGTCGCTCTGCAATTTGCGGAATATCAGCAGCACCGCCGCACGGGGGCAGTCCCAGCCCAGGGCTATGGCTTCCTTGAACAGCAGCACTTGCACGCCGTTGTCTCCGCGCTCCAGCCCTTCGAGGTTGTGCTTCTCGGAGGACAGCCAGACGGCAAGGCGCCCGTTGGCGACGGTTATGTCTTGGCAGGCAAGGTATTGCGTAACGGTCTCGTATACGGCCGTGTCTTCGGTGGTCATGGTCTCGCGGGTGTCGTTGGGCAGCTGTACCAGCAGCAGCGGCTTGATGTAATCGATGCCCAACGAGCGGTAGTCGGCGGCTAATTGCTCGCGCTTGGCAAGGGCAACTTTCAGCAGCCGCTCTTCCAGCGATATGGCGCCAAGCCCGGTGGAGGCTTCGATGTCTATATCGGAGTTGAGCACTACTTCTTTTTTAATCATCTCGGCTTGGATGACATCGCGGCGGTGGACTTTGACCATTTCGTCAAAGCGCGTGGTCTTGGGCGTAGCGGAGATGCGCAGCTCGACTTCGGGACGGATATTGTCAAGCACTTGCGCGGTCTTATCGGCGGTCTTGGACCAAAAGAGGTGTTCTTCGTCGATGACGGCGACGATGGGCAGCCCTTGGTCGCGGGTGCGCCGCACAATCTCGTAGAGGCTGACGCCGCTCTCGCTGTCGCGTACAATGCGGTTATTGTCCTTGTTTACGCTCTCCCAATTGATAAAAAGTATCTCGCCGAGCTGTATGCCTTCTTCTTGGTCGAGCTCGTCGAACATCACGGGCGTCAGCTTGCGCGTCTCGCCAAAGGCGCCTTTGAGGCTGCGGTAGCTCTGTATGTGCAACTTACGCGGCGCAAACCAGATGAAGGCGCATTCCGTGTAGCGGCTGTCGCCGCGGTTTTTAAGCTCGTCGACGATGCCGGCCAGGGTGGCGCACGCCATCACGGTCTTGCCCGCGCCCGTGGGCGCTTCGAATACAATCTTGCGGCGCTCGCCGCCTATGTCGAGCAGGTGTATTGTCTTGTCTATCAGCTCGGATATGGCTCGCTGTTGGTATTGGATGTCTTTCATGCCTGGTCTTGTGTTTCAAAAAGTCCGCCAAGTTCGTTGTCCGGCTCTGTATCCGGGTCACCGTCGGCATTGTCTGTCGCGGTGTCCACGCGGCGGTCGCGGCGCTTGGGCAGGATGCGTTTGTAGGTGTTGTAGATGGCTGCCGGAAGGGCCACGGGCTCTACCTTCTCGGCCACCGGCTCGAAGAGCTCGCTCGACGGGTCTTCGCAGGGCGAGAAGACGTACACGCGGATGGGCGCCGTAGTCTCGACTTTGGCTATCAGCTTGACTATCTCTTCGATATATTCTTCGCGATAGATGATGAGCATCTTGCGCTCGCCCTCGGCAAAGTAGCGGAACACGCGCGGCACAACGCGCATCCCGCCCATTTCCGTCTGCTCGGCATACAAGTCCTCCTTGATGCACAGCATATCCGTCGACAGCTCGACAAGACGCTGCATATTGCGCGGCGTGCGGCTGCGGCTGATGAATTCGGTGCGGTAGTATCGCAAGTTGTTGTCGTGCAGCCCCTCGACCTTCTCGCCGTTGGGCTTGGTGTACCCCTGAATCACGCGCTTATTGCGCTCGTAGGTCACGTTCTCGCATATCCCGTTCTCGTTATTGGTACACAGTATACACTGCCGATGCCCCCCATCCTCGGCATTCAACTGCATCACCGCATGCAGCGTCGTCCCACTGCCAGCAAAGAAGTCAAGGATTGTGGAATTCGTTTTATAAATAGCGCCTGTAATAAGACGTATAAGTTCCAACGGCTTAGGATAATCGAAGTTCGTTAAACCTAGATCTTCAAGTTCTTTTTTCCCTTCTTCTGATAGCACTTTAATTATAGAATACAACTTTGATCGAGCAGAGGATATGGGTATATACTCAACAATTGTATGTTTTCCCTCGGCATTTAATTCTAACATATATTTGCCATCTCGGATAAGGTTATCAATCTCTTCCTTTTTCTTTTCTCCCTTATACTTTACAATATCCTCATAAAAACATCTGCGATCGCCTAATGTCTTATCATACTTGCCAAAAGATTTACGTAGGACATCATCATTTCGCAAACACTCAATCCCATTTCGTATAAAGGTTTTCTGTTGGATTACTTTGGGACGAGAAATCGAGGCATTCTGTGCATCTTTAGCGTAAACTAATATGTAGTCATGCCCTTTTACAATAAATTTAGCTTGACCACCACCTTTTGCTCTTTGGTGGATTAACTCCCCCAATAAGTTATTTTCTCCGAACACCTCGTCGCACAGCAACTTCAGGTTTGCTTGCTCATTATCGTCAATGGAGATGAAAATGACGCCGCGGTCGGAGAGGAGCTTTTTGGCAATGCGGAGACGTCGGTCCATAAAGGAGAGCCATTTGGAGTGACGGTACGCGTCCTCCTTGTCTACAAACGAGTCGTTGTAGACAAAGTCCTTGTTTCCG
>CAKTOT010000032.1 GCA_934590135.1 uncultured Muribaculaceae bacterium
CTAAGTCTAACGCGGCTACCAATTACGCCACGGGCGCGAACGTGCCGCAAAGGTACAACTTTTTTTTGAATTGTCGGTCATCGTGTCGCCGGGTTCTGCACACGATGGCCAAAGGCGAGTGCCGAATAGTCGCTCGTCAAGAGTGAGGATGGCAAGGTCACGAATGGGGATGGTGACCCCGTGTTACTTTTCGCGGATGTCGCGAGTGAGCTGAACCATCTCGATGGCGGCGAGGGCACATTCGGCGCCTTTGTTGCCGAGGGCGCCGCCGGCGCGGTCTGCGGCTTGCTGATGATCGTCGGTGGTGAGGACGCCGAAGATGACGGGGATGTCGCAGTCGCTGTTGAGCAGCGTAATGCCTTGGGTGACGCTTTGGCATACGTAGTCGAAGTGCGGTGTGCCGCCGCGAATGACGCAGCCGAAGACGATGACAACATCGTAGGCGCCGCTTTCGATGAGCTGTGAGGCGGCAAATGTCAGTTCGACAGCACCGGGAACTTCGAAGGTGTCGACGTCCGAGTCGTCGATACCGGCGTCCTTGAAGGTCTTGAGCGCGGCATCGCGCAGTGCGTAGGTGATATCACTGTTGAAGCGTGCGGTGACTATGGCGGCACGCATATCGCCTACTGCTTCGGGCATTAGTTCGATGGAGGCATCTTGTCGGTTGTGCAGTTCGGTGGACATAATCCTATGTATTTGAAGTCGTTATGTATTGTTCGTAATATGTTGCCGCGTGGCGGTTATCAGGCTTTGACAAGGCCGAGGGCGTCATCTTGGGTCATCCCGACGATGCTGTCGGCGTCCGCATGCCGTACGGCAAGGATTCGAGCGATATGTGCGGTGATGGCGCTGATGTCGGCTGAGTTGTCGGCCTTGGCGTGGATGCCGGGGCCGAACACGACGGCCGAGGCCCCGTCGGTATGTATCATCACCGGCGCCGAGTAGCGAATATGCTGCTCGTAACAGGCCTGCCCGTCCGTGTTGTCAAATATGGTGGTGAGCGCTCGGGTGTCGGTGATGACGATATGCGCGCGTTCGAGATTGTCGAGTATGGCGGGCATTACGCGCGTGATGCGCGGCGTCTGCGACGGCATAAATCCGGGCAGGTATACCATCACGGCACCGCGCTCGGCGGCACTGTCCAGCAGCGGCACCATGCGGGCTCGCATTCGCCCGTCCAGGGCGTAAAATTCGCCGAAGACGACGATGTCGCCCTTGGTGATATTGGGCCAGACGATGTCGAAACATTCGTCGCCGTAGTTTTCGTAGCGTATGGGGCGCGTGCCCATACGTATAATAACGGGAGTGGAGCCGTCGGTGAAGCGGTCGATGCCGGAGGTGTCGACGCCGGCTTCGGTCAGGGCATTGACGGCGGCCTGTCCCACCGGGTCATCGGCGGCTTCGGAAAGCATAGCCACGGACGCTCCCTGACGTCCGAGGAGGGCGGCGGCATTGGCGATGTCGCCGAAGAGTCCGGTGGCGGCGACACCGTCGGTGGTGTCAAAGGCCAAGGCACATTCGCCTATGCAGAAGATTTTTGACATATTGTAATGTGGCCTGTTGAGGGCCGGTAATTTTTTAGGTCAATGTATGGTGCTGTCGCCGCGTGCGGCGCTGCCGAGGTATCCGCCGTGGTGGCGACGGGCGTAGTCCTGGCGTGTAAATCCTATGGCGGACATCACCGATGTAGCCAGCACATCGCCTATGACGGTCATGCAGGTGGTGGAGGTGGTGGGCGTCAGACCCAGAGGGCATACTTCGGGAGCATGTCCCGTGGACAGTGTAACATCGGCATCGTTGGCCAGCGGGCTGTCCGGGTTGCCGGTGATGACAATCATGGGTATGCCGTCGTAGAGACCTCGTGCCAGAGTGACCAGATCGACAATCTCGCGCGTCTTGCCCGAATTGGACACCAACAGCATCACGTCATGGGGTTGCAGCACGCCCAAGTCGCCGTGCTGTGCTTCGCCCGGGTGCAGGTTGACCGCCGGAGTGCCGGTGGACGAGAATGTCGAGGCAATGTTTTGGGCTATTTGCCCGGCCTTGCCCATACCGGAGGTGACCAACTTGCCGCCGAGGCGGTGTACCCGCTCTATTATCATGGCAACGGCGCGGTCGTAGGCATCGCTGATGGGGATGGCGGCTATGGCGCGACTTTCGGCGTCCAGTATATGGCGCATGGATTCTTGTATCTTGCTACTCATCGTGGGTGGTGGATAGGGTGAATCTGTGTATGACTTATTTGCTCTCGCTGATGTGCGCATAGGCCAAGGCGTAGGCCTTGATTTGACGCACCATAGCCAGCAGTCCGTTGGAGCGCGTGGGCGAAAGATGCTGGCTCAGTCCTATATCGTCTATGAAGTGCAGGTCGGCGTCCAAAATCTCCTGCGGAGTGTGTCCGCTGAGGACGTCTACAAGCATCGAAATAATGCCTTTTACGATAAGAGCGTCGCTATCGGCGCTGAACACCAGTCGTCCGTTATCATCGAGTTTGGCGTCAAGCCATACACGGCTCTGGCAGCCCTCAATAAGGTTTTGCGGCGTCTTGGCACTTTCGGGCATAGGGGGCAGATGACCTCCCAAATCGATAATGCAGGCGTAGCGGTCCATCCAGTCGTCTATTTCGCCGAATTCTTGGATGATTTCCCGTTGCTTATCTTCTATGGTCATATTCCTGAGTTTTATATTTATGGAGTGTGGAGAGATCTGTATAGTTCTTAACTTTAACGGCCGGCCCCTTAATGTAGTGATTCTGCAGGAGGTTGTTCGCTATATATCACATCGAGCAGCACTTGAGCCACGGCATGTAAGGTGGTGCGGTCGATATTGGCGATATTGTCGGCCATGGTATGCCACGTCGGCGGAAATCCGCCCGGACGTCCGGCATCAATGATATCTATGGCCGGTATTCCGGCGCCGATGAGGTGTATATGGTCATCATTGATGGCTCCGCCACGCCGTTGGACAAACATCTCACCATATCCGCGCCGTGCGGCCGCATCCCATACCTTGGATACGACTTGTGGTGCCGAACGCATACTGAAGTATTCCTTGGCAAAGACGGCTCCGCCGGCGCCGACCATATCTACGAGTATGGCGTATGCAGGCATCTCGCCTTTGGCTATGTCATAAGGCATATTGCGCACCCAGTGTTGCGTACCTATGCACCACGAATTTTCGTAGCGCATCAGGGTGGCGTCATCCGAGCCTTCGGGGGCGCTCAGGCCGCTGTCCTCGGCGTCCGTGAAGAGGATGTCCACGCCTATTCCTGGATCTTTGACGGCGATATGGCGCGCTACTTCGAGCAGTACGGCCACGCCCGAAGCGCCATCGTTGGCGCCGTCTATAGGCGTATTGTGATTTGAGGGGTCCGGGTCTTCGTCCGCCCATGGACGAGTGTCATAATGCGCCAGCAGCAGCACACGCCTTTCTTTGTCGCCTCCGAAGCGACCGAAGATGTTCTCAAATCGTATGGACGACCCATCGGCAAGACTTCCGATACCGGCATCTACGGATACCTCGGCGCCGGCAGCGGCCAGTCGTGTCTTGAGCATTTCGGCACATCGGGCGTGCGCCGCACTGCCGGGCGTGCGCACGCCCAGCGTTGTCTGGGCTTCGACGTATGTATAGACGCTGTCGGCATTGGCTGCGGGCACCTCCGGCATCGCGGTCCGAGCCACGCTGTCGCTGTCGGAGGCGGTGGCGTTGCCTTTGGACGTACATGCCGCAGTGGCAGCGGTGGCAAAGGCGGCCAATGCGTATGATAGCAATGTGATACGAGTTTTGGTCATCGTATGTGCAGATTATTATGTCATCGGTGATGCTCCGTGGGTGCAAAGATAACGATAATTCTCCGGATATTGCACCTACAAAGACATTCAATCGCTTGGGGGTACACAAAAAAAGGGTAAGCTTGCTACATCGCACCGCTCAACCTCTTACCCTTGCTTCGGTCAAGACCTGGGGGAATTGGGAGGGAGCTGGTCGTGTAGGACTTACCCGGCTGCAAAGGTACGCACTTTTTGCCATTCGGCAAAATATTTTTTGACAACCGCATTGTTTTTCGGGGAATATGCGTAAATTTGTGTTCCAAACAAACCCAAAAGATTTGGATATGGAAATTATAGACTTTGGCGCACAGAACTCTCTGGTGGGAGTATACCTGTCGCAAATGCGTGACGTAGAGATACAAAAAGACCCGCTACGCTTCCGACGCAATCTCGAACGCGTAGGCGAGATTATGGCTTACGAAATCAGTAAGACGTTGCGCTACAAGGCACTGGATGTCACCACTCCGTTAGGCAAAGCCGTATGTATGGTTCCGGACGAGCAGGTAGTGCTTGCCACCATCTTCCGCGCCGGCGTGCCATTCCACCAAGGATTTCTCAACTTTTTTGACGGAGCCGAGAACGCCTTTGTATCGGCATATCGCAAGTACAAAGAAAAGGAGAATTTCGATGTATGCATCGAGTACCTTGCCTCGCCGCGCCTCGAAGGCAAGACCCTCATAATATGCGACCCGATGCTGGCCACGGGTGCATCTATGGACCTGAGCTATCGCGCTTTAATTACCAAGGGCATGCCGGCCAAGATACACGTGGCATCGGTCATCGCCTCGGTACAAGCCGTAGAATACATCAAGCGCAACTTCCCCAACGACCGCACCACCGTATGGCTGGGCGCCGTAGATGACACCATCAACGAGCACAGCTATATAGTACCCGGACTGGGGGACGCCGGCGACCTCGCCTACGGCATCAAGGAATAGCCGCACCGCACAAGCCCGCGACAACAGCCGACTCGCCATACGGCTCGAGACCGACCGATTTGTCTTAACGTAAAGGACGTCAAGCGACGGAAAGCACAAAATACTCCGCCGCATACATCCTATTTTTTCAACAAGCAAGCCTATAAGCCTTTAACGGCAAACGAGAGCGGGGGCCTCACGGCTACCGCTCTCTTCGTTCATCACATTATGCTTATTGTGCAATTCTATTGTTGTGCTAAAAACCCTAAGAGACCTGTTATGTCGATTCCATAAGACTTGCCGTGTTGCAATTGCCGACATCCCCGGATAGTATGGCATCGAGTTGTGCATAGCGATTTTCGACAATCCTCCAATCGATGACATCGGCCAGACGTCGCAATGCTTCGGCGCGGCGATTCTGATAATCAAGGTAATACGCATGTTCCCATACATCGGCGACCAGCAGCGGCACCAAATCCTCACGCAAAGGATTGAAGGCGTTGGATCCGGCATGAATGGCGAGGCGCCGCGAGGCATCAGCCGTCAGCCACACCCATCCCGAGCCGAAGACCGCCGTGCCGGCGTCCGCAAAAGCATCGTAAAAGCACTCGAAGCTTCCGAAATCACGCGCTATCGCCTCGGCAAGGCCGCCAGCAGGCTCTCCGCCACCGGCAGGCGACAGTCCAAAGAAGTAGAAAATATGGTTCCACGCCTGTGCAGCATTGTTGTACAACGGTCCGGGGGCGGCACTTCGGATAATATCCTCCGTAGACGGCCAAGCAAAATCCGAGGCTGCGGCCAAGCGGTTGAGATTATCTATATATGTACGTGTATGTACGTTCCAATGATATTGAATGGTACGTGCCGAGATGGCCGGAACCAGGCCGTCGGGTGCGTATGGCAGTTCAGGCTGCACCATTACAAATCCGTTGTTGTCGTACTGTGTGTCTGTTTTGTGTGTTTCTGTGTGTGCCATAATTTGATTGTTTTTGGTTGTTTTTTTTGCCACATTGGAGTCCGGTACCGGCGCGGTACTATTATAACAATCGGATAGGGGCACAAAGTTTGCCACGACCGCCGATTTTTGGGTTTTTTAACGCCGTGCCTACCACATCCCCCGACTAATATTATGGCTATTCAGACAATTACAGTCACATCTCAAGTCACCGCTCACAAAAAATATGCAGCAATATTTGTGTGCTTGGATAAAATGCCGTAAATTTGCGGCACCTACAGAGGTAGAACATATTAGAATATAAAACCAGAAACGTTTTGCTTTTCGCTCTTGGTTGAAAACCTGAGAAATTTTCCACAAGAGATGCGAGTACGAGCAAGATAGTTTCTCACGTATTGTATACGTGGGTCACTATTGCCCCATCTGCATCTCAAGGTTTTCTCAGGACCCTCAACCGAAGACGTGGCAAAAGTTGCCCACGTTTTTTTATGTAATCACCGTCAAGGGCAACGGCGGTACACAACAAACTACTCTATATGAGAAACAAAATTATTTTATCATTTGCGGCAGCTGGCATCCTGCTGCTGTCATCGGCGTGTGCATCCATCACCACCAGCGGTCGCCAGGATGTCACGTTCAAAGGCGTACCGGGAACACAGCTGAGAGATGCGGACAAAAACGTAACGTTAGGCTCGATCGGAGCCAACGGATTCGCAACGGTCAACCTAAAAAACCAGCTCAAAGGAAAACGTGTTGAAGCGTCCCGAGAAGGTTATACCTCGCAGAATTTTATGCTTGACACCAAGATTCGCGGACGTTTTTGGTGGAACATATTTTTGGGAATAATCCCTATGGCCATAGATGTCGCCACCGGTAAGATGATGGTATATAATACTGATGTGTTTGATGTCTCGTTGCAAAAGGATGAAAACTCTCCGGTACAAGCCGAGCCGGTCGTAGCCGTTGAGCCTCAGGCACAGCCTCAGCCTCAGACACAGCCCACCGGTCAAGTGGTCAACCGCAACACCCCCGGCACCACGGATATGGAAAAGGCCATTATACGCTGGTACATCGACTCGGAACCGCGCGGCGCTCGCATATCCTATCGCGTGATTTCGAGCGTTCCGGCCGAGGTCAAGAACACCAACGAGACATATATGACCACTACTCCCTTGGAAGAAACGCGCTCGCTCAACATCCTCGGCCTCACCTATGAAAACTCAAACAACGTCACCATCGAAGTCAAAATCGAAAAACGCGGATACGAGACACAAGTCAAGCGCTATAACGTGCGCATGGCCCTCGACCAACAGGAAATCAGCAGCTTCTTCGAACTCGTACCCAAGATTGTAAAGAATTATCGAAACTCAAAATCGTCTTCCTCAAGCAAATCCAATAAAAAGTAAGCAAACTCAAATACCAACCCTCAATCTCCAACAATTATGAAAGGACTAATAAAACGTCTTGCCGCTGCATGCATGCTCGTTGCGGCAACGACGATGTCTGCCACAGCCAAGGACTACCAAGTGGCTCTGACCTGCGACCCTGACGGCGCTGCCGTATATCTCAACGGCGAGCTCGTCAGCCCTACGACTCCGGCATTTATCACCCTCAATAAAAAAATGGCGGACAAAACCCTGATGTTCCAATTTGTCAAAAAAGGATACGAATCCAAGACCGTAGTCATCGTATTCTCAAAGAAACAACTTGAGAACAACGCCGTGGTCTATGGCGAACTTCGCAAAAAGCCCGATCCCAAGCCCAAGCCCAAGCCACAACCCGCTCCCGCACCGGCACCCAAGCCATCGGAAACGACACTGACAGTCAATCAGGAGCGTCAGCGCGTAGACCGCAACAATGCAGGAAATACCGACATCGAAAAAACCATCATTCGCTGGTTCTTCGATTCGGATCCGCGCGGCGCACGTGTCTTCTGGCGTGTGATTTCGAGCGTTCCGGCCGAGGTCAAGAACACCAACGAGACTTATCTGACCACCACGCCTATCGAAGAAACACGCAGCTTCAACATCAATGGTTTGACTTATGCCAATTCGCGTGATGTCACCATCGAAGTCAAGGTCTGCAAAAAAGGATACGAAGACCAGGTAAAACGCTTCAATGTCCGTCAAGCACTTGACCAGCAGGAAATCAGCGGCTTCTTCGAACTCGTGCCCAAAGAGAGCGACAGAAATCGTTATGACGACTACGAAGAAGAATAGGACGAAATAAGAGCAGGAATGAGCTGACTTAATTCTATCCCGTTATGGATGAAGGCGGGTCTGCACCGAAATGTGAGTGCTGACCCGCCGATTTTTTTCGTTCATCAGCGAACGCCTTATCGAAATTCTCGAAGATTTCCGAGTCCGATTCTCAAGTATTAGACGTTGCGATGTTGGTGACGGTATTGCTCCTTGACGGCATCGACGACATTGATGATATAGTCGCCGGTCTTTTCGAGCGTGCCGATGATGTCCATATAGTATATGCCTTCCTGGTACTGATATACGCCGCTGTTGATATTGGTGACGTTTTCGCTACGCAATTGGTTGCGCATATTGTTGATTTCGCGCTCTTTATTGTAGCTATCGATGATTTTGCGTTCTTCGGGGTTTTGGATATTGGCTATCAGGCCGTTCATCATCGTCATAGCCTCGGAGACATAGCCGAACATAGTGTCTATATTGGCCATTATATCATCGTTGAACTCAACGTTGCTCTGCGCCTTACGATCCATAATTTTGCCCAAGCCGTAGCAGCAGTCGGCTATGGATTCGATTTCGCTGATGACACCGAGCATAGACGTCAAGCGCAACTTCGAGTCATTGGACAGACGTCCTTCGGCACAATGGTTGAGATACTTGGCTATTTCGATTTCCATACGGTCGGAGATGTCCTCATATTTTTCGAGGCGCGAAAGCAACTTATTGAAATCTACGCTGTTGCTCTTGGTGTGTACAAGGTCTTGCGCCATCTGTATCATACGGCCGACGCGCTCGGCGTATACGCCGATTTCTTTTTCGGCCTGCGTGATATTCAACTCGGAAGCATTGAGCAGACCGCCGGATATGAACTTGAGGGAGAATTCTTCATCTTCCTTGTGTCGTGACGGGAGCAGCCATTCGACAATACGGACATACAATTTCGTGAACCATATCATTATGGACACATTTATGAGTTTATATGTTGTATAGAACACGGACAAGCCGAAGGACATAGCCACCTGCAACTGAGTAATCATATTGTGGTGATGCGTGATTACGGCATCCGGTGCCGACGGAGCGGCATTGGCCATCACCTGATTATACATTGTCGGATCGGTGGCCTTGAGTTCGGTGGTATATCTATATAATTCGGTGGGATCGCCCAGTCCGAGCCATTCGGTCAGGTGCGCGGACATATTGACAAAGGGATGAAACACGGCAAGCAACCAAGTCATACCAAGCACATTGAACAACACGTGTCCGGCGGCGGTGCGCTTGGCTGCGATATTGCCGCTCAACGATGCCAGTACGGGAGTGATGGCCGTACCGAGGGCGGCGCCGAGCACAAGTCCGCAGGCCAGCGGATATTCAATCCATCCTTTGCTGCACATAATCAACGTAATGGCAAAGGTGGCCGCCGATGATTGTATGACACAAGTCAGCACTACACCAACCAATACAAAGAGGATTAGCGACAAGAAGCCCATATTGGTGTAATACGAGAGCGACTCGAACACCTCGGGATTGGACTGCAAATCGGGTACATAGTCGTTGATGATATTCAAGCCCAGGAACAGCAGCGAAAATCCGACGAGGAATTCGCCGAGGCTCTTGGTGCGACTGCCGCGCATAAAAAGCATCGGTACAGCCACCGCCAATATCGGCATCGTTACGGCCGAAATATCAACCTTGAAACCAAAGAGTGCGATAATCCACGCCGTGAATGTCGTGCCCACGTTGGCGCCCATAATTACGGCCATAGATTGTGCCAGGGTCATCAATCCGGCGTTGACAAAGCTGACGACCATAACCGTCGATGCCGACGAGCTTTGGATCAGGGCGGTAATGGTAAATCCGGTGAGCACGCCCTTGAAGCGGTTGCGTGTCATTGCCGACAGGATGTGACGCAAGCGGTCGCCTGCAGCTTTTTGCAGGCCTTCGCTCATCACCTTCATACCGTACAGGAATAGGCATACCGATCCAAGTAAGCCCAAAAAATCAAAAAATCCGTAGTCCATGACGCTGGTTAGGTGGATGTTGTGGTGGGTTAGTACTTTCGTTCTGTTAACCGTGGTCGTCGTTGCCAACCTCGGCAATGGTTAAGTGCCACGGGAAGAGTCGCGTACTTTCCGTCTGCAAATTTACGTGAATTTTATATATAATTTATGTTTGTTTAGCGCTTTTTTCATATTTAGTAAATATTTCGGACGGCTATTTTTGCCGAAATCATGTAGTATATCGTTGTGTCATAAAGCATTTGACCCGGTGCATACCGCTTTACACCACGAGAAGTACGCAATTAGGGGGCAAATATGCGTCGGTGCGCCGTATACTCCAATAATTGTGCCTTTTGGACAATAAAAGGTACAGTTACCGCCGCTGTCACTCGCATATTTATTCGTAATTTTGCAGCGTGAATACCACCCGTAGGGTTACGTTTCACTACAGACATACATGCAGGACAATCGCTCCACATATCCATCGACAATATTACGCTGCCTTATGTGTTTGGTAGTGGCGATGTTATGCGTAGCCATACCGGAAGGTGCGCGTGCGCAGATTGTATCCACCGCGCAGCAGCGTATCGATGCCGACTCGATGCGTCGCGCATTTGACAACCGCCCGTATTTCGGACTGTACAAGGACAATTACTTTATCTTCGGCCCCGCCATAGGCAGTCGCCCCACCAACGAAAACACCAATGTCAAGTTTCAGATTTCGATTTCGCAACGACTGACACGTTCCACACTACCCTTAGGTACTTATCTGTACCTGTTTTATACGCAGAAAGTATTCTGGAATGTTCTGGAGAAGTCGCTGCCTATGACCGACCTCAATTTCAATCCCGGTATCGGACTTACCAAGCCGCTATTTGTCAAGAACCGCTACATAGGCAAAGTGACACTGATGGCCGAACACGAAAGCAACGGCCGTGACGGCGACGCTTCGCGCTCGTGGAACAAAATCTCCTTGGGCGCCAACGTGATGATAGATCCTATGCTTATGGTTCACGGCAAAATCTGGATACCCATCATAGACGGGGAGAACAACCGCGACATCCTCGATTACTGCGGACTTTATCAAGTGGGATTGCAGTTTTTCAGCTTCAATCGTCGTTTCAACGCCGGGGTCACCCTGGTCAAACGCCGCGGCTGGCGTCAAAGCTACAACACCACTATCGAACTCAGCTATCGCCTTTGGAAGCGCGACAATCAATTCCTCTTCCTTCAATACTACAACGGATATGGTGAAGGTCTGCTCGAATACAACAAGTTTCACAGCCAGTTGCGTATAGGCATAGTCATCAAGCCGCAACTATTCAGCGACTATTGACAGACACTGCCGGGAAGTCTCTAACATGACAACGGCGGACACCCGCATGGCAGATACCTGACATTAAGCCATACAAACCACCATATATCGCGCACAAAGTGATTGTGCGCGTGTTTTTTTTACCAAATATTGCATAAGTCCGAAAATATAACGACCTTTGGCGCGTTATTTGTACACCATTCTGATACGCTATACAATTTAACAATCTTAGAGATACTACAAACCTCAAAAATACAAATCAGCTTATGAAAAAGATTTACTTATTACTCGCCTTGGCCGGCTGTTGTACAATGGCACAGGCCCAAACGGCAACATTTCCGGTTGCCATTGATGAAACCAACTTCCCTGACAAATCGTTCCGCAACGTCCTGCTCACGGCAACCTATGATCGCGACCAAGACGGTATGCTGAGCCAAGAAGAAGCCGAACGCGTCACCGAATTGACGATGAACTACAAGTACCCGCACATCGCCACCCTCAAAGGCATAGGATACTTCACCAACCTCACCGCTCTGTCCGTACAAGGCAATGACCTGACAGCCATCGACCTGAGCAAAAACACCAAACTGACCTACCTGAACGTCAACGGCAACAAATTCGAGACCATCGACTTCTCAGACTGCCCGTCGCTTGAAACTATCATCTGCAACAGCAATAAGTTGACCGAAGTCAAACTTGCCGGAAACCCCAAATTGCGCCGTTTCGAGTGCAACTCCACATCCACACTCACATCTCTCGATGTCAGCGCCAACGCCGAATTGGACAGCCTGTGCTGCTACTCGGACGGTCTGACAGCCATTGACGTGACACACAACGCCAAGCTGCGCTACCTCAATTGCAGCAGCAATAAAATCACCGCACTTGACGTCACCCAAAACCCCGAGCTGAAGACCCTTTACTGCGGCAAAAACAGCTATACCGACGAAGCCATCGACCTGAGCAAGAACCCCAAGCTGGACGAACTGGACTGCCAGCAAGCCGGCCTGACAGCCTTGGACTTCTCCGCCAATCCGGTACTTCGTCTGTTGACCTGCTCGTTCAACAATCTCACCACACTGGATCTGGCCAAGAATCCCGCATTGTACAAAGTCTTGGTATCTTACAACAAAGAAATGACGCAGCTCACATTGGGCAACCTTCCCGAGCTGTATGACCTTCAACTGGCAGGATGCCCCATCGAAACCATCAACCTCTCGGAGACACCCAAGCTCAACTCACTCAACTTCCGCAGCAGCCATATGCGCCGCATCGACCTGTCCGCCGCCACGAAGCTCAAAGAGCTTCAATGCGGTACCGACTCGCTTGTCGCACTGGACCTCTCGAACAATGCGCTGACATACTCAGGATTGCGCTACTCCAAGAGCGCCCGTACGGTGACACTCGTCTCGGGCAACAAATTCGATTTGTCGACACTTGCCGAAGACGGCCTTGACGTCTCGCGCGTATCCGAAGTCACAGGCGGCACACTCGAAGGCAACATTCTGTCTTTCAGCGGCGAAACAGTCACATATAAGTATATCACAAAGTGTCCTAACGCCAACTATCCGACACTGACAGTCAATTTGATTGCCACCAATTATGACAGCGGCAGCGTAAGCGACATTGCCGCCGCCGGAGCCGCCATAAGAGTAGACGGACGCACCGTCAATGCCGCCGGAGCCATAGCCGCATATAGCGCCACCGGAGCACTCATCGCTTCCGGTAACGACACCCTGACACTGCCCGCCGCCGGCCTGTACATCATCAAGGCCGGTACGCAGACCGTCAAAGTCTCCGTACGCTAATCACGACTTCCTTTATGCCGCGCAACGCGACATAGACACAATACATAGCGAGGACACCCTGAAAGCGTAAGGGCGTCCTCGCCGTGCATTATAAAACCTCATTGCCATTATTCAGACAAAGAAAACACCATAAGTTATCCATACTTAACATATAGTTTACATCTATTTGCTTATTTGCGACAAATTCCGAAATTCTACACACGCAAGTCAACAAACATAAAGCAACGACCAAAGCATTCTATTATGAGAAAATTCCACACACTGCTTGCATGCATCATAGGATGCAGTGCAACCATGGCCGCTCAGACGACCTTCCCGGTGGCCATAGACGAGACCAATTTCCCGGATGTATCGTTCCGCAAGTTCCTGTTGGGCCCCACATACGACCGTGACGGAGACGGCATGCTAAGTCAAGAAGAAGCCGAGCGTGTCATCGAACTTGCCGTCAACTTCAAGTACCCGAAGGTTACCACCCTCAAAGGTATCGAGTACTTTACCAATATCCAGATGCTGTCAGCTCAGGGCAATGACTTGACGGATATAGACCTTAGCAAAAATACCAAGCTGACATACCTTAACATAAGCAGCAACATGTTCACCTCCATCGACTTCTCCAATTGTCCGTCGTTGGAAGCCATCATCTGCAATAGCAATAAGGTGACAGACGTCAAACTTGCCGGAAATCAAAAATTGCGCCGCTTCGAGTGCAATCAAACCAAAACGCTGACACACCTCGATGTGTCAGCCAATGCCGAGCTGGATAGTCTGTGCTGCTATGCAGACGCTTTAGAGGCTATAGATGTCACCAAGAACCCCAAACTGCGCTACCTCAATTGCAGTGGCAACAAAATTACGGCACTTGACGTCACCCAAAACCCCGAATTGAAGACTATATACTGCGGCCGTAATCAATACGCTGCAGGTACGCTCGATTTTTCCAAGAATCCGAAGTTGGACGAAGTGGATTGTCAAGAGAGCCAACTCAATTCGCTTGAATTCACGGCCAACCCGATGCTTCGCCTGTTGACGTGCTCTTTCAACAACCTCACCTCGCTTGATGTGTCCAAAAACTCGGCCCTGTACAAAATCATCGCCTCCTTCAACAAGCAGATGACATCGCTCAGCCTGGGCGATATGCCCGAGTTGTACGACCTGCAGTTCAGCAACACCCTCATAGACGACATCAACCTGTCTGCAACGCCCAAACTCAACGCCATCAACTTTCAGAACAGCCGTCTGCGCAGCGTTGACTTTTCCGGCACCCCTAACCTCAGAAGCCTCACATGTAGCAATGACTCATTGGTTGCACTTGACCTTTCGGGTGTATACCTGACGTTCACCAACCTGCGTTTTGCCACCAGCAATCGAACCGTGACACTTGCAGCTGGTAACAAGTTGGACTTGACGACACTTGCCAAAGACGGACTGGACGTGTCGCGTATGCAAAATATCATCGGCGGTACACTTGATGGTAATATCCTGTCATTCAACGACAAAACAGTTACTTACCAATACATCACCTTGTCCCAAAACGCTAACTATCCGACATTGTCCGTAAGGCTGCACGCCACCAATTACGACAACGGCGGAGTGGATGATGTAACCGCGAACAATGCCGCCATCAGCGTAGACGGACGCACCGTCAATGCCGCCGGAGCCATAGCCGCATATAGCACCACCGGAGCACTCATCGCTTCCGGTAACGACACCCTGACACTGCCCGCCGCCGGCCTGTACATCATCAAGGCCGGTACGCAGACCGTCAAAGTCTCCGTACGCTAATCCGAGCTCCGTAAGATACACCGCACAACACCGATATAAAATAAGCGCAACGAGGGCGCTCCCGTCCGGGAGCGCCCTCGTCGTATATATTGTTTCGCAAAAGTTATTTAACTAAAACTTTGGAGACCTTATCGCCGGCTACTTTGATGTATACGCCGTGTGCGAGACGATCCACACGGACACCCTGAAGGTTGTAGTAGACAGGGGCGCTGTCTTCTGCGGCGTCAATTTCTTCGATACCGCTGCTTCGATCCACTTTGAGCCACGAGGACTGATTGGAATCAAGATTGTGATAGAATGTCAGTTTGACGCTTTCGGTGATGGTTGATGTGATATTGTTGGCGTTGTAGCGCAATTCGGTTGTCTGACCCACCTCGATAGACTTGCCGTCATATACACCATAATTGACAGCACTCCAATCGGATGTTGCAACCTTGAACTGACCGAGCAGTCCTTCGGGCAATGTCAGCTCGTAAACATTCTCGCCGGTAGCGTTTTTCTCCACGAAGCTGAATTTGTAGGCATCATTTGCCGTCCAACCGGTGGCCTCGCCGAGTATATATATGTCGAAAATGTCGGTGTATGTGCCCTCGCCTTGCAATTCGAGTGTCTTGGCGTCCATATTCACCACCAACTTGAAGTCGCCGGTGGCGGGCACTTCCATATTACCGCACTTGCCGGCCGTCCAGGTCACGGCGCTATTCAGCGGCAAAGTGTATTTGCCATTGTCATCGGCCATGCCGAAGGCGGAGGCGTTGAAAGTGGTCCAGTCGCCCTTGGCGGTGGACAACTTGAAAGTCTGACCCTGCTTGGCGCCGGTCATGTCGTAGGTGTAAACGCCGTCAGCGTAGGTGAGTTCGGTTGCCTCCTCGGGTGTCCAAGTAGCGGTCAGTCCGGGCACGTTGCCGGTGATATAGACCGGAGATTGTGCCGATGCAGTGGCGACAGCAGCAGATACGACGGCTGCCATCGCTAAAATGCGGTAGCTGTGTTTCATAACAGTAAGTAAATAAGTAAGTTGTATGATATAATTATTGAAAAGAATCTCGCGAATCTTTTTCGGCCGTAAAATTACATAATATTTTTTTGTTTTCAGCCGCATCCACACTCATTTTCTCAAAAAAAACCGAATGAGCCTGTACTGCTGAAAACGAAATTACGGCATAGCGCTCGTGCGATGCGCCCTCCACTACCCGAAATACAAGTATAATGCCGCTAAAACGCTCGCCCTTCGTAGAAGCTTGAAGTTCAGCGGCTTGCGATATGGTTGGTAGCCCAAGTGACAAGCTCACTCAATATCGGGGTCAGGCTGTCGCCCTTACCTGTCATAGAGTACTCGACCTTAGGCGGCACGGACGGATACAGTTTACGGCTTACAAGGCCATCCTTTTCGAGCGTTTTAAGCGTCGCACTCAGAACCTTGGGTGAGATATCCGGCAGTGCGTGATGTATTTCGTTAAATCTCAGACAGCGGTATTCGCCCAACATTAGCAGCACAAGCAGTCCCCATTTTGTACTGAAATGCGAAATCAAATTTCGCACGGGACAGCGTTCTATGTCGGAAAATTTTTTCAGAAGCTCCTGCATTTTTTCAATCTGATTTTCAGTATTAGTTACCGAAAGGTAACCATATAACTATTATGTAACCTCTTGACGGCGTAATTTTTTGTGTGTAATTTTGCGCTATCAAAAGTATAGCGAATTACAAATACAAAGTTAATATATAAACATCAAAACAACAAACTATGAGCGAACTAAAGATTCTCAACGAAAGCGGAAAGTATTCCCACGGCACTGTCGGCAACCTCGCACAATTCGAGGGCAAGGTCTTTGTCAAAGATGTACTCAAAGAAACTTCGTGCGAAATCTCCTTCGGGTCTTTGGCTCCGGGTCAGGCCGTGCCTTTTTTTCATAGTCATAAGGCCAATGAGGAGAATTATATCATTCTCTCCGGCAAGGGCGCATTCCAGGTCAACGATGATGTATTTGCCGTTGCAGAAGGCAGTATCGTACGTGTCGCCACCGACTGCGATCGCAACATCAAAAATACCGCCGAGAGCGAAAACCTGGTATACATCTGCATTCAGGCCAAAGAAGGCAGCCTCGAAGGCTACACCATGACCGACGGCGTTGTCACCGAACGCAAAAGCCTTCTCTAAGCATCCGGATGGGCTGTCATCATTTAGATACACACCTTATTAAGATGCACATTAGAATCTAAATATCAGGCATACATACAATAGTACGCCCTACTCAACCGAAGTGACCTCGGAAGTACTGTTTCGACTTCCGAGGTCACTTCGATATTTACGAAGCAACTTCTAAATGTATGTGACATCGGGTGAGATTTTGCCGTTTAAGGAAAATATGAGTAAATTTGCGATGTCGCAGCAGTTCGGGATATACAGACAACCACACTGCCGCGCATGTACGTACCACTAAAAAAACTAATACACATGCTATTATCTATGACCGGCTTTGGCAAAGCCACCGTAGTCATCCCCGGACGGACTATTACCGCCGAAGTAAAATCACTCAATTCGAAGCAATTCGACCTCGGTACACGCATCCCCTCATCTCTGCGTGCTTACGAGATAGATATGCGTAACATCCTGGCTGCAAAACTTCAACGCGGCAAGGCCGACTTCACTATCACTGTCGAGAATACTGCAACAGCCGTATCGTGCCATCTCAATGTGGACAATCTTGCCGCATATCGTGCTCAGGTATCAGAAGCCGCAGCCACACTCGGTATTCCCGAACCGCAGGACTGGTACAGCGTGCTGCTACGCTTCCCGGACGTGATGCAGACCAACGAGGAGGAGAGTGTAGACAATGAGGCTATCGCCGAAGCATTACGCGAAGTCACCTCTCAAGCCGCCGATGCGCTGCTGGACTATCGCCGTGCCGAAGGACGCAAATTGGAAGAATTCTTTGCCGTACGCATACAACGCATTTCCGAACTGCTTGCACAGACACCACAATACGAAGTCGAACGAATACAGCGCATACGCACACGCCTGGCCGAAGCACTCCAAAGCATCCCCGTCATCGAATACGACAAAGGACGTCTGGAACAGGAAATGATCTTCTATATCGAAAAACTCGATGTCAACGAAGAACGCCAACGCCTCACCCAACATCTGGCTTATTTCATGGAAACCATGAAGCAAGAACCCGGACAAGGCAAAAAACTCGGATTTATAGCCCAAGAAATGGGACGCGAAATCAATACCCTCGGGTCCAAATCCAATCATGCCGAAATGCAACGCATAGTCGTGATGATGAAAGACCTCCTCGAGCAAATCAAGGAACAAGTACTCAACGTAATGTAATCAAATCTATTACCGCTATGAAACAAGGCAAGATTATCGTCATAAGCGCCCCCAGCGGCTGCGGCAAGTCCACCATCATCAACGCCATACTCGATGCGGGCGATATAGACATGCGCTTCAGCGTCAGCGCCACCAATCGCTCGCCGCGTGCCGGCGAAGTCGACGGCGTACATTATCACTTTCTGTCCACCGACGAATTTCAGAACGCCATAGCCGAAAACCGCTTTATCGAATGGGAGGAAGTATACCCGGGACGATACTACGGCACATTGACTTCGGAAGTCGAAAACGCCATAAATTCCGGTGACAACATCATACTCGATATAGACATCAAAGGAGCACTCAACGTCAAACGTCACTTCGGCAATCGCGCCCTCACCATATTCATCCTGCCGCCGGACATACAGACCCTGCGCCAACGTCTCGAAGCTCGCGGTACCGATGACCCAGAAGCCATCAATCAGCGCGTAGCCAAAGCCGAATACGAGATTTCGTTTGCCGACAAATGCGATGTACGCATCACCAACGATGACCTCAATACAGCCGTGGCCGAGACACGTCAGGCCATCACATCTTTCCTTGATAAATGAAATCCGTCCTTCGGCACGGCCAAAAAAATATAGACAATTATAACATGACGCGATAGTACTGATGTCAAGGATTAATACCTTCATCACGATTAACACTAACGTCAAGCACACATTCCAATCGTAACACGATAATTCACAGGACACATCGCGCAGAGTCCGACCCACACTTATGAGAGAAACCATCGGCATACTCGGCGGAACTTTTAACCCCATACACATAGGGCATATTATATTGGCCTCGTATATGGTTCAATGGAAATATGTGGACCGTGTTTGGCTGGTATTGTCGCCTCTTAACCCACTGAAACAGGGTGCGGACATATTGCCCGATACCATACGTATGGAGATGCTCGAAAAAGCCGTCAGCGACATCGACGGCGTCGAACCCTGCGGCATCGAGCTGTCCATGCCTCGACCCTCATACACCATAGACACGTTGCACAAACTGGCCGCCACCTACCCGGACAAGGATTTCAAACTAATTATAGGCAGCGACAACCGGCTTATCTTTGACCGGTGGCGCGACTACGACAAAATACTCGCCGAATTCGGCGTCCTGGTATATCCGCGTCCCGGATACGAAATCACCGAAGATGCTAAATACGAGCGTATGCGTCAGGTGCATGCACCCATAGTCGAAATATCAAGCACCATGATACGACAAGGTATTGCCGACGGACGCGATATGCGTGCCTTCGTGCCCAAAGACGCCTACGAGTACATCACCCGAAACAACCTCTACAAAAACAGATAATGCCACTTTCCAATAATACATTAGCCGTAATGGCACTGTGCAACGAATACTGCCGGGCCATTCAATCCGTAGCCTCAGGCGAAGTCACCGGCGATGATGATACCTCGGCACGCGACGCATTTGTAAGCTCAATGCTGCGACTGCTGCCGCGCCTATATATCGCCGCCAACGATATTCCCGAAAGCATAGACGACACCGACGCATACATTGCAGATGCACTCGATGAAGACACTTACGATGCCATGCGACGCGCCATCGAAGAATTATTAGGCGCCGACGACACCTACCTCGAAGTATTTCATCAGGATATGAAATACTCCGATACACCCATCGCCGCCAGCATCTCCGAAGGTCTCTGTGACATCTTTCAAAGCACTTACAACTACTTGCAGACCATACGCGACGATGCCACCGATGAGGTGGTCGATGCCGCCACCGAAGCACTGCGTGCCGACTTCGTTCAATACTGGAGCGGCATATTGTGCAACGTGTTGCGTGCCCTCAATGCATTGCGTGCCAACTGATAATTGAATACCGCTAAGCATTAACACCATAATACATAACACTATACACCAAACATCAATAAAAAACATATACCCCCGCTATGCTGTCACTCAAAGAATTTCTTGACGCCTCAGTGGTCAATTTCTGGACCATTGACACTATATGCCACCAGCTGTACAATGCCGGCTTCCAATTTTTGGATGCACGTCGGCAGTGGAACCT
>CAKTOT010000033.1 GCA_934590135.1 uncultured Muribaculaceae bacterium
GTTCTCGGGCGTGAAAAGATGTCGCGAACCATCGATATGGCTGCGGAAATGGGCTCCTTCTTCCGTGAGTTTGCGGTTATGGCTCAGTGAGAACACCTGGAAGCCGCCGCTGTCGGTGAGTATGGGGCCGTCCCAACCATTGAATTTGTGCAGGCCTCCGACGCGGTTGAGAATCTCGATGCCGGGGCGCAAGTATAGATGATAAGTGTTGCCCAAGATGATTTGAGCATGAACCTGGCTGCGCAGTTCCGGGATATGAACACCCTTGACGCTGCCTTGTGTACCTACGGGCATGAATATAGGTGTCTCGATGACTCCGTGGTCGGTAACTATGCGTCCGGCGCGTGCCTTGGACGATGGATCGGTGGCTTGAAGCGTGAAATCCATTGTCAGAGGGTTGTTTTGTCAAAAAGTTTGGCCGGGTAGCGACCCTGTCGGTGCAGCTCGGCCAACGCTTCGACTACATGTTCGCGGTCTTGTGCATAGGTGACGCCGAACCATTTGCCCGGAGTGCTTAGAACGGTTACCGAGGCTTCGCCGTTACGTATCAACTTGTCTACCACCGATGGGATGAAGAATTCGCGGGAAGGCTCGGCAATGTACTTGTCCAGGAAGCGCCGAAATTCGCGCTCGCTGTATCCGAAGTAATCCGGGGTGAAGCCCCAAAGATTCATTGATACTGGTACATCGGCAGCCAAAGGCTTGGGCGTTCCGTTTTCATCGTCATAAACTATAGAGCCGTCTGCGGCATAGTAGATTTTGCGCCGCTCGACAATCTTGATGAGTTTGCCGTCGGTGACGGTGCATACACCGCGCGATACCGAGCCGTTGCGGGTCATTGTATTGCCTATACAGAAGCCCACCATGCAATAGTTGCCGGGGATGTTTGTGCCGGTTTGGGCAAAGTGGCGAGCCATCACTTCGAAGGCCTCATGCCCATAAAAGTCATCGGCATTGATGACAGCAAACGGGCCGTCTATGACGTCTTTGCTCATCATTATGGCGTGATTGGTTCCCCAGGGGCGTGTGCGCTCCGGAGGGCAGGTGTAACCTTCGGGTAATGCATCGGTGCTTTGGAATACGATGCGGACATCGATTACGCCATCGTATTTGCTGCATACGCGTTCGCGAAAATCCTTTTCGAAATCGTGGCGTATGACAAATACCACGCGGCCGAATCCAGCACGAAGAGCGTCGTAAATAGAGTAGTCCATGATAGTCTCGCCGTGGGGTCCAAGCGGGTCAAGTTGCTTGAGGCCGCCGTAGCGGCTTCCCATTCCGGCTGCAAGTACAAGCAGTGTAGGTTTCATATATATGATGTGTCTATGTTTTTTACTGTTGTGTAAGTGCGCGCAAAGGCATATCGGAATATGGCGGCAGAAATATCCCTGCCGCGCATCAAAGTACAAAATTACAAAAAAAAACGATTGGATGCCGCCATCCGGTGTTTTTTCTGTACTTTTGTACTCCGCAAGGCGGCCGCGGTATATGTTTGTCGCATTCATCGGCGCACATCACCGTCCGAAGACAGTCGCCATATAATTTATGTCACAATTAGTCCAAGTTATAGTACCCGTTCCGGTGCCGCGCGTGTTCACCTATAAGGTGCCACAGGCGTGGGAAGGACTCGTGGGTGAAGGCTATAGGGTAATAGTGCCTTTTGGACCGCGCAATCGCTATACGGGCATAGTCTGTGACGCTTTGGCGTCCGATCCCGGAGGAACTCTTAAGGAACTCGAAACCGTTCTGGATGATTATGCCGTAATGACCTCTCGCCAATTGAAGCTGATGGCCTGGATTTCGGAATACTATATGTGTAGTATAGGAGAGGTGATGCGCGCGGCCTTGCCCGCCGGACTTAAGGTCGAGACTGAGACCTTTGTCGAGGCCAATCCGGAATTCGATCCGACAATTCCGCCGGGTATTACGGACGAGCGACAGCTGCTATTGTGGCAGGCTTTATGTTCCAAGGGCAAGATGACGCCCAAAGCTTTGTCTAAGGCCACAGGCTTAGAACATACTGAGCCATTATTGGATGCCTTGCTTAAGGCCGGAGCGGTGATGGTCAGTGAACGCCTTGTCGAGCGTTTCCGTCCGCGCAAACAGTTTATGGTGACTCCGGTGGTTGAAGACGGTGACAGACGGCAGGTTGTTCGCCGAATGTTTGAGGCAGTGTCCAAAGCCCCGGTACAGCAGCGAATACTTGCCGCGTTACTTAAACTTTCCGGGGCTATAGGCGGTGAGGATGTGCGTCCCGTTGTGCGGCAATCATTGTTACAAGCGGCGGATGTTACAACGCCGGCATCGTTGACCGCACTTGAGGCCAAAGGACTGATACGCACCTTCACGGTGGAGACATCGCGTTTTGACGCTGATACGGCTCAATCATCGGATGCTGATGGGCCGTGTGCATCGTTGCCATCACTATCAGACGAACAAGACGCGGCATTACGTGGTATACGCGAAGCTTTTGAACAAAAAGATGTCGTACTGCTGCACGGAGTGACTTCCAGTGGCAAGACTGAAATATACATACATCTCATAGACCGGGCCTTGCGCTCGGGACGACAAGCGCTTATGCTTGTTCCGGAAATTGCCTTGACCACCCAACTGACACGTCGCTTGCAGCGCGTATTCGGACAGCGCGTAGTCATATATCATTCCAAGTTTTCGGACGGCAAGCGCGTAGAAGTCTGGAATGGGCTACTCAAAGATTCGTCGCCGCGTGTGGTCATCGGTGCTCGGTCGGCAGTGTTTTTACCGTTCCACAGTCTCGGCATAGTGATTGTGGACGAAGAGCACGAGCCCAGCTATAAACAGTATGACCCTGCACCGCGATATAATGCACGCGATGTAGCTACGATGGTGGCACGTATGCACGGCGCCAAGACATTGTTGGGAAGTGCCACACCGAGTGTTGAGACTTATTATAAAGCAACTCAGGGCCGCTTCGGCCTGGTGACTCTATCCACACGCTACAAAGGCGTGCATCTGCCGTGCATCATGGTGACGGATATGACGCGTGCACGCCTTAAGGGCGAGGTCAAGGGGGCACTGGCCGACAGTACGGCGCAGGAATTGGCCCAAGCAATCAACCATGGTAGTCAAGCTATAATATTCCATAATCGTCGTGGATATGCGCCCATAGCGAGGTGCAAGCAATGTGCATACATACCGAAGTGTCCCAATTGTGATGTGTCTATGACCTATCATAGGTACCAAGGTGAGCTGGTGTGTCATTACTGCGGGCACACGATGCGCTTGCCCAAGATATGTCCCGAATGCGGAATGCCGGCCATCGAAGTGCTCGGGTATGGTACCGAACGTGTCGAGGATGATATAGCCGAGCGCCTGCCCAAGGCCAAAATGCTGCGTATGGATTTGGATACTACGCGCAACAAGGACGATTATGCCAATATTATCGATGCTTTCTCGCAGCACAAGGCCGATATTCTTGTGGGTACGCAGATGGTCACTAAAGGCTTGGACTTTAGTGATGTAAGTACGGCTGTGGTGCTCAATGCCGATACCATCATCAATTATCCTGACTTTAGAGCCGCCGAGCGAGCATTCAATATGTTGGAACAAGTGAGCGGTCGAGCCGGACGGCGCGACACCCCCGGTCATGTAATCATACAGACCGCCAACCCCGGTCATCCTATAATAGGATATGTGTGCAAACACGATTATCATGGATACTATGAGCACGAGTTAGGTGAGCGTCAAGCCTTTGGTTATCCGCCTTTTGCACATATTATATACATATACTTCAAGCATAAAGACGCCGAACGTGTGGCACGAGCTTCAGAGGTGTTTGCCTCGATGATGCGTCGTACTTTCGGGACCGGAGTATATGGCCCTGATGCGCCCGAAGTGGGACGAATACAACAGATGTACATACGGCGTATTATGCTCAAGTTTAAGCCCGGTATCTCGCCATCGCAAGTCAAACAGGCCATCGGACAGATATACACGAATTTTTATAATGCCGGTTCGTATACGGGATTGTATATCTACTATGATGTGGATCCGGTATGATACGTAAGAAGAGCGAGGAGTTGGGCGCTATATATGTCTGTTTGTGTGCGATTGATGCGGTCTGTTATTCGTTCGTTGCTGTTTATAGCTATTTATGGGTGAGTGCGATACCCGTTATGGCTTTTGTCGTATCTGCGTACCTTCTTTGATGTGAGCATGGACTTTAGCCGTGGGAATAATAACTGATTAGCATCTGTTTCACACTTTTTTGCGGATAATCAGAGTCTTTGTAAGCGGAAAATTCGTACCTTTGCATATTAATTATCTGACAGATATACGTATATAATGCGTAAGCTACTGACATACACATTGTTGGCTCTTGCTGTGACGTCTTGTGGCGAATATCAGCGCGTCCTCAAGAGTACGGACAACGACTACAAGTTCGAGTACGCCAAGCGTGCATTCGAACAAAAACGTTATTCGCAGGCGGCAACCATTCTGACGGATTTGGTCACGGTCTTCAAGGGGTCGTCCAAGGCTGAGGAATCGTTGTATCTGCTGGCTATGAGTTACTATGAGAACAAGGATTATGTCAGCTCGGGAGCATTCTTCGAGAAGTACTACTCGCGCTATCCCAAAGGCAAATATGCCGAGCCGGCGCGCTTCTATTGCGGCTATGGATACTATCTAGATTCGCCGGAACCGCAGCTTGACCAGACCGGAACCATTAAAGCGATACGCGAATTACAAAGCTTTATAGACTACTTCCCGCGTAGTGAGAAGGTATCTACGGCTCAAAATGCGATTTTTGAGCTGCAAGACAAGTTGACATTGAAGCAGTTGCAGAACGCACAGTTGTATTACAACCTTGGTACGTATATGGGCAATAATTACGAGAGTTGCGTCATTGTAGCCAAGAACGCTATTAAAGATTACCCATATTCCAAGTACAAGGAAGATTTGGAGATGCTGGTGCTCAAGGCTCGTTATCAAGAAGCAAACCTCAGTGTCGAAGAGCGTAAGGCCGACCGCTTCCGCGATGTTATAGACGAGTATTACTCGTTTATCAACAACTATCCGGACAGCCCATATCGCTCCGAGGCTGATAATATTCTCAAGATTGCACATAAGTACGTCAAAGAATGACGTCTTACACAACTATAAAAACAATATATACATATATTATATAATGGACTACAAGAAAACAAACGCGCCGCTAAACACCGTAACACGCGACCTCATCGACTTGTCCAAGCAAACAGGCAATATCTACGAGACAGTATGCGTGATAGCAAAACGCTCCAATCAGATTGCTGCCGAAATGAAGCACGATCTTGAGAAGAAACTCCAAGAATTTGCTTCGCTTAACGACAACCTCGAAGAGATCACCGAAAATCGTGAACAAATCGAAATCTCTCGTTATTACGAAAAACTACCCAAGCCAACACTGATTGCCACGCAAGAGTATGTAGACCATCGTCTGACATTCCGCAACCCGGCTACGGATAAGTCAGCGCTTGACTGAGGCATTACATCCGGTCCGCTGTAAAAGTCCGCAAAAAGATAATAGGACAATATGCGGGATTTCGAAGATTATAGCCGTTGGTGCAGACGTCTGACATGATGACGACTAACGGACTGAAATGTAAGACATAGGCACTGCTATAGCGTTAGGGCGGAAAAAAGAAACGAAAAAACACGGCAAAATATTTGGCCGGAAGAAAAAAAAGTCCTAACTTTGCAGTCGCAAAGCCGAAAGGCAATGGCTCATTAGCTCAACTGAATAGAGCATCTGACTACGGATCAGAAGGTTACAGGTTTGAATCCTGTATGAGTCACAAAATTTATTATTACAAGGAGGCTCATTAGCTCAACTGAATAGAGCATCTGACTACGGATCAGAAGGTTACAGGTTTGAATCCTGTATGAGTCACTGCAGCGGCAGACTGAAGTTTGCCGCTTTTTTATATAAGTGCATATGAGTAAGTGGTGCGAGAAAACGTCGGCAGTCAATTGTGTCCGAGGAATGGTATAATGGCATTAATTTCTGATAAAAGACGGCTGTCTCACAAAGTATGTTTTCGTTGATGCGCCGATACAGAGTAATCCGAACAAAGCTACATCTAAAGTATAGCCTGCCGTTTTGGGGGAAATAGATATGAAGGGTGGGGCGATGCGGTTAAAAAATGTATAGACCTGTCATTGTTCCGAATTAGATTGTACCTTTGTGTTAGGACAATAATAGAGTACGACAAAATGAATCATAATCATAATAGCATCCGGGTATACACGAATACGGTTGCACATACAGCCAACGTCATTCATAATGCCAAGCCGCTTATAAGTGGCGTACAATCGGTAATACTGATGTTCGCGATGTTGTATGTACTTGCAGCATCGCCGGGCATGTCTGCTCAGAGTCGCGGTGCCGAGCTGAAATTGCCGCATCTTACGCCTAAAGAAAAAGCATTTAAGGACGATTCGTTACAACTGATGGAACGCCCCTACTTCCTGCTCATAGATCAAAGCGAACAAGCCCTCGACTCGGGGGATTATGCCGCTGCCGGGTTGCGATTGGTAGAGGCCATGGCTGTCGAGCCGGACAATCCCCTAAACGTGGCGCTTATGTCCAATCTCGGAATGTTATACTTCTATAACGAGCAAGACTCGCTTGCCCTGACCACACTGAATGAAGTATGTCGTCGTTCACCCAAGCTTATAGTCGGGCGTGAGAATAGGGCGCGAGTACTTCTGTCTATGGGACGCGATGCAGAAGCGTACAAAGACTATGCGGCCGTCTTGGCCATAGATAGTATCAATTCGACGGCTCGATTTTATCATGGTATGATAGCCTTATATGCCGGGCAACTTGATACTGCCGTCTGTGACTTCAAAGTTCTGGAGCGTGTAGTACCCGAGTCCTCGGATACATACCTTGCCATGGGTACGCTCTACTCTATGTCCGGAAACGATAGGGAAGCGGTACACTATCTGCGCAAACTTGTCGAACGATCTCCGGCGCCCGAATACTATGCCATGCTGGCAGGGTCGCTTATAGCTACAGAGTCGCTTAACGAGGCATCTGAAACGCTCGAAAAAGCATTAAAGTTATACCCTAACGATGGGGAGCTATATTACTATCGCGCAAAGCTTAACCGCTGTCGTTATATGAATGACGAAGCTCATCAAGATGCGGCTAAAGCACTGAAACTCGGCGTACAGCGAAAGAAAGTTGAAGCGTTGTTTTAATAAAAATTTGTCTGCGTGTCACAATTGCACGTATAATAAACACTTGCGTTTCCGTTGCACACGTTATCTACATTATGTAGAAAACTTTGATGGCTCAACATATTCCCTGTCCCGTCAAAAATTGTTATCTTTGCAATGTGAATCGGACAATACGACATATCCAGTATCTTTTGTCACAACATGACTGCGTTATCATTCCCGGCTTCGGAGCAATGCTTGCGCGGACGATTGCGGCTCATAATGACGGCAACGGGCGATTGTTGCCGCCAAGTCGGTCGTATTCCTTTAACCCTTTGTTGAAGGACGATGACGGCATGCTGGTGCATTCAGTGGCTCGACAGACCGGACTGACTTTCGAACAAGCGCGTGCCGAAGTCGAAAAAGATATAGCGCGGATGCGTAGTCTTTTGTCTCAACAAGGACAGCTGCCGATAGGACGTATCGGCGTTTTGACTGTCAACGATGATTTGCAGGAATTCTTTCCATCGCCTCAGGATAGTATTACGCCGTTGGCTTCATGGCGGCCGGCAATACAGCCTGTGGCTGCTATTGAGCGTGCACGCGATATGCGCTGTCACTTCGAACAGTCTGTTGAGCGTCATATATGGAGTCGACGTCTTACCACGGCTGCGCGTGCTGCGGCATCTATCATCGTATTGCTGGCCGTATGTATAGCCGTATCTACGCCGGTGGCTGTAGACAAGGCTGATTATGCCTCGCTTTATCCCGAAATAGGGGCGGCAACAATTTCTATGTCGGTAGGGCATAAAGTCTCTGCGGCAGCTCGAACCGAAATGCCGACTGTGGCGGTTGCTGCAGCCGAAACATCGGACGTTGTGACTTCCCGAGGTAACGTGAAAAATGCAGAGTCGGCATCAATGGTTAAAGCTTCCGCCGAAAATGCAAAACCTGAGACAGCCGTGATGCTCCGAAAAGTGGAGACCAAAGCTTCTGTCGGCAAAAATACGCCTCGGACTTATGCGGATTTGCGATTCCGAGACAGTGATCCGTATTGCTTGATTGTGGCCTCATTGACTACAGCGGAAGACGCTCAAAGATTTATTGATGATCAGTATCGAGTGAACCCGAAAATGGCTTTGGCTGTTTTACAAAAAGACGGACGCTATCGAGTGTATGCAGCCACGGGCACAAACAAGGATGCGTTGCAAGCTCAGGCTTCCGATGTCCGCATCTTACGTCAATATAAGGGCGCTTGGGTGTGCGCTCGCTGAAGCACCGCATCGATTCATTCGGCTGACGATGTTCGATCCCCCCCGAATTAAAAAAATCACATATCAAAGATATACAACTATGGCAGAATTCGATTTTCACGAAATGCTGTTACAGCGCCACAGTATTCGCCGATACACGGAACAACCTATTCCGGCCGATGACGTAAAAACCATTGTTGAGGCAGCATTGCTTGCTCCCACCAGCAAGAGTGCACGTCCTTGGCAATTTGTAGTCGTTGATGATAGGGATTCGCTTGTAGCCCTGTCCAAATGTAAGCCGGCCGGAGCACACCCCGTAGCCGGTGCAGCTTTCGCCGTAGTCGTTGCTGCCGACCCGGAACGCAGCGAGTGTTTTGTTGAGGATATGTCCATAGCAGCGGTGTTTATGCAGCTGCAAGCCGAAGCTTTGGGCATAGGTTCGTGTTGGATACAGGTGCGTGGTCGCTTCGATGCCAATGACGAACCATCCGAAGACGTGGTACGTGATATAGTCGGTTTGCCGCCTCATTTGGTGGTAGAGTGTATCGTGACTTTTGGATATAAAAACGAAACACGTCGTCCTGTAGATCCCGCAAAACTAATGTGGGAAAAAGTGCATATCAACACTTGGAAAGCTACTGCCGAGGGCGAATGATCGTGGAAAGTCAGTCCACAGTGCAGCAACGTGTAGCTATTATAGGTGCCGGCAACGTTGCCGGACACCTGGCCGAAGCTCTTGCACAAGCCGGTTGTCTTGCCGGCGTGTGGTCTCGCAATGAAAGTCATGCATCAACTATCGCCGCGCCTTTGAATGTTAGGGGTGGCGCGATGTCTGCATTACCGCATGATTTGGACGTGTATATCATGGCGGTCAAGGATGATGCTATACCGGCAGTGTCCGCCGCAATAGGCTCTGTGTCCGGAATTGTTGCACATACCTCAGGTACGGCACCAATGGATTCGCTTATTCAGAAGCGCCGCGGAGTATTCTATCCGTTACAAACTTTCAGTAGTAATAGGCATATAGACATGTCTGAAGTTCCCTTTTTTATTGAGGGCTCGGATGAATGTGTGTCAGCGGACCTTAGGAATTTAGCTCAACGCATAAGCCCCAATGTGCGCTATGCAGGATCTGATATTCGTGCAACTCTGCATCTTGCCGCAGTCTTTGCATGCAATTTCGCCAACCATTCGTGGGCTATAGCCGAAGACATTCTCAGGCGTGAAGCCGGATGCTCGCTCAAGGTCTTTGCTCCGTTGCTGCGCGAGACCCTCGCTAAGGCTATGGAATGTGGCGCCGGTGTCTCGCAGACCGGGCCGGCTATGCGTGACGATAGTCATACGATGGAGAAACATTTGCAACGCCTTGACGGATTACGGGCGGATATATACCGAATTATGTCGCAAGATATTATGAATAATAATTGCAAGTAAGAGTTTATGAGTAAAACGGCCTTTGATTTGCGCAAAATACAGGGAGTAATATTTGATGTTGATGGTGTCTTATCGCCGTCAACTATACCTATGGGTGATGATGGAGCGCCTCAACGCATGGTTAATATCAAAGACGGATACGCTATGCAGCTGGCGGTGAAGCGCGGCTTGCACATAGCAATAATTACCGGAGCTGACACCCCGGCAATAGCCCGACGCTATGCGATGTTAGGCATCAAAGACGTGTATATAAAGGCTGCGGATAAAGGCCCTGTTATGGACAAATGGCTTGCGGAAAACGGCCTTAACGAAAAGAATGTAGCGTACGTAGGTGACGATATTCCCGATCTTCAGTGTATGCGGCGAGTAGGCTTGGCTGTCGCTCCGGCAGATGCGGCTGTGGAGATTAAAGATGCTGCACAATACATCACGCAATCAACTGGAGGATATGGGGTTGGGCGTGAACTTCTTGAACAAATACTTAAAGCAAAAGGTTTGTGGATGAGCCATGCTGACGCCTTCGGGTGGTGATGGGCGCGTTAAATTAGTATGTATTTGATTATATTGATTATATTGCATAATTTATAAGGTGATGGTTCAAGAATTGCCTGAATCAATGTTCCCCACTTCGCGCAGAGTTTTACTGGCCAGTCAGTCACCTCGCCGTCGTCAGTTATTGGGAATGATAGTCCCGTCATTTGAGATTGTACATATAGAAGCGGATGAAGTATATCCGTCATCGTTTCCGACTCTGGAAGTTCCGGCATATCTTTCGTGTCTCAAGAGCGAAGCCTATCATAAATCGTTGAAGGACGATGAGCTGCTTATTACAGCCGATACGGTCGTAATACACAAAGGCGAAATTTTAGGAAAACCATGTGACGAAGACGATGCCTGTCGTATGCTTTCATCTTTAGCTGCGGACGAGCATATAGTGGTAACCGGTGTCACCTTGGCTACGGCCGGACGTCGGGAGACTTTTGCCGAGACAACGTATGTACGTTTCGGTGCATTGTCTGACAGGCAAGTACGTGACTACGTCCGGATATTTGCCCCGTTAGACAAGGCCGGCGCTTATGGCATTCAGGAATGGATAGGCGCGGTGGCCATAGAGGGTATACGCGGCTGTTTTTATAATGTTATGGGATTACCGCTGCATGCATTATATAAGCATTTGCTTGACTTTGGATAGGCTCTGATATGAATAGGACTTGAGTTAGAGAAAGCATATGCAACAACAACGGCGGTGACATCTTTTTTGGATATCGCCGCCGTCTGTTATGACAACCACCTATGCTTAGATGGCGATAAGTCGGGCATTAAGCCAGAGAGAATAGAAGCTCTTTCGGATCCTTGGGGTCGACAGCGATGACAACCTTGCCTTCGCGTGCCAGCCAGCCTATGGCAGCATAGAGTTCCTTGTCTTTGAGCTTGGTTACTTTTTTGAGCTGTTTGGAGCCTAAGACTTCGGCTTCGTTGAGAGCATTCCATACAGCACCGGCATTCAGACCGATTGTTTCTTCGTTCATAGTTTCAATGTTTTTTGATTGTTAAACGTTGTTTTGATAAATCCTGTATGTAAGTACAATATACCTTAGAATTGGCTGCAAAGGTAGCAATTTTCCGATAAAAAGCAATAAATATTCGCAAAAAACATTCTCGTAAAGTTCGTTTCGCCGCTATAAGACGCTGTGTACGCAAAAAAAATTGTAACTTTACATATTATTAATAGTGCATAAACATTCGCAAGCACCACTAATTGTATAATGCAAGGCATCGTAATACGCAATACCGGGAATAGTTATGTTGTACGTTTGGAAGACGGCAACGAAGTGTCGTGCAAGGTCAAAGGCAATTTTCGTCTTAAGGGCATACGCACTACCAATCCTGTGGCTGTAGGAGACGTCGTCACCATTGACTTTGTCGAGGGAGGCGCTGATACATACTATATCACCAAGGTGTCACCGCGGCGCAATTATATCATTCGTCGCGCCAGCAACCTGAGTAAGGAATCTCATATCATTGCGGCCAATATAGATGTTGCCGCACTTGTGGCCACGGTGTCGCATCCGACCACATCGACTACCTTTATAGACCGTTTCCTTGCTACTGCCGAAGCGTATGGTGTTACGGCAACGCTCGTATTCAATAAAATTGACCTTTTGGACGAAGAATGGTCCGAGTATCTGGATGCCATCACCTATCTGTATCGAAGCATAGGTTACAAGGTGCTGCATTGCAGCGCCGCGATGGGCGACGGCACAGACGCCTTACGCGAATATTTGCAGGGAAAAACCGCGTTGTTTGCCGGTAATAGCGGCGTGGGTAAGACCACGCTGCTCAATGTCCTCGTGCCGGGCATAGATGCCAAGACTGCCGCAATTTCCGATGCGCATGACACCGGGATGCACACCACAACATTCAGCGAGATGTATGATCTTCCGGGAGGCGGAGCCATTATAGACACTCCTGGCGTCCGTGGGTTCGGCACTATAGACATGTCCAAAGAGGAGGTGTCTCATTATTTTCCCGAGATGTTTGCTTTGTCGCAGGACTGTCGTTTTGCCAACTGCACGCATACCCATGAGCCCGGATGTGCGGTTCTCGAAGCCTTGGATGATAGTCGAATAGCTCGTTCGCGTTATGCATCCTATCTCAGCATACTTGAAGACGCAGAGCAGGGTAAGTATCGCAAACCGCAATGATATAATCCATCGCTTGCGGTATAGCTGTGTGTATCATCTGTGTCGCGAGTCTGCATCTGATTGTGGCATTGGGATACCTCATTTATCGGGATACGGCAATGATATTCGAGTTGTTCAGCGTTTATAGAGGCTGATTTGATAATGCTGCATGAGTCAATGCCGCCTCAAATATGTATCGAAAGCGACCTATAGGCGGCGTTAAGTTTACTCGCCCGTATCTTAGTCGTCCGGATGTGATATCGCTTCCCTCCATCGATTCGCAATCGCTGCTATTCTCGGCCCCATCGGCGGCTATGTCCACGTACATACGTCCTGCGCTGCCATCTGCCAGGTGACGTGTGGCCAGGGCATGAGCCACGTGTCCCATAGTACGGCGTAAATTCACTTCAACGACTGCGTCAAGAGCGTATCCTGTATCGGTGCGCGCCACAAGCATATCTACGCCCAATGGTCCGTGATAGGCGCCATCGATGATGCTTTCGAGTGCCGGGCCCATAGTTTGTATCACCATATCTAATTGCCAAGCCGGAATATATTGTTGCAATACCGTACGAATGTCGCTATCAGGTAAGACAATATTGGCTGTGTATGCGCCTGTATCGGTGGTTTCGAATAGTGAGAGGCCTTTGTATGCAACAGTTCCATCGTCTTGAGCCGTCCACAGCATAGCAAAATCTGCCACACGATCGTGGCGCGGTTCGATACAGACCATACCATAGCGCTTTATGGCGTCGGAGCAGCGACGAATCAATTCCGCCAACGGCGTTGCGGTTGAGTCAATGTTGCCTCGTCCGGCATTGGACCACGGCATCTTGGCTATGCATCCCCGGGGCATATGGGAGATATACTCGGCCAATGTATTTGTATCTGTGAATACCTGAGGTGGGGCGGTGACGGCAAAGGGCAGTGTGTCGGCCATGACTTGGCTCAAGATGGCGGCAGTACGGCGCGAGCTAAGCATACGTATACGTGTGAGGACTTTGTCATCAGGTAATGCCTCGGTGTGTACCCCGGCGTCAATAAAAACTTTGCGCGAAGCGCGCGACCAGCCCCACGGTTCCGGAATATATCCATCGATGCAAGAGGGCAGAGTGTCAACTTTCAGGCCAAAGGCCTCGGCTGTGGCTGCATACCATTGTCTGTCTATGCCCCAATCTATAAATGCATCTCCATCGGAACCATACCACATAGGTAGGCATTGACCGCAAAGACGCATCTGCAAAGCCGACATCGGTGGGGTGAAATTGGATAAATCGCGTGCCAGAGCGATGTCATTCTCCGGAAAATACAGGTGCAGACGTCGCCGATGGTTCATAGCTCGTACGCAATATGTTTAAAGATGCGGTCTATTTGCCCGAGATCGTCTTTAGCGAAGCATTGAAGGCTCTATATAAGCTGTGATGACGCGCATTGGACGGTCGGTGGCGCGTATTTTCACCCATTCGGTGGAAGCCGGTACAAGTACAGTATGTCCGCGAGATATTATAGCCGTATTGCCGTTGCTGTCTTCAATGGTGCCGCTTCCTTCCACAACCATAAGTACGCGGAAGGATTGCAAGGCGGATACTTCGAGTTTGACGGCTTCCTCGACGCAAAGTGCAGTGACGGTGAAGAACGGCGTACGCTTGATGATGGTTTCGCGGTCATCCAAAAGCTGTGGTCGTGCCAAGCCAAAATCTGTCTGGGTGTAGTCTACGGCTTGTAAAGCGCGGTCGATATGCAACGGTCGTAAATTGCCGTCGGCATCGCGGCGGTCATAGTCCCATAGTCGGTAGGTGATGTCGCTGGGTTGCTGTATCTCGAGAACAAAGTTTCCGGCTCCGATGCTGTGTACGCGTCCTGCGGGCAGGTAGAACACATCTCCGGGTTGGGAATAGTGCTTGGCCAGAACGTTGGTGATAGTTCGTTCGGCCAGTATGCGCGTCATCTCATCGTGTGTCAACTTCTGGTTGAACCCCGAATAAATATGTGCGCCGGGTTGAGCATCAATGATGTACCACAATTCGGTCTTACCACACCCATCGGATAGCCTATCGTCAGGATGGACTTGGATGGACAAGTCGTCCTCTGCATCAATGAATTTTATAAGCAACGGGAATCTCTCGCCGAAACGTTTGTGTAACTCTTTGCCGAGAATTTCCTCGCCGTGCTTGCACAGTAGTTCGGTGATTGTTATGCCGGAAAGCGGTCCTTCGGCTATAATTGTCTCCATGCCCTCAAGCGAAGATATTTCCCAACTCTCGCCAACGTGAGAGTCCTCGAGGTGTATGTTTTTGAATTGAGCTATGTGCTGTCCGCCCCAGCGTACGGTGCGGTAATGTGGCGTAAAGCGTATCAGGCCTAATCGGTTCATATACTGTCAAGTCAATTTTCTGAACGACAAAGGTACGACTTTTCGGCGGGAAAATCGAAAAAAAACACTACCTTTGTATGCTTATGGACGAAAATATTATAAAAACACTGCCTGATGCCGTGGCTAACCAAATAGCCGCCGGCGAGGTAATCCAACGTCCGGCGTCTGTGGTTAAGGAGCTTGTAGAAAATGCCATAGATGCCGGTGCCACTGATGTACAGATAGTTATCAAGGACGCAGGAAAGACTTTGATACAGGTAGTGGACAACGGCTGTGGAATGTCGGCGATAGATGCACGTATGGCTTTCGAACGCCATGCGACTTCCAAGATCAGACGTGCCGACGACTTGTTTACGCTCCATACCATGGGCTTTAGAGGCGAGGCTCTGCCCAGTATCGTGGCCGTCAGCGAAGTTGAAATGCGCACGCAACGTCCAGGCGACAGCGTGGGTACATGCATTGTCATCAAGGGCTCCGAGTTTCAGAGCCAAGAGCCTTGCGTATGCACTCCGGGTACCAATATTATGGTCAAGCATTTGTTCTTCAATTTTGTGGCTCGTCGTCGCTTTCTCAAGAAGGACTCGGTGGAATACAGCCACATACTGCACGAATTTGAGCGCTTGGCATTGGTGAACACTGATGTGGCCTTTACGTTGATACATAATGATGCGCTCGAATACCAACTGCCGCGCCAATCGCTCAAACAACGTATCGGCGCATTGTTTGGACGTAATGTCGAGAATAACATAATACCGATAGAAACCGCTGTGTCCGTAGGTAAGATTACAGGGTACGTGGGTCTACCTCAAGGCGCACGCCGGCGCAATGCCTGTCAGTACTTTTTTGTCAACGGACGCAATATGCGTCATCCGTATTTCCATAAGGCGGTAATGACCTGTTATCAAGACCTTATAAGCGCCGATGTGCAGCCCAATTACTTTATAAACTTCGAGGTACCGGCCGATCGTGTCGACGTCAATGTCCATCCGCAGAAGCACGAAATCAAGTTTGAAGACGAGCAACTGATGTGGCAGGTGCTTACGGCGGCGGTCAAGGAGTCGCTCGGTAAGTATAATGTAGCTCCGGCCATAGATTTTGATGCCACGGATGTCCCTGATATTCCGCCGCTTAATCCAAACGCCAAGGCGCCGGACCGCGCCGTCAACGACTCGTTGGACCCGAATTATAATCCGTTTGCTACTTCGATGCCGGATGCACCTGTATCCGGTATATATCACGGAGACTATGCGGGCGGAGGTCGTTATACAGAACGAAGCTCGTCACTCAACCGAGATTGGGAAAAACTTTATCAGCGTTTCAACGATGGCGGAATACCGTTGGAAGAGACTTCTGCATCCGCTACACAGACCACCATAGAGCTTGGGACAGAACCGACCGGTGAAGCCTCGAACCATACGCATAAACGGTTGATGCATTTTGACAACCGTTACATTTTGTGTGAAAACAAGGAGGGACTGCTGATAGTAGATGCTCGCCGTGCCCATATTGCGATATTGTTTGACCGCTATATCAATGGTTTGGGGCAGGGCACACTGCCGTCCCAGCAGTTACTCTTTGAGGAAGAAGCCGAAATCGATTGCGCCGCCTCGCCTATGGCCTCTGAGATATTACCCGAGTTGGAACGTCTGGGTTTCCGTATCAATAAAAAGGATGCAACACACTGGAATATTTCGGCTGCCCCGGCCGCCCTCAATGGTATCAGCGCGGCCGAAAATCTTGTCTCCATCATCCGGCAGATAGCCGAAAGCGGTGGTGTAGAAAGCGCAGGTGCCGACATACAACGACGCCTTGCTCTTGCCATGGCTCACACATCGGCCATAGAAGCACGTCAGCCTCTGAGCGAAGACGAAATGGAACGAATACTCAGCGACCTTTTCCGCCTGCCGGCTCCCGGCTATACTCCGGACGGCCTTGTCGTTATGTACACTCTCCCCATATCATCCATCAATGCCTTCTTCGGCAGATAATGCTCAGCTTTTGAAATACTTAGCTTGGAAATTGTATACGGTTATTTTAATAAAAGATTATGACGCAGAAGAAGCTTACTCAGGCACAACAAGTTGTAGACGTATTGCGTAAGAAGGCGGATATGCCACGCTTGGCAATTTGTATCGAATGGTAGATACTCGGTCGTGGCCGACTAAGACCCCAAATGAGTCTATACGAAGAATTGTACAGCAAACCAAGGAGATTTTCAGAGTACAACCGGGATTATGGGCTTTGGAAGAGTGCCGAGCAGAGGTTATGCGCAAATTCGATATACAGTCTAAGGACGCAAAAAGCGAGGAAAAGTTTACGCATAGTTATTTTCAGGGCCTGATTATTGAGATTGGCAATATGAAGCACTTCACGACCTATGTCCCTGCACAGGATCAGAATCGGAGGTTTCTTGAACGGCCTTTGAAGGATGTTTGCTCGACGATTCAGATACCCCAATTCTCGTATGAACGTATTACCGATAGGGCTAAAACGGTGGATGCAATATGGTTTAATGACCGTAAGATGCCGGACAGTTTTTTCGAAGTGGAACACTCTACCGATATACAGAATTCCGTTGCTAAATTCTGTGATTTACAGGATTTCTATAGCCGCTTTTTTATCGTTGCGCCACGGAGTCGAAAAGAGCAATTTGAAAAAGTGCTGGACCGTACTGCCTTTCGCGAGATGAAAGGGCGAATTTTATTCCACAGCTACGAAAGTGTCTTGGGACAATATGAATTGATGTGTAAATTGAATGCCGCCGGAGAACTCATTTGATTTTCTATAGTGTAGTTTAGGATTATTCCTCTTTTACTTCTTTGCTGCAAAATAGTGGTTCACTTGTGGCTGTTGTGATTGTCCAAAGGAGCCCAGCGTTGGCGGAGGGGGAAGCGCGTGGGGAGGATGAGCAGTCGCAGGCCGGATGAGTAGGTGAAGTAGCCCCAAACCCAATTGATGAATACGGAGATTTTGTTGCGCATTCCCAGCAGCGACAATAGGTGGATTGCCATCCAAGCTATCCATGCGGGACGGCCGTAGATGTGCATCCTGGGACGAGGTAGGTCGACGACGGCTCGGTTGCGTCCGACCGTAGCCATACTTCCCTTGTCTTTGTATACAAAAGGGCGTCGGCGTGCGGCTTCTTTGCCGAGGTTGTGCGCTAAGTTGATGCCTTGCTGTATGGCCACTTGCGCTACTTGCGGGCACCCGTGCGGATAGCGCTCGTCACTGTGCGATGCAATGTCGCCGATGGCGAAGACGTCCTGCAGTCCGGATACGCGGTTGAATTCGTCTACCTCGAAACGTCCGCCACGAGCCATCTGTGGTTGTGTGCCGACAAATGAGAATGGTATGCCTTTGACGCCGGCGGTCCAGATTACCATTTCGCTGTACATCTGCGTCCCGTCGGTGAATGTTATGGTATTGTTTTCATAACTCTTGACCAATGTGTTAAGGCGTACATCCACCATCAAGTGATCCATATACTCGAGGGCGTGTGCCGAGGATTGTTCGCCCATAGCTTGCAGCAGTCGTCCGGTGCCCTCAATGAGTGTCACTTTCACGTCATCGATGCTTATGCCGGGGTACTCGCGCCGCAGAATGTAGCGTTTCATCTCGCCTATGGCTCCGGCTATTTCGACGCCGGCCGGACCACCTCCGATTATTGCAAATGACAACAGACGGCGCCGCTTGTCGGCGTCCGACTCCAGAGATGCGCGCTCCAGCCTAGCCAAAATGTCGTTGCGACACCGTATGGCTTCGGGTACGGATTTGAGCGTATATACGCGTTGTTGCAATGTGTCGTTGCCGAAGAAGTTGTTGGTGGTGCCGGCGGCGATGACCAGAGTATCATAGTGTATGGTTTCGTACTGGGTGCGTACAATCTTGGTCTGTGTGTCTATCTCTGATACTTCACCCAGATGGAAAGAGCAGCCGCGAAGCTTTCGACTACGCATTTCGCGCCTCAATGGGAAGCTAATGCTACCGGGGTCCAATCCGGCTGACGCCACTTGATAGAACAACGGTGGAAAGCTATGGAAATTGAAGCGGTCGATGACGATGACGTTCCATAGTCGTTTATCCAGTCGCTTGACGAGGTTTAGCCCGGCAAATCCTCCTCCGATGACTACGAGAGTTCTTTTTGCGGTGTCTTTACCCGAGCTGCTGTATGATGTGTTGTGTATGTCCATAGGTGGAATGTCTTAATTGTTGCGATAAAGGCGGTGCGCTTGTTTCTGCTACACCGTATTTATATATAACAAATCTGATGCCAAAATGGTTTTGGGTAATGTATGCTACCGTTCCCATAGGCATAGACAAAGCCCCCGGACATGGATGTCCGAGGGCTTTATAGTGATTAGAGCTCGAGACGTGCCTTATTCGGCGGCGGGAGCTTCGGCTTCAGCGGCAGGAGCTTCGGCTTCGCCTTCTTGGGCGGCAGCTTCGGCAGCGGCAGCAGCCTCGGCTTCGGCCTTGGCAGCGGCGATTTCGGCTTTCTTCTTAGCTACGGCTTCGGCCTTAGCTTTGTTCTTGGCCTCTTCTTCGGCCAGACGTGTCTGAGCCTCTTGTTTCTTCTTGTCGGCTTCCGAAGTCTTTACGGCTTCAATTTTCTTGCTCTTGTCAGCCTTCCAGGCATCGAAGCGGCGTTGAGCCTCGGCTTCGTCGAAAGCGCCTTTCTTGACGCCGCCCTGAAGGTGTTTCATCAGCATCACGCCCTCGCTGGACAGGATGTTGCGTACGGTGTTGGTGGGTTGAGCGCCGGTGTTAACCCAATACAAAGCACGTTCGAAATTCAGTGTGATTGTGGCGGGATTGGTGTTGGGGTTGTACGAACCAATTCGCTCAATGAATCGACCATCTCGTGGTGCTCTGCTGTCGGCGATAACAATAGGATAGAACGCATAGTTCTTGCGACCATGGCGTTGCAGTCTGATTTTTGTTGCCATTAAACGTTGTTTTGTAAAGTGTTATGTAAGTTGTGTTGTGCTGTTAAGCGACTGCAAAGGTACGCATTTTCTCCGTAATCACCAAACATTCCGACCTTTTTTCCGCTTATGTAGAGTCAAGTGGCAAGTGCAAAATTAATGAATCATTTTGTAGAACTCAACTTTTGGAGAGGAAAAGCCTAATTT